>JAGRFZ010000101.1:0-13896 GCA_020445785.1 Rhodocyclaceae bacterium
ACCACCGCCAACTACATCGTCGTGTCCAGCCTGATGGCGCCGGTGGTGGTGGCGCTGGCGTCGAACGAGGGACTCATCATCCCGCTGGTTGCGGTGCATATGTTCGTCTTCTACTTCGGCATTCTCGCCGACGACACGCCGCCGGTGGGACTGGCCGCCTTTGCCGCGGCGGCGATCGCCAAGGCAGACCCGATCAAGACCGGCATCCAGGGCTTCATGTACGACATCCGTACCGCGATCCTGCCGTTCATGTTCGTCTTCAATACGCAGTTGCTTTTGATCGGCATCGACGGCTGGTTCGAACTGATCGTCGTCATCGTCGGCGCGCTGGTCGGCATGCTGTTGTTCGCGGCCGCAACCCAGGGCTACTGGCTGACCCGCAGTCGTCTCTGGGAGTCGGCGGCGCTGTTGCTCATCACCTTCACGTTCTTCCGCCCGGGCTACTGGTGGGACATGGTGTATGCGCCGACCGATGTGCTGCCGGCCACCGAGATCGCCCAGTTCGCCGAGCAGGTGCCGCCCGACGGCAAGCTGGTGATGATGGTCAAGGGCGAAACGATCGATGGCGATCTGGTCGAGAAGGCGGTGCAACTGCCGATGGGGCCGGCCGGCCCGGGCAGTGAGCGGCTGATGAATGCCGGCCTGGAGACCCGCGTCGACGATGAAGGAAAGGTGATCGCCGACAACGTCATGTTCGGCAGCCCGGCGCAGCAGGCCGGTCTCGACTTCGACTGGCAGATCCTCGATATCCGAGTCGAGGCCGACCGCCCGCCGAAACAGTTGATGTTCATTCCGGCGACATTGCTGTTGGCGCTGGTGGCGATGTTGCAGCTGCGCCGGCGCAGGGCCGGTGCCGGCTGAGGCCGCCATCTGCCCGCCGTGGCCAGGTGTATGACCCATTCGTACGGGGAAAGACGATGATCGAGAAGATCCTGTTGCCGATCGACCTGCAAGAGACCCGCCTGGCGAAGAAGGCGGTCGACTTCGCCGCCGAGGAGGCCGTCCGCCATGGCGCGGAGCTGTTCGTGCTGACCGTGATTCCCGGTTTCGGCATGCCCCTGGTGGCTTCGTTCTTTCCCGATTCGGCGATGGAAAAGGCCACCAAGGAGGTTGCCAAGACCTTGCGTGCCTATCTGGCCGAAACCTTTCCGACCGATGTCCGCACCGTTCCGCTGATCGCCCAGGGCAACCCGGCCGAACAGATCGCCGGGCAGGCCGGGCGGCTCGGTGTCGACCTGATCGTCATTCCGTCCCACGCCAAAGGTCTGGAAAAGACCCTGCTCGGCTCCTGCGCCTCCCGGGTGGTCCAGCTGGCCGACTGTTCGGTGATGGTGGTCAAGGGCTGACCGCGCCGCGGTCGCCGGCTCAGACGATCGAAGGGCCGAGCACGATGTCCTCGGCTTCGACCTCGCTCACCGGTACCGCGGCGACGTCCAGCACATGGCCTGCGAGCCATTCGGTGAGGCGTTCGGAGGCGTCTTCGCTGATCGTGACGAAGCGGCAGCCGGCGATACCGCCATTGACGTCGCTGCTGTAGTTGACCACCTGAGCGAGGCCGCTGACCCCGCCCAGGACACCGTCGCGCTCGAGCAGAAACTCAAACGGACGATCGCTCGCCGGCGGCGTGGACAGGCTCATCGAAAAGCCCTCGACCGACAGGTTTTCGAGCAGCACGCGCCCCGCATACCAGGACAGCCAGAATCGGTTCCGACCGAGCTGGCGGGTGACGATGCGTTGCGAACTGCGACGCTCCACGGGTCCCGGCTTCATCACGACTCCTCAGTTGCGTGTCCTGCAGTCAACGGAGTCGCATGGAATCTCTTTAGGGTCGTGTCCGCGCCCTGCCGGCTTGCCGTGCAGCCACGGCCAGGCGACGAGCAGCAATAGCGGCAGCAGCCAGCCGGCGGTGCCGCCACCGCCACCGCCGCTGCTCCCGGTCGGTTCGCTGGTGGTGGGCGGCGGTGCCGCTGCCGACACGGTGAGCGAATGCACCGCCTCGTCACTGGCGCCGGCGGAATCGGTGACCGTCACGCGCACGACGTAGCTGCCCTCGACCGGTAGCTGCAGGCCGGTACGTTCGGCATCCGCCGAGGTCAGACTGGCGCCGGCCGGCGCACTGACGATGGACCACGCCCAGGCGACGATGGTGCGCCCGGCCATCGCGACGCTGGGTGCGGCATCCAGCGTGACGGTGGCGCCCGCGTCGGCCGTGGCCGGCGCGCTGATCGCCGCCACCGGCGCGGCTGCCGCGGCGACCGCAGCGTGCGCGTCGAGCATGCCGGCGCCGCAGGTGATGGTGGTGCAGTTGCATTGGCCGATGTTGTCGGTGCCGGTGGCGGTGACCGGGCAGGTGGGGATCGTCGGATCCTGCGGGAAGGGGCGGGCGCTGCTCATGATGCGGGCGGTGAGGTCGTCGGGCCCGAGCGCGGGATTCGCGGTCAGCATCAGTGCCGCGACGCCGGCCGCCTGCGGTGCGCTGAAGCTGGTGCCGATGTTGGGAGCGTTGCCGTCGGAATAGGTATCGGCGCCGGGGGAAGTGGTGCCGGTGTTGGTGGTGGTGTCGATCGGGAACAGGCAGGGCAGCGTGGTATTGACGCAATTGCCGGCGGGTGCGCTGATGTCGACCTCCTGGCCGAGGCTGCTGTAGCCGACCTTGGTGCCGATGTGGCGCAGGCCGCCCACGGCGAGGGTCGAGGCGCAGTTGGCGGGCGACTCGACCGGTCCGGTTTCATTCCCCGCGGAGCTCACGACCAGCACGTTGTTGGCCCGCAATTCTTCGATCACCTGGGTGTAGGCTGCGGTGCAGGCGCCTTCGCCACCGAGGCTGAGGTTGATGATGCGGGCCGGTGTCGGATTGTCGTCGACGCCAAGCACCGACAGGCCCCCGGCCCAGCGCATGGCGGCGATGATGTCGGAGTCGAAACCGCCGCATTTGCCGAGCACGCGAACCGGCTGGATGCGGGTATTCCAACTGACCCCGGCGATGCCGCTCGAGTTGTTTCCGGCGGCGGCCAGCACCCCGGCAACGCGGGTCCCGTGCCAGCTGCTGTTCTGGAGCTGCAGGGCGGTATTGCAGATCGCCTGCAGGTCGGGATCGTTCAGTGCGGCGGCGTCGACGAAGTCGCCGACATCGGTGGGGTTGGCATCGCGACCGTCGGCGTCGCCGGCCAGCGCGGCGTCGGTGATGAAGTCGTAGCCGGGCACCAGGCTCGGGACGAGGTCCGGGTGGTCGGGGCGAATGCCGGTGTCGAGCACCGCCACCACGATCGAGCCGTCTCCGGTGACGATGTCCCAGGCGCCCTCCGCGTCGATCGCCGAAAGCTGCGTCGATTGCAGATACCACTGACTGGCGTACAGCGGGTCGTTGGGCACGGCGCGGGCCTTGCGCAAGCGATCCTCGACCGCGAATTCGACGGTCGAGTCATTTGCCAGCCGCGCCAGTAATTCTGCGGTCGCAATGCCGCTCGCGCGAATCGCCAGCATGCCCGGTGCGGGTTGGCCGTGATGGGCGAGCGCGACGCCGAGTTGCTGCGCCAGCGAATGCGTGCGTTCGACGGCCTGGGCCTGACGGAGTCCGTCGACCTGGCCTCGAAGCTTGACGATCACCCGTGCGTCGGCGAGTGCCGTAGTACAGGCGGCCGTCGTGAGCAGCGCCAGCAACAACCTGAAAAGCCATTTCATCGTGTGGGTTCCGAAGGGTAGCGATAGCGGTCGGGAATGATCTCATCGACCGGCGGCACCGCCAGCAGGCGCAGCATGATTTCCTCGCAGAAAGGATCACTCGGGATGCAACGCAGCCAATATGCGGATTCCGTATCCGTGATCCTCGCCGACGGTCGCACGTCGCTCCGAGCGGCAGCCGACAGGCGGCCGAGCAGTGCCGGATCGACGGGGTCCGTGCTCTGGCCGAAGCGAACGATCACGCGCAGGTCTCCCGGCGGCTGGACCACCGGGCTGGCGCAGGCGGAGAGTAGCAGGGCGCCCAGCAGCAGGGCACGTCCGGTTCGCGGGGCCATCGGATGCATCCAGGTCGGCTGTCGGTCGTTGATCGCCAGCGTATAGGAAGGCCGATCCCGCGCCAAATTTTCGGGTACGGGCATAATCGGGGCATCCAACCGGCGGGGCAGGCGATGAGCAATCGCGAAAGAGGCGTCTTGATGCGCCTGGCATGCGGCACCTGGGCGACGATCAACGGGCTGCGACGCCTCGTCGTCAATCTGATCTTCCTGCTCGTGCTGGCGGTCGTGCTGGCGGCACTGCTGGCCCGCAGTCCGGACCCCGTGGTCGACGGCTCGGCTCTGCTGCTGCGCCCGGTGGGGCAACTCGTCGAGCAGGTCGCGGTGGCCGATCCCCTGGCGCTGCTGCGCCGCGGCGCCCATCCGAGCCAGACGCCACTGCACGAGGTGGTCGAGGCCCTCGACGCGGCGGCCCGCGATGGGCGCATCCGAGGGGTCGTGATCGAGACCGATGCGCTGGCCACGGCCGGACTCGCCAAGCTGCAGGAACTCGCCGACGCGATCACCCGCTTTCGCGAAGCCGCGCCCGGCAAGCCGGTGCTGGCCTGGGGCAGCCGGTTCACCCAGGCCCAGTACTTCCTTGCGAGTCAGGCCGACGAAGTGTACATGGCGCCCGACGGCTTCGTCCTGGCCCACGGTTTCGCCAGCTATCCAACTTATTTCAAGGGCCTGTTCGACAAGCTCGATATCCGCATCAACGTGTTTCGCGTCGGTGTACACAAGTCGGCCGTCGAGCCGTTCACGCGCGAATCGATGTCGGCGCCACACCGCGAGGCAACGGCGCGCCTGCTCGACGGCCTATGGGGACAGTGGCTCGGCGGTGCCGCCGCTCGCCGTCAGATTTCTGCGGACGAATTCGGCGACTTGATCGCCCACTATCCGCAGCGGCTGGCGGCCGCGGGCGGCGATGCCGCGCAGCTGGCGCTGAAATCCGGCCTGGTGGATGGTCTGCTCACACCGGATCAGTGGCAGGAGTTGCAGGTCGCGCGCTTCGGTCGGCTCGACGACGGCAAGGCGGCGCGGCGGACGGTGCTGGGTGCCTACCTGTCCGGAACCCGGGCCCAGCGGCCGCCGGCGGGCGAGCGCATCGCCGTGGTGGCGGTGCAGGGCGCCATCGTCGACGGCGAGAGCCCGGTCGGGGTCGCCGCCGGAGAGACCGTCGCAGGTATGCTCGCCCGCGTGCGCGACGACGATGCCTACAAGGCGGTGGTGCTGCGCATCGACAGTCCCGGTGGCAGCGTGTTCGCCTCGGAGCGCATTCGGCGCGAGGTCGATCTGATCCGCCAGGCGGGCAAGCCGGTGGTCGCGTCGATGAGTTCGGTTGCCGCGTCCGGTGGCTACTGGGTTGCATTGGCGGCGGACGAGATCTGGGCCGGCACCTCGACCTTGACCGGTTCGATCGGCATTTTCGGCATGTTTCCCGACCTGTCCGGGCTGCTGGCACGAGGCGGACTCAGTGTCGATGGCGTCGGCACCTCGCCAATCGCCGGCGGCCTCGATCCGCGACGTCCCCTGTCGGAGCCGATGTCGTCCGCATTGAAGAGCAGCATCGAGCATGGCTACCGGCGCTTCGTCGGGCTCGTCGCGAGCGCTCGCGAGATGGATGCGGCAGCGGTCGAACAGGTCGCCCAGGGCCAGGTCTGGAGTGGTGCTCAGGCGCTCGAGCACGGCCTGGTGGACCACCTCGGTGGGCTCGACGCAGCGCTCGCGTCGGCGGCGGCACGTGCGGGCCTCGATGCGTATCGGGTCGAGTGGGTCGAACCCGAACTCGATGCCCGCGAGCGCATCCTCGAGCGATTGCTCCATGCGCTGGGGCTCGAAGGCCCCGACCGAAGCCAAGCCGCAGGCCTTGCCGGACTCGTCACGCGAATCGTCGGCGAACTGGGCTCGCTGGTGCAATGGAACGACCCCGGCCACATGTACGCCCATTGCGAGTGCGTACCGCCGTGAACCGCAGGAGCGTTGACTTCGATCAATATCGTGCGCTGAGTGATCCACCCCGGGCGTGTAAGATTCCCGGTGGCCCCGAACCCTAGGATTTTCAGGATGGCCTCATGATCAGGAATTTTTTGGCGCTGGCGACTCTGCTGCTGATCACCGGCGCGGTCTCTGCCCAGTCCGGCGTGGACGACGAGCAGCGCAGAAGGCTGATCGAGCAGAAGTTCCGGCTGGTGGAGATGCTGGTCAATTCTCCGGCGGCCAAGAGTTCGGCCTACGGTCGCGACGCGGAAACGCCGATGCTCGTCGAGAAAGGCAAGAGCCTGCTCGACGATGCCCGCAAGGCGATCGACGAAGGGCGCCTGGACGATGCAGCGGGAGCCCTCGACGCGGCGCTCAAGTCCGCGTCCTCGGCGTCGCGCCGGCTGTCGTCCGAAGGCGGTCTGTCGGACAGTGCCCAGCGCAAGCAGTTGGCCGACATGACCGAGCAGGTGCGAACCTACCGCGCCGCGGTCGCGGATCTGACCGGCGATCCTCGGCTCGAGAAGGACGCAAAGCGGGTGCTCGGCGAGATCGATCGCCTCGCCGCCGAAGCCGACAAGCTGTCCGGCGCCGGGCGTCTCGGAGAGGCCAACAAGCACATGGCGGATGCCTACAAGGTCGCGGTCCAGGAGCTCTCGCGCCTGCGAGCCGGCCAGGAGGTGGTGCTGTCGCTCAACTTCGAAACGCCGGCCGAGGAATACGCCTACGAGCAGAAGCGCTTCGGCAGCAACCAGATCATGGTGGACATGATGATCGGCGAGGGCCGTGCCGAAGGCGGCCGGCGACAGCTCGTCGATCGCTTCGTCGGCGAAGGACGCCGGCTCAAGCTCGAGGCGGAGAATCATGCCGACGCCGGCAAGTACTCGGAAGCGGTGACCCTGATGGAAGAGGCCACCAAGCAGTTGAACCGGGCCCTGCAGTCGATGGGCGTTCCCGTTTTCTGAAGGAAGGGGGCGGCAAGTGTGCCGGCCTGCGCACCAGATCGGAACGAGAGGATTGGGATGACGGTGAAGAAGCGTAAGGCGCGATGGGTGTGGATGCTGGCACTGGCCGCCGCGGTGCTCGCCGGACCGGTGGTGGCCGACCAAGGCTCGGTCGGCCTGGCCAGCCAGCAGCGCATGCTTGCCCAACGGGTGGTCAAGGCCTATAGCCAGATCGGCCTCAACGTGCTGCCGACCGCCGCGATGAACCAGCTCACGAACGCGCTGGCGGGGTTCGATTCGAACCTCGGAGCGCTCGACCGCAGTGCCGGGGACGACGGCACCCAGAAGGCCCTTTCCGAATTGGCGCTGGCGTGGCAGCCGCTGAAGAGCGGTGCGATGGAGCCGGTCTCGCGCGATCGGGCGCTGTCGCTGTCGCGCCAGACCGACGAGGTGGATCTCGCCGCCAAGCGGTTGCTGCAACGACTCCAGGACATCGCCGATACGCCGGGCAATCGCCTGGTGACGCTGGCCGGCCGGCAGAGCGCCCTGTGCCAGCGCATCGCCAAGGCGTACATGCTGGTGAGCTGGGGCGTCGAGTCGCCCACCGTGCGCGAGGAGCTGGACGTTGCGGTCAATGAGTTCTCGGGTGGCCTCGAGCGCCTGCGCTCGCAGCACGAGAACACCGACGAGATCCGCCGTGAGCTCGATGAGATGGCCCTGCAATGGGAATGGTTGCAGACCGCGATCGCGGCCGAGGGCGCGAGTTCGTACCGCCTGATCGTAGCCGAGGCCACCGAGTCGATTCTCGAGGCCAGCGAGCGCGTGATCCGGATGTACGAACAATCCAGCCGATAGCGGCGGGCGGGCTGGTGCCCGCCACCGGGGGACGACGGAGATGACGACGAGCAGAAGGGATTTCCTCAAGACGGGTGCCGCCGCTGCGGGTCTGGCGGCATTGCCCCCGGGCCTGGCCCGAGCGGCCGGTGCCAGCCACGACTTCGTGCTCAACGCCGGCCATTTCGAGCAGGCGCTGACGCGCGGTGGGCCGATGACCGATTTCTGGGGCTTCAACCGCTCGGTGCCGGGGCCGGAGTTGCGTTTTCGCAAGGGCGACCGGGTCCGGGTCGTCGCCAACAACGATCTGGTCGGTGTCGACACGACCGTGCATTGGCACGGTCTGCGCGTGCCGAATGCGATGGATGGCGTGCCCTACGTCACCCAGTACCCGATCAAGCCGGGCGAGATGTACCGCTACGAATTCCAGGTGCAGGATTCCGGCACCTTCTGGTATCACCCGCACCAGACCAGCTTCGAGCAGGTGCCGCGAGGCCTCTACGGGCCGCTGATCGTCGAGGAGGACGCCCCGATCGAGGTGGACCGCGAAGTGGTCTGGGTGCTATCGGACGTGCGCATCGGCGCCAACGGACGTCAGGTCGGTGACTTCGGGCGCGTGCTCGACATCGCCAACGACGGCCGTCTCGGCAACGTCGTACTGGTCAATGGCCAGCAGGCCGGAAACGACGTGGCACTAGCGGTGCGTTCGGGCGAGCGCGTGCGTCTGCGCCTGATCAATGCCGCTTCGGCACGCATCTTCCGACTGCGCCTGGCTGGCCACCGCCTGCACGCGGTGGCGCTCGACGGCCAGGCGATCAAGCCGCGCGAACTCGAGACCGTCGATCTCGGCCCCGGCATGCGTGTGGACCTGGTAGTGGATTTCATGGCCGCGCCGGGCAGCGAGCACAAGCTCATGGATGTGGACCGGCGCAGTCGCGGCCAGGTCGCCCGGATCAGCTATCTCGATGCCGCCCCCGTTCGCGACAAGCCGCTCGGCGCGCCGATTCAGTTGGCCGCCAATGATCTGCCGGAGCCCGACGTGGCCAAGGCGATCGACCACTACATCGTGTTCCAGGGGGGCATGCGCGGCTCGCCGGTGATCGGCATGATCGACGGCAAGCCGACCAACATCCAGGAGATCATGGAAAAGGAAAAGCTTGCCTGGACCATGAATTTCAGCGCCCAGCACGAGCACGCGTTGTTGCACGAGCCTTTGCTCTACGTGAAGAAGGGCGATCATGTCGTGCTGCGCCTGATCAACGAGACCGACTTCGCCCACCCGATGCATCTGCACGGCCACTTCTTCCGGGTCATCGGCGTCGATGGACAGCCGCTGGTCGAGCAGGACTGGCGCGATACGGTGCTGATGGCTCCGCGGCAATCGGTGGACGTGGCCTTCGTCGCCGACAACCTGGGCGAATGGATGTTCCATTGTCACATCCTGGCCCATGCCGCCGGTGGCATGATGGGGACCATCGCCGTCGAGTGAGCCCGGCGACCGGCGCCGCGCTCAGCCTTTCGACAACTTCTTCAGGGCGGCCCGGATGCCGTCCGAGACGTCACCGTCCGACGATTGCCCCTCGCTCGCGCGCAGGGCTTCCTTTTCGCTGTAGCCCAGTGCCATCAGGGCGTGCACCACGTCGTTGCGGGCATCCGGCGTCGAGGCGCGGTTTCCGGGCGGCGCCACGCCGGGCGTCTCCGCAGCCGGCAGGCCCAGCCCGAGCCGGTCACGCAACTCCAGCAACAGCCGTTCGGCGGTCTTCTTGCCGATGCCCGGAATCTTCACCAGCCGGCCTGCCTCCTGCAGCGCGATCGCGTTGCGCAACTCGCCGACCGACAGGCCCGAGAGCACCGCGAGCGCGGTGCGTGCCCCGATGCCCGAGACCTTCAGCAACTGGCGAAAAGTCGCCTGCTCCTCGCGGCTCGCGAAGCCGTACAAGAACTGCCCGTCCTCCCGCACCGCGAAATGGGTGAACAGGGTCACCGTCTGCCCACAGTCGGGCAGGCCGTAGTAGGTGCTCATCGGCACGTCGATCTCGTAGCCGACGCCCTGGACATCCACCAGGATGCCCGGCGGATTCTTCTCCGCCAGGGTTCCACGAATCCGCCCGATCATCCGCCGGCTCCCTCCTGCACTTCGACTCCCCCACCGACCCACCCCAGCAAGGTTTCCAGTCCCCCCGAGGGGGCGTAGCGGGGGTTTCGCGAAGCATGGCTTCGCGCCCGCGTGGCGGATCGGCGGTGCCAAGCCGATCCTGCGCGAACGCAGTGCCCGTGGGGGCCGTCCCAGACCTTCCGCCGGGGGGCCGCCCCTGATGCGGACTTCAGCCCCCTCGGGGGGGCGAAGCGGGGGTTTCGCGAAGCATGGCTTCGCGCCCGCGTAGCGGATCGGCAGTGCCAAGCCGATCCTCCGCGAACGAAGCGAGCGTGGGGGCCGTCCACTCTCATTCGAAACTCGCTGCGACGAACTCGGGCAGCGCCTCGGCCCGTTCCGAGAGTGCGCCGAGGCGGGGGTATTCCGCCGCATCGAGGATGTGTGGCAGGACGTGATGGGTAAAGCGCCAGGCCACCGCAATGGTGATGTCCGACAGGAGCGGGGTGGCGCCGTGCAGCCAGGCCTGGCCGCATTCGGCCTGCTGCTCGAGCACCGCCGCGTTGTCGCGCAACTGCCCGGTGCAACGGGTGATCCACTCGGGCCAGCGCAGGGTCTGGGGGCGCACGCCCAGTTCGTAGTAGAGCTGCACTGCCTTGTCGCACAGCGACAGGCCGAGGCCGGTCAGTTGGCGGCATTGCAAGCGATCGGCGGCATCCTGCGGCATCAGCGCGTATTGCGGGTCGAGGCTCATCAGGTGTTCGATGATGAGGCAGCTGTCCACCAGGGTGCTGCCGTCGTCGAGGATCAGGGTCGGTGCCCGAACCAGCGGGTTGATCGCGTGGAACTCGGAAAAGTCGCGGAACACGGAAAGGGGGCGGTGCTCCAGCCGGATTCCCAAGCGCTGCGCCACGATGAAGCACCGGCGCACGAACGGGGAATCCATCATGCCAATCAATTGCACAGCATCTCCTCGACCAGGCGACGACCCGGCAACAGTGTAATCGTCACGTCATGACGCCGAACAGCCCTGTCGCTTGGTCGATCCGGCCGGAAGGCCGCATCCGGCGCAGGCTGCCTCGGTGTTCCTGGGATATGTCGGCTGCGGGAGCGCCGGGCTTGAGACCGGACCTGCCGGCCGGGTGCGGGTCGCTCACAGGGCGTCGAACAGTCGTCTGACCGCGTCGAGCGAGGGCAGTATCGAGATGCGGGTGGCCGCCAAGTCCGGCGCGGGCAGCAGCATGTCGGGCACCATCACGACCTGGGCGCCGGCGGCCAGGGCGCCACGCACTCCGGCATTGGAGTCCTCGATCACCGTACATTCGTCGGCCCGGCGGCCAAGCAGCTCGGCCGCGGCCAGAAAGATGTCCGGCGCCGGTTTTCCTCGGATCACCTCGTCGCCGGCGACGACGCCGTCGAGGCGCGCCAGCAGTCCGGCGGCCTCGAGTTTGGGCAGGGCACGACTACGTCGCGTCGAGGTGGCGACGACCCGGCGCAGGCCGATCTCGTCGAGCCGGGCGAAGAAGGCGTCTACGCCGGGCTTCTGCGGCACGCGGCCTTCGGCGATCAGGGCTTCGTAGCGGCGGCCGAACTCCTGCTGATGCTCGGCGACCGGGAAATCATCGCCGTAGGCGCCCTTGAGCAGGCTTTCGAATTCGCGGGAATTGCGGCCGATCATCTGCATCGCCACCTCGTGGCGCCATGGTAGGTTCATGTCCTCGCAAATCTGGCGCCCGATGTCGTAGGCGATGCGTTCGGAGTCCAGCAGCACGCCGTCCATGTCGAAGATGATCGCCTTGCAGCGCTCGGGTTCGAATCGGATCATCGCGGAAACCACTCCCCGCCACGGCCGAAGGCGATCGTGGCGGCAAGCACCAAGCCGTGCACGTGTGCCGCCAGCACGGTCTGGCGGATCGCCGGGCGCAGTTGCTCTGGTGCGTCCGCGTGGGCCAGCAGGGCGCGACCGGCGGGCAGCGAGAGGACGATCGTGAACGCGGCGGCGGCGCAGGCCTGGGGCAGGGCGCCGCGACCGACCTGGAGAATCAGCCAGCCGTAGGCGGCGAGGACCAGCAGCAGGTAACCCCAGCGCGCGTTCTCCGGGCCGAGCCGCACCACCAGTGTGCGCTTGCCGGCGGAGCCGTCTGCGCTGCGGTCCGGGAATTGGTTGATATAGAGCAGCGCGCCGACCAGCATCGCAAACGACAGACCGGCCACCGCGGGCAGGACGTCGAAATGCCCGCGCTGGACGTAGTCGGCGCCCACCGCCACCAGCAGCCAGGCGGCCACGATCGCCAATTCGCCCAGGCCTCGGCTCATCAGGCGCAGTGGCGGCGCCGAATAGGCCCAGGCGACCAACAGCCCGGCCGCACCGATCGCCAGCAGACCGCTGCCGCTGCGCCAGGCCAGCCAGATGCCGGCCGGAATCACGATCAGCAGCAGCCACTGACCCAAGCGGGCGGTCTCGTTCCGGTCGAGCACGCCGTTCTGGATCATGCGGCTGCCGCCGGTAAAGGGGTAGAGCCGCGTCCGGTTGGCATCGTCGCTGCCATTGTCGGCATCGCAGGCATCATTGACGACGTTGGCCCCGGCATGCACCAGCAGCGCCAGCAGCATGGTCAGCAGCGCCCCCGGGAGGTCGAAGGGGACTCCCGCACGATGGGCCGTGGCGAAGCCGATCAGGCAGCCGACCAGGGTGATCGTCAGGAAGGCGGGTCGGGTCGCGGCAAAATAGCGCGTCGCGGTCGAGCCGAAGTCCTGGGGTCGCGGTTCGGTCGGCCGCGGAAGGCTGGGACTTTCGCTCATAGCAGCACGATGTCGTACTGTTCCTGGGTATAGCTCGCCTCCGGATGCAAGGACACCGTGCGGTCGATGAACTCCGAGAGCATCGCCAGTGCCTGGGATTCTTCGTCCAGGAACAGGTCGATCACGTCGGGCGCTGCCAATACCCGGAATTCGCGGGCATTGAACTGGCGGGCCTCCCGCAACAGCTCGCGCAGAATTTCGTAGCATACCGTGCGCGCGGTCTTGACCTCACCGCGCCCTTCGCAGGTCGGGCAGGGCTCGCACAGCAGGTGCGCGAGCGATTCCCGGGTGCGCTTTCGGGTCATTTCCACGAGGCCGAGCTGGGTGAAGCCGGAGACGCTCATCTTGGTGTGGTCGCGGGACAGCGCCCGCTTCAGTTCCTCGAGCACCGAGTCGCGGTGCTCCTGGCTTTCCATGTCGATGAAGTCGATGANNATGATGCCGCCGAGGTTGCGCAGCCTGAGCTGGCGCGCGATCGCCTGGGCCGCTTCGAGGTTGGTCTTGAAGATCGTGTCGTCGAAATTTCGGGCGCCGACAAAGCCGCCCGTATTGACGTCGATCGTCGTCATGGCTTCGGTCTGGTCCATGATCAGGTAGCCACCACTCTTCAGGTCCACACGCCTGGCCAGGGCCTTCTCGATTTCGTCTTCGACGCCGTACAGGTCGAACAGGGGGCGCTCGCCGGTGTAGTGGTTCAGCAGCGGCAGCACACGGGGCATGTATTCGGTGGCGAATGCGGTCAGTTTCTGGTGGTTCTCGCGTGAGTCGAGCACGATCCGGGATGTCTCGGCACTGACCAGGTCGCGCAGCAGGCGCTGGCCGAGGTTGAGGTCCTCGTAGAGGATCTTCGGGGGGAGGGCGTCGCCGGCATGGTTGTGGATCTCGCCCCACAGCTTGCGCAGGTAGGCGATGTCGGTGGCGAGTTCGTCGTCGGACGCGCTCTCGGCCATGGTGCGCACGATGAAACCGCCGTTCTCGTCTTCCGGAACCAGGGCGGACAGGCGCTTGCGCAAGGCCTCCCGCTCGCCTTCGTTCTCGATGCGCTGGGAGATGCCGATGTGGCGATCCTGTGGCAGATAGACCAGCAGGCGCCCGGCGATGCTGATCTGGGTGGATAGCCTCGCCCCCTTGGTGCCGAGGGGGTCCTTCAGCACCTGCACGGTGATCTTCTGCCCCTCGCTCAGGATGCGCTCGATCGGCCTCGGCGATTCGCCGTTGTTGCGCTCGCTCCAGATGTCGGCCACGTGCA
>JAGRFZ010000101.1:13933-27237 GCA_020445785.1 Rhodocyclaceae bacterium
AGGCCGACTGCATGCCGGGCAGCACGCGGACCACCTGGCCGAGATAGATGTTGCCGACGATGCCCCGGCTGGCCGAGCGCTCGACATGCAACTCCTGCACGATCCCCTTCTGCATCAGGGCGACACGGGTCTCCTGGGGGGTGAAGTTGACGAGAAATTCCTCGGGCATGACTGGACCGGTAATGAGGGATGGGCAAGCCGTACGATACGGCTTGCCGATCGCCCATCGCGGAGACCGCCCGGGTGGCGGATGGTCAGCGGGATCATCATAAGGGGTAGTCGAATTCCCTCAGCAGTTCTGCGGTTTCGAACAGCGGCAGGCCCATGATGCCACTGTAGCTGCCGCGAATCTCTTCGACGAACATCGCCGCCCGCCCCTGAATGCCATAGGCGCCGGCCTTGTCCAGCGGCTCGCCGGTGGCGACGTACCGGCGGATCTCTTCTTCGGCCAACTCGCGGAACTTGACCTCGCTGATGCTCAACCGGCAGCGGGTGTGCTCGCCATCGCTGATGGCCACCGCGGTCAGCACCCGGTGGCGGCGACCGCCGAGGCCGGCCAGGATACGCGCTGCCTCCGGCGCACCCGAGGGCTTGCCGACGATGCGACCGTCCACTTCCAGCGCGGTGTCGGCCGACAGCACCGGCCGGCGGGTGAGTTGGCGCCAGCCCAGGCGGCGCACGCCGCATTCCGCCTTGGTCAATGCCAGCCGCGTGACGTAGCGTTCGGGGTCCTCGTGACCCAGCGGGGTCTCGTCCAGATCGGCGTCCTCTCCGCGTTCGCCGCCGCGGAAGGTGAGCAGGTCGAAATGGACGCCGATCTGGTGCAGCAGCTCGCGGCGGCGAGGGCTGCGCGAGGCGAGGTAGATGCGCGGCGGAATCATGAAGTCGCTGGCCCAGTGTCGAAAATCTTCTGCAACAATTCCGCACTATAGCGCCAACCGGCGGCGCCGCGCTCGGGTGCGTCAATCGCGGTGGTAGGGGTGGTTCGCGAGCACGCTCCAGGCGCGATAGAGCGCTTCGGCCAGCAGCGGGCGCACCAGCGCGTGGGGCAGGGTCAGGCTCGAAAGGCGAAGCGATTCGTCGGCTTCCTGCTTGAGTTCGGGTGCCAGCCCGTCGGGCCCGCCGACCAGCAGCGCGACGTCGCTGCCGCCGCCCATCCACGCTTCCAGCCGGCTGGCCAGCGCCCGGGTCGTGGTGTCACGGCCCCGCTCGTCGAGAATCACCCGTCGGCAGCGCGCGGGCAACGCCGCACGGATACGCTGAGCCTCGGCTTTCAGCATCAGATCCACGGGTTTCCCGGTCGTGCGACTTTCGGCCTTGATCTCGACCAGTCCGAGGGACAGCTCGCGGGGCATGCGGCGGGCGAATTCGTCGAACCCTTCGGTGACCCACGCGGGCATGCGGGTTCCGACCGCGACCAGCAGCAGGCGCATCGATCCGCGCCCGCGCTAGGACTCGTCCGCCGAAGCGCCCACCAGCCGGCGTCGTGCCGACGGCGTGGTGGACCACAACTCCTCGAGGTTGTAGTAGCTGCGCACCGCCGGTTGCATGACATGGACCACGAGGTCGCCCAGGTCCACCAGCACCCATTCGCCGGATTCCTCGCCTTCGACACTGACCACCTGTCCGCCGGCTTCGCGCACCTTGTCCTGGACGTTGCGGGCCAGCGACCGGGTCTGGCGATTGGAGTCGCCGGTGCAGATCACGATGCGGTCGAACATCGCAGTGAGGCGGGTGGTGTTGATGACTTCGATGTCCTTGCCCTTGATTTCCTCCAGGGCGGCGACGACGATCTTCTGCAGTTTCCTGATGTCCATTGTGTCAGCGGTAAAGCGAATGCTTCCCAATATAGTCGAGAACCTCGTCCGGCAACAGATAGCGAGCACTGTGGGCGCCGGCCAGCAGGGCGCGGATGCGGGTCGCCGAGATGGCCAGCGGCGTCATTTCGAAGGGCATCACGCAGCCGGCCGGTGCCGCCGCGAGGGCGGCGGCGTCACGGGTCAGGCGCGGCGTGCAGGCCTCGTCCAGTGCCGGATCCAGCGCCGCCGGCCAGCGGCGCTCGTGGGGGGCATGGCCGGGCCGGTTGGCGATGGCGACGTGGGCGAAGGCGAACAGTTCGCGCCAGCGGTGCCAGGAAGTCAGACCGGCAAAGGCGTCGGCCCCGAGGATCAGTACCAGCGGCTGCTCCGCGCCCAGTTCCCGGCGCAGTCGTTCTAGGGTGTCGATGGTGTAGCTCGGCCGGGGGCTGGCGACCTCGGCCGGATCCACGTCGAGCAGCGGATTGGCCGCCGCGGCCAGCACTGCCATCGCCAGGCGATGATGCGGCGAAGTCGCCGGCGCATCGCGATGGGGCGGCTGCCCGGCCGGAATCAGCCGAACGCCGGCCAGCCCCAGCCCTTCGGCGGCTTCCTCGGCGAGGCGCAGGTGGCCGTTGTGGATCGGGTCGAAGGTTCCGCCGAGCAGGCCGATCGGACGGCGCTCAGTCATTGGCCGGCGGCGTTGCGTCGTCGCCGAAGATGTCGCGCACGTTGGGATAGAAGGTGGCGAACACGATCGGCACCATGATCAGCGGCAGGGGAACCGAGATCAACGCCGCGAGGGTCGGCGAGAACATCCCGATGACGGCGATCGCGAGCGCAGGAAGGATCACGGCGATCATCGTCAGGCCGATGCCATAGGCCAGGAACGGCTTCCAGTTGCGGGTGCAGGCGATGATGCTGAAGATCATGGCCTTGGGCGCCGACAGGCCGTGCCAGCCGGCCAGCATCGGCGCGAACCAGTAGGCCATCATCACCGGTGTCGAGGCTGCCGTACCGATCATCACCGCGGCCAGGAAGCCCGGTTGCTCGGCCAGCGAGGCGTCGACTTCGCGCTTGCCGGTCATGACTTCGAGCAGCAGGCCGCCGTCGCCGAGCGCCGTCGCGAACAGCGCCAGCAGGCTGCCGACCAGGTAGATGCCGCCGATCGTCACCAGGGTCGGAAGATTGCTGCGGAAGCCCGACAGGATCAGGTCCGGTCCACCGCGCTGGCCGCGGGCGATCGCACGGCCGCCGTTGAGCACGCCGAGGGAGAGCGCCGGCATCATCAGTGTGGCTGCCGGCTGGCCGATCAGCGGGACGACGCTGATCAGCGCCACCAGCAGCAGGTAGCCGAAGCTGAGGAAGGTCATCAGCGCCGGGTTCTTCTTCCACAGGTCGAAACCCTGCCGGATCCAGGTCAGGCCATGCCCGGTGGGGAGTCTGTTCGCTTGCATCGTCGTTCGGTCAAAAGGGGTACGGGGGGCTCAGGCCGGCAGTGGCGGAATCTCGGCGCTTCTCGCGCGCAGCAGGTCGCGGTACTCGTTCGGATCCTTGACCAGCACCATCTCGCCGTCGCGCGGCAAATGGTAATCCGCCGCACGGGATAGCCAGAAGCGCAGTGCAGCGGTGCGCAGCATCGAGGGCCACTGCGCGCGCTCCTCTTCGGTGAACGGGCGATCGGCGGCGTAGGCGGTGAGGAAGGCGTCGATGCGCGCCGGGTCGAAGCGTCCGCCGGTGGCGGTACACCAGTCGTTGGCGGTGACCGCGACGTCGAACAGCAGGCTGTCGTGGCCGGCGAAATAGAAGTCGATGACGCCGCCGATGAACTCGCCGTCCCAGAGTACGTTGTCGCGGAACAGATCCGCGTGGATCGCGCCCTGGGGCAGGAGATCGTCTTCGCGACGGGCTTCGGCAGCGATCTGCCGGTCGAGCAGATCGCGCTCGTCGGCCGGCAGAAATTCCCGCACGGCCTCGGCGGTGGATGCCCGCCAGGTGGCGCAGCGTGGATTGTCCTGGCGCCGGCCGTAGCTCACGCCGGCGAGGTGGAGACCGGCCAGCATCGCGCCCACCCGGGCGCAATGGGCCGGGCTCGGTTCCATCACCGACTGTCCGCTGAGGCGTGCCACGAGCACCGCCGGCCGGTCGGCGAGGGTGCCCAGGTATTCGTTGTCGCGGTCCGCGATCGGGGCCGGCACCGGCAGGCCGTGACGCGCGAGATGGGCCATCAGGTGCAGGTAATAGGGCAGCTCCGAACGGTCCATGGTCTCGAACAGGGTCAGCACGTAGCGACCGAGGGTCGTGGTGACGAAGAAATTGCTGTTCTGCACGCCCGCGGCAATGCCGCGCAACTCGACCACGCGCCCCACGGCATAGTTTTCGAGCCAGCGGGAGAGCGCTTCTACCGTGACCGGAGTGAAGACCGACATCCCGGCTCCTGCACTACCAACGCTTGAGCACCCACATCGGTACCGAAGTGCCCGGTTCGAGCGTGTCCATGCGTTCGAGCTGGCCCTCGCCGCGGCGATCGACCAGGTAATAGGGCACGCCGTGGGGCGGCGTCACCTTGATCATGTAGAGCCGGCCGTTGACGCGGAACTCCTCGACCGTATCCTCGCCGCGCTTGAGGATCGTGACTTCCGGCTCCACCTCGTCGCCTTCGATGATCGGCGGCGGAGGCGGTACTTCGGCGGCGGACGGGCCGGACTCCTGCGCCCAGGCCGGTGCGGCGAGGGCGGCGAACAGCGCGAACGATGCAATGCGCATGGCGGACTCCACAGGACAAGGGCGCGATTCTAGCAAACGCGGGCCGGCGGCACGCCCGCTCACAGGTTCAGCATCAGTTCGTGTTCCTCCGGCAGCGGCAGGAATCCCCGGGTTTCGTAGTGCTTGAAGATTGCTTCCACGACCTGCTCCGGTTCGTCGATGAGCTGGATCAGGTCGAGGTCTTCCGGGTTGATCATCGCCTCGCTCACCAGGCGGTCGCGGAACCAGTCGAGGAGGCCCTGCCAGAACGGCCGGTGCACCAGGATGATCGGGATGCGTCGGCTCTTGCCGGTCTGGATCAGGGTCATCGCCTCGAGCAGTTCGTCGAGGGTGCCGAAGCCGCCAGGCATGACGACGTAGGCCGAGGCGAACTTGACGAACATGAACTTGCGCGCGAAGAAGTGCTGGAAGGTCTGGGAAATGTCCTGATAGGGGTTGGCGCCCTGCTCCATCGGCAACTGGATATTGAGCCCGATCGATGGGCTCTTTCCGAAGTAGGCCCCCTTGTTGGCGGCCTCCATGATGCCCGGGCCGCCACCGGAGATCACCGAGAAGCCGGCGTCGGAGAGCAGCCGCGCGATCTTCTCGGTCAGGATGTAGTACGTGTGGTCGGCCGGAGTGCGGGCGCTGCCGAAGATCGACACCGCCGGACGGATCGCGTTGAGCCGTTCGGTGGCCTCGACGAACTCTGACATAATTCCGAAGATCCGCCACGACTCGCGGGCGTTGTATCTCGGCTGGGTGCCGTTGGGGGCCATCCGGGGGAGTTTTTCCTTGGCGCTCATGTCTCGCTCGTGGTGTTCGTGGGGGCCTCCTGCCGGCGCCGGTCGGGAGTTTGGACCCCTGCCGCCGGATTCGGTGCCTGCCACGGATATTGCCCATGCCCACGTTGCTGCTGGTCGATGGTTCCAGCTATCTCTACCGCGCCTTCCATGCCCTGCCGGACCTGCGCACTGCCGCCGGCGAGCCCACCGGCGCGGTGCGCGGGGTGTTGTCCATGCTACGGCGGCTCATCGCCGACTACAAGGCGGAATATCGCGCCTGCGTGTTCGACGCCAAGGGCAAGACCTTTCGTGACGACTGGTACCCCCAGTACAAGGCAAACCGGCCACCGATGCCGGACGAGCTGCGCGCGCAGATCGAACCCCTGCACGAGGCGATCCGCGCCGAGGGCTGGCCGCTCTTGTGCGTCGACGGGGTCGAGGCCGACGACGTCATCGGCACGTTGACCCGTGAGGCCGCGGAGGCCGGCTGGGAGGTCGTGATCTCGACCGGCGACAAGGATCTGACCCAGCTCGTCGGGCCCGGCGTGCGCTGGGTCAACACGATGAGCGAGGAGGTCCTCGACGAGGCCGGTGTCGAGGCCAAGTTCGGGGTGCCGCCGGCGCGCATCGTCGACTATCTGGCGCTGGTCGGCGACAGCGTCGACAACGTCCCCGGCGTCGAGAAGTGCGGGCCCAAGACCGCGGTCAAGTGGCTGGCCCAATTCGGTGACCTCGATGGGCTGATGGCGCGTGCCGAGGAGGTCGGCGGCAAGGTCGGCGAAAATCTCCGCAAGCACCTGGAATTTTTGCCCCTCGGACGGCGGCTGGTGACCGTCGATACCGCCGTCGCTCTGCCGATGACGGTCGATGCGCTGGCGCCTTGCGCGCGTGACCGGGACCGCCTGGTCGATCTGTACGGCCGGCTCGAGTTCCGCAGCTGGCTGGCCGAACTCGAGCGCGGCGAGGCCGTCGATCCGCCTGCCGGCGAACCGCCGAGCGATGCGAGTGCGGCCCAGCCCGCGCGGGACTATGTCGCGATCCTCGACGAAGCCGCGCTCGACGCCTGGCTGGCGAAGATCGAGGCTGCCGGACTCACGGCCTTCGACACCGAGACCACCAGCCTCGATCCCATGGCCGCCCGCCTGGTCGGCATGTCGTTCGCGGTGACGCCGGGCGAAGCAGCCTACCTGCCGCTGGCCCACCAGGCGCCGGACGGGCCGGACCAGTTGCCTTTCGACCGGGCCTTGGCGCGGCTCAGGCCGTGGCTGGAGGCCGACGACCACGCCAAGGTCGGCCAGAACCTCAAGTACGATGCCCATGTGCTCGCCAACCACGGCATCCGGCTCGGCGGCGTCCGTCACGACACCCTGCTCGAGTCCTACGTGCTGGAGAGTGATCGGAACCGCGACATGGATTCCCTCGCGCGCCGTCACCTCGAGATCACGACGATTCCCTACAGCGAGGTGTGCGGCAAGGGCGCCAAGCAGATCGGTTTTGCCGAGGTGGCAATCGATCGTGCCACCGAATATGCCGCCGAGGACGCCGACATCACCTTGCGCTTGCATGACCATCTGCACCCCCGGCTGGTGGCCGAGCCGAAGCTCGAGGCCTTGTACCGCGATATCGAGATGCCGGTGATGGCGGTACTGCTGGAAATGGAGCGCAACGGCGTGCTGGTCGATGCCGAACTGCTGGCGCGCCAGTCCGGCGAGATCGGCAAGCGGCTCCATGCGCTCGAGCAGACGGCCTTCGAACTCGCCGGCCAGCCGTTCAACCTCGGCTCGCCGAAGCAGCTTGGCGAGATCCTGTTCGGCAAGCTCGAACTGCCGGTGGTCAAGAAGACCGCCAAGGGTCAGCCTTCGACCGACGAGGAGGTGCTGCAAAAGCTCGCCGAAGACTACCCGCTGCCCAAGCTGCTGCTGGAATATCGCATGCTCTCGAAGCTGAAGAGCACCTATACCGACAAGTTGCCGCAATCGATCAACGCGGCTACCGGGCGCGTCCATACCAGCTATTCCCAGGCGGTGGCGGTGACCGGCCGGCTCGCCAGCTCCGAGCCCAATCTGCAGAACATCCCGATCCGCAGCGACGAGGGTCGTCGCATCCGGGCCGCATTCGTCGCCCCGGCAGGCAGCCGCATCGTCAGCGCCGACTACTCGCAGATCGAATTGCGCATCATGGCCCACCTCTCCGGCGACGAGGGCCTGCTCGCCGCCTTCGCGCGTGGTGACGACGTTCATCGGGCGACCGCCGCCGAAATCTTCGGTGTCGCACCGGACGAAGTCGTGGCCGACCAGCGGCGCACTGCCAAGGTCATCAACTTCGGGCTGATCTACGGCATGAGCGCCCATGGTCTGGCCCGCAATCTGGGCATCGAGCGCTCGGCGGCGGCAACCTACATCGACCGCTATTTCGCCCGCTACCCCGGTGTCGCCGCCTACATGGACCGCACCCGCAGCGAGGCCCGCGACCAGGGCTACGTGGAGACCGTGTTCGGTCGGCGGCTGCACCTGCCCGACATCCGCGCCAGCAACGTGGGTCGCCGCCAGGCTGCCGAGCGCGCGGCGATCAACGCGCCGATGCAGGGCACCGCGGCCGACCTGATCAAGCTCGCAATGATCGCCGTCTCGCGCTGGCTGCGCGAAGAAGGCCTGGGCTCACGCCTGATCCTGCAGGTGCACGACGAATTGGTGCTGGAAGTGCCGGCCGACGAGCTCGACGTCGTGCGCGTCCGCCTGCCCGAACTGATGGCCGGCGTCGCCGAACTCGCGGTGCCGCTGCTGGCCGAGGTCGGCGTCGGCGCCAACTGGGACGAGGCCCACTGAGCGTTCGTCGCCCCGGGCTGGCGGCCCGGCTCGGCCAACCCTGTCACGGCGATCGGCACGCAGAATTTGCAGGGAGATCGGTTGCGGTGCTACATCTCCGGGATTGATTTGCAGGAATGCATCGATGTCAGAACGCTCCGTCCCGGCCCGTGGGGCCCGGCTGCTGCCCGGCTGGCTGGCCGGCCTTGTCTTGCTGCTTCTCGCCGCCTGTGCCCCGGCGCCCTACAAGCCCGGCTCGCTGCCGCCGGGCAGCCTGCCCAGACAGGCCGACGTCGCGCCAGGCAAGGCCGCCGCGATCGACGGGGTGTGGACCATCTCGACGATCAACAAGCGCATCCGCATCGAACGCGGCCGCGCCTGGGCGCTGGATCCCTGGGCGCATCTCGGCCTTTATGAAATCCAGCCGGGCATGGTGGTGTTGCGCAACGTCGTGCGCACTGGGGCGGGCCGCTTCGGTGCCGACGATCTGCCGCTGGCCGGGCGCTTCGAAGGACGCCTCGCGGGGAAGCGCATCGACGTCTCGGTCGGCACGGCGTTGGGCGCGGTCCGTTATCAACTCATCCCCATCGCACTCGACGATCCGGCGCGCTATCGGCGCGAACTGGCGCTCGCGGTGAAACCGCCGCCGGTGGCGGTGCTACCGACGCCGCGACCGAAGCCGAAGAAGCCCAGCGCCCGTGGCTGTGGCGGCGAGGGCGAAGCGCCGTGCGCAACGGTCGACGCCAAACGCATGGGGAAAGCCCGCAAACTCGGCTGCCCGGGCAAGCAATCGTATTTCTCCTCGCTGAAGGGTGGCTCGTGCTGGACCTGCCCCAAGGGCTATGTCCGGGCGTCGCCGACCCGCCGCATGGACCATCCGAAGGCCTGCCGAAAGCGCAAGTCGCTGACCGGGCCGTGGGTTCGTGCGAGCTACCAGAAGCGGGCCTGGGGCTGCCCGCCGGGACAGTTTCACATGGCCAAGGGCGGCGGCAGTTGCATGGCCTGCCCGAAGGGCTTCGAGCGGATCCATGCCGCCGGCGTCGACACCGGCAAGTGCCGTGCGGTCGAGCCCTGCGATCACGGACTCAGGCTTGCCAAGCAACCGCCCGAAAAGAACCTGTTCGCCAGCCTGCTGGGTTTCCGCTCGGCCAAGCTGTGCGCGCCGCCGTTCGACATCCGTGCGGCCGCCCGGCGTGACGCGCCCGGCTACCGGTTCATGAGCGGCGCAATGAAGAAACTGGCGACCGCGCTGCTGGACGACGTGCGCCGTGGCAGGACGCGCAACGTCAAGGTCCTGTTCAAGACCGGCCGTTGGCGCGAAGCCTACGAATACCTTCGCGGCCTGCCTTCGTTCCGGGCCTTCCAGTCGGCTGCCCGCGAGGCCGGCAACCGTTCCATTTCGATCGGCTTCGGCGGCGACGTGCAGCTTGGTGTCGGCGGCAGCGGCGAACTCGGCATTGCCATCGATTTCGCGGAAGGTCGGATCAAGCCCTACGAGTCCGGCGGCATCTCCAAGGGCCTCTCGGCCGGCATCGATGCGGCGGTCACCGTCGGCGCCTGGAAGGGGGCCTTCGAGAGCGGTTATGCCCAGGGCTTCACGACATCGGTCAGCGCCGCGGTCAGCATCGGCATCGGCATGTGGTACAGCTACTACGATCCGCGGCAGGGCCAGGAGCGGCTGCTCGGTGCGACCGCATCTGCGGGCGCCGGACTCGGCGTCGAGATCGGCGAGTACAACGAGGTCGGTACCTGGCTGTTGAAGGACGTGTTCGAGCAGATCTGAGTACCCCCGGCCACCGCGCCGGGGCGGGGGCGCTCAGCCGCCGAACCAGCCTGTGACCGCGGTTTCGTTCGGTACCCCGCCGGCGTGCACGACCGTGCCGTCGATCACCACCGCCGGCGTCGACAGTACGCCGAAGCTTGCGATCGTCGGCATGTCCTCGACCTTTTCGAGCACGATTTCGGCGCCCCGTGCCGCCGCCACGCGTTCGATCAGCGCGACCGTGCTACGGCATTTCGCGCATCCGCTTCCCAGCACCTGAATCCGTTTCATTTCCGATCTCCGTCGTGCGCACCCGATAGCGTCGGCCGGGGGCGCACATCCCCGAACCTGCCGCGCCGGCTCGCGCCGGTTCAAAGCACCAGGTTGAAGACGTAGCCGACCACCAGAATTCCCACCGCGACCACCGCGGCGAAGGTGGCGATCAGCACCGGCTTCAGCGCCTTGCGCAGGATGATCATCTCCGGCGCCGACAGTGCGATCACGCTCATCATGAACGCCAGCACCGTGCCCAACGCGGCGCCCTTGCCGATCAATGCTTCGACCACCGGAATGATGCCCGCCGCATTGGTGTACATCGGCACCCCCAGCACGACGGCCACCGGTACCGCCCACCAGGCCTCGCGACCCATCAGCGATGCCATGAAATCCTCCGGCACGTAGCCGTGGATGCCCGCACCGAGTGCGATGCCGACCAGTACATAGGGCCATACCCGGCCGACGATGTCGCGCACGTGCGCCCATCCGGCGTCGAATCGTGCCACCCAATCCAGCCCCGCGGCGGCGCAACTCGTGGGCTTGCCGACGAGGATCTGCTGCACCCAGTCTTCCAGGTGGCGCTCCATGCGCAGGTGGCCGATCACCAGCCCGGCGACGATGGCCACGGCCAGCCCGAGGCCCAGATAGAGAGCGGCCACCTGCCAACCGAACATGCCGAAAAGCAGTACCAGCGCGACCTCATTGACCATCGGCGCCGACACCAGGAAGGAGAAGGTCACGCCCAAGGGCACGCCGGCAGAGAGGAAGCCGATGAACAGCGGCACCGCCGAGCACGAGCAGAACGGCGTGACGATGCCGAGCACCGCCGCCAGCACGTTGCCGGCGCCGGTCCGCCGCCCGGACAGCAGCGCCCGTGTGCGCGCCGGTGCAAAGAAGGTCTGCACGATGCCCATCACGAAGACGATGCCGGTGAGCAACAGCAGCACCTTGGGCGTGTCGTACAGAAAGAAATGCACCGCCTCCCCCAGGTGGGTGCCGCGCGCCAGCCCTGTCGCCGCCAGCAGCGCGTCGGCGATCTCCGTCAGGTGCGCGTAGGTCAGCAGCCACAGCGCGGCGCCGAGCGCTACCGCCATGCACCACGGCAGCAATTTCGAGGGTCGACCGGCCAGCACGCTCATTTCGTTCTCCCGATGCCTGATTCAGTCTGGCACCGTCCGTACGATGGCGTATTGATCCGGCGCAAACAGGGGCTCTCGCCGGCCTCGCCGAGGTGCCGGATCCGGTACCGCGCGCAGTTTCGGAATATGACGAGCGACCGTGCCGCGACGCGTATGCTGAAGGGCCATTCATTTCACGGCCTGCCCTGCACGTCATGACGAATCAATTGCCTGCCGTGCTCCGCCCGACTCGTGCCTCGGTCGTCGCTGCGCTCCTCTTCGCGATCGCGACGCCCTCGGTGATCGCCGCCGAGTATCGCGACCAGTTCTCGGCCAACCCCGACGCCGACAGCGGCCGCATGGTCGAACCGGCGCTCGATGTGGTCTACGACATCGTCATCGACGCAGGCGCTTTCGCCAGCTTCGACCTCGTCGCCCTGATGTCGACCAGCCACTGGGTAGATCGCGATATCAGGGTCACGATCCGTGGGGGTGGCGCGAGCGCCCTGCTCAACGATGCATTCGATCCGGCATCGACGACGCTGAGGATGATTTCGTCGCCGATCTCGCCAGGAAGTAGCACCAGTTTTGCCGGGGACGCTCTCGAGCTCATGCCGCAGATCAGTGAGTTCTTCGACCTGGACTTGCACCCCTGGTCGACTTTCGTCGAGGACAACGCACTACCTTTCGATCCCTTCGGCTACGGTCAATTGGACGCCTACGATTCGCAGCAGTCCTATCGGGATTTCCACGCCCTGTGGGTTGCCGGCAATACCTCGATGCTGCCCGACTCTCTGGTCTCGAGCGTGCCGGAGCCGGAACAATACCTGCTCTATGGCGTTGCCGGCCTGCTGCTGGTGCGGGCAGACGGGGCGCCGGATTCGCGGCAGGTGCGTCGGCTGATCGAGCCGCTGTGCGGGCCGGGCCCGGCCCTGCCTCGCCGGCCCTTCAGCGCTGCACCCAGCCCCCGCACACCGGGAACACCTGCCCGACGAAACAATCGGCGGCGTCGCTGCACAGGTAGGCAGCGAAGCGCGCGTCCTCCCGCGCCGAGACCAGCCGCCCGAGCGGTACCTCGCGGGCCAGCCGCTGCTGGAAGCGCGGATCGGCCTGCACCTCGGGTGGGAAGTAGGTCGGTTTGTCGACTAAATTCTGGGCGATCGCATTGATCCGGATGTTGCGGCTCGCCAGTTCGACGCCGGCCGCCTGGACGTAGGCGAGCTGGGCGCCACGGGCGGCGCTGTAGGTCGAAGCACGCCGGATGCCGCGCAGCGCCGATGCGCTGCCGATCACCAGAATCCGCCCGCCGCCGCGTTCGATCATGCCCGGCACTGCAGCGCGGACCAAACGGGGAAGCGGATCGACCAGGGTCGCGAATACCTGTCGCCACTCGGCCTCGCCGACCTCGAGGGCCGGCGTGCTCGGCGCGGGAAGCGCGAGATTGGCGACCAGCACGTCGATTACGCCGGCGGCGGCGACGATCCGCGCCGACGCCTCCGCCGGCGATGGATCTTCACGGCTGGCGACCACTTCGGCGCCCTGTTCCTCGAACACCGAACACAGGGTCGGGCCCATGAACGCGTCCGCCTGGATGATCAATACGCGTTTGCCTTCCAGCTCCATGACTGCCTCCGTGTCGTGACCGTCGGCAGTCTGCCTGCTCGGCAAGGCGCTGGCCAGCCCGCGGCCGGTCCGGACACCGCGCCTGTCCTTTCGTGCTAGCGGTAGCGGCGCAGATAGGCGTGCTCGAAACCGCGCTTCATCCAGTGGAAGATCCGCGACGACGGCAGCACGATGTTGCGCCGTTCGCTGCGCGCGACCAGCATGCCCGAATCGAGGCTGTCGACGATGCACATCAGCTCGGTGCGGAAGGTGGCCGTGGCCGGCTCACCCTTCAGTTCGGCCAGGATGTTGCGGGCGGCGGCCTCGGCCTGCAGATCGGCCATGTGGGCCTGCTTGGGCATCCAGTCGGGGCCCGGGAAGCTGCCGGAGTCGCCGGCCACGTAGACCCGCTCGAA
>JAGRFZ010000217.1:0-2217 GCA_020445785.1 Rhodocyclaceae bacterium
GAGGTGGGATAACTCGGTCAAATACACCCTGGGAAAGGCCGGTGGGCTGAGCGCCCAGGCCATCTATTCGTTCCAGACGGCTCAGAGCGGTGACGATCGAACCGACGACGACAAGTTCGGCATTGGCGTCGGCTACGCAACCGGGCCTCTGGATGTTGCCGCCGTGTACCACCAGTCGAAACGTGCCGAGAATGATCTGAAGGAGGTCTACGTCGGTGGCATCTACGACTTCACGGCCTTCAAGCTCCATGCGAGCTACCAGACCGCCAAGGAAGACGATGTCGTGGACGCTCGGGTCGCATACCTCGGAGTACGAGTCCCGGTGGGCGCCGGAACAATTCACGCGGACATTGGCAAGCTCGCCGACGACCTCAGCGATGATGCCGATTCGACCTCTGTTTCTCTCGCCTATATTCACACGCTCTCGAAGCGATCGAAGCTCTACGTGATGCTGAATCGCACGATGAACGACGACAACGCGTCGCGCGGCATTCTCGTGCGCGCGGCCGGTGAAGGCTCGAGCGCCGTTGCAGCGGGCTTTGAGCACAAGTTCTAATCGCACGCTGGACGCGCCAAGCACGAGAAGCCCAATCCGAGTCTCCTCTTGGCTCACGGGGCAACCCGTGTGTCGAGTTCGCCCTGCCACGCGTGAGAACGCGGGGCGGGGCAATTTTTTGGCTTGCCGACTTCTTTGCCGGTGCAGAATTTGCGAAAACCCGACGCACACATGCCGCAATATCAGGCGGCGGATTCGATCACGCGCTTTGTAAGGATGATGCCACCAAGCAGAGCGACGGCGGCCTTACAAGTGGCCGGCGGCGCGGATCTCGGGGTGTGTGCATAGGTCGGAAGTGTGCATGGCGGCAATATACTAAGTTCGCGGGATCAATGATCTTCGGCTCGACAGCTCTGAGGGTCGTGCGGCTGGTGTCCACCGGACTGCCGCCTCTCAATTCGACGACGCTGGCCGGCGGCTCAGGCCGAGAAGTACTCGTTCAGATCCTCGACCGAACGGGCACCGCTTCGACCGCACACAACGCGTTCCATATGGCGCAATTTTTGATGCTGTCACACCCAAGGATGATGTTGGGGGGCGACTGAAGGCTAACGAAATCGGCGATCATCGGGTAGATCGGCTTCTCCAGCTAGGCATGAGCTCGTGACTGGCCGGCACGCAGCGGAGAACGAATCAGACATTCTGAAGCTCAGGCGTCCGCTTGCGCCCCAGCAGCAGAACGCTCACGAGGCGCACGCAGTTCGATGCCCTCGACCCGCCCAAGACACAGCGTGACGTCATCTGCCACGACCTGGAAGCCGGGGACTTCGGCCGCGGCACCCTCCGGCGTGTACATGAACTGGCGCAGGCTACCCTCCACGCGCACCCTCGCACCCTTGCGCAATACACGGACGGCATCCTCGCCGCGCTGGTCCCACTGCGACACCTGCAACCAGAAACCTCCGCGCTGGCTGTACTCGTTGGTGCTGGCGTCAAAGGCGTAGTCGTCGAAGAACACCCGCATCTCGGCGACTGTACGGTCTTCCCCCTTGACCTTGACGTGTTTGAGCGTTGGCGCATCGGCAAGATTGCCCTTACCGCTGAAGTTGTTCGGCATTGCACTCTCCTGATGGCACCGATAATGGAGGATCCGGGAGCGGGTGCCAGCGCCCACGGACCAAACGATCGCGTTGCCTTCATTCGGGCTCGGATCCCACTTGGCAGCCGAACCGGCCTGCGCCGCTTGCCGCCCTCACGGACGCGCGCGCTCGCTGCTCGTCCGCGTTGAGCGAAATCGCCCTCGCATTGATCTTCCGATACCAGCCCTTGAGCTGGGGCGACAGGCGATCGAAATAGTCCTCGATCTCCGACCATGCGATGTGGCCGCCCCGAACACCCATGCTGCGCCAGCGCAGCGACCACTGACCCGAGGCCCCGCGGCGATGCACCGTGAGATAGAAGGTTCGGCTCCTGACCGTGCTGGTGATGCGCGCCAGCGCCTCTTGCGCCTGATGCACCTTGTCAAGTTCCGCCTGTGCGCGCTTCACGTCGACCCGGCCTCCGCCCCTACCCGTAAGGCCCTTTGCGTCAACCGCTCGCCGACAAGGACGCTAGGCTGCGGCTGGCCCGGTTGCAGCACGACCCGGCAGGCCGCTGACAGCGATTGCGCCACGCCCTCGCCCACCGTCACTCCACCAGTCCCGCGTCACTTGCCTCATCCC
>JAGRFZ010000217.1:2278-4433 GCA_020445785.1 Rhodocyclaceae bacterium
GCAAGGCCTTCTCCGGCTCCGACAGGACCATGCGCCGTTGCGAGTGGCGCGGCGTCAAGCGCCCGGCAAAGATGTCGGCAGGCACGACCCCGAGAATCGCTGTCACAGCCTCCGTCCGCTTGCTGGCCACTGGATCAGCGCCCGGCAGGAAATCCGCGCGCTGCAGGGGCAACAGATCCGGCTTGGTGAGGTAGCGCTCAAAGCGCGCGATCTCCTCGAATGCGGCACGGATCGTCCGGGTGTGGCGGCGGACCACATCGCGACCCTGGACATCCGAGAAGCGGTTCTTGCGCACCAGCGTCTTGACCACTCGCGCGAAGAGGTCGAACTCGGCGATCAGTTCGGCGATCGCGTAGCCGTAGGGGCTCTTGAATCCGAGCGCCACCTGCTTCGGTTCGCGTGAGCGCAACACCACGAAGCGCAGGCCCTTGGCCTGCAGCCGCTCGATCTCCTCGCGGTACTGCTCGGCCTGGCGTTCCAGGTCTTTCTGCAGGCGGGTCAGGCGCTCGTCGGCGCGTAGCAGCGCCCAGTCGGCGTAGGGGTTGTCGTTGGCCGAGAGCAGCCACAAGGCCTTGAGGCTCGAGGCGATGCGCTTGCCGCCCGGGATCGCCGAGAGCCGGCCCTCGGGATCGCGCCGCCGGCCCATGAACATCCGGAAGCCCTCCTTGGTATGGAGCTCCATGATGTCCACGCCGTCATCGACCAGCGCCCCCAGGTCATGGATCTTGCCCGCCTCCTGGGGCGCCACCTTGGACTCGGCCCCGGCGCTCACCCGATACTCGGTCTGCATGCGCTCGAAGGCGCCCTGGCGCTCGAGGTAGAGCTCGTAGCGCGGCCAGCGTGGGTCGCCGGCATCCGGATCGTCGGCGTCGATCAGGTCCTTGAGCTCCGCAGCCTCCTTGTCGAGGCTGTAGCCGTCCTGGAACGGTGAATCCGCCGCGCGCTCGAAGATGATGGGCTCGCTGCCCAGGAAAGCGGGACTGGCGATCCCGGGTTGATCGGCGGCAAGCCCGATCTTCGCGTCGTTTGCGCTCTCGGAAACGCGCATCTGGGGGGCTTTGACATTGCTCATGGCTCAGTCCTCTGGGTTGCTTGAGGCAATCGATTCAGCTGTCGCAGGATCAAATGAGCCCGCGCGCAGGCGCTGCAGTGCCGGAATCGGCGTCATGCCGGGAATCAGCACACCTTCCGGCAGGGGTTCGGAAAGCAGGCGGCGAAACGCATCGCCATCGACCCGATAGCTGGTCACCACCCTGGGCTGTGTGCTCACCTCAATCAGCCCGGCGGCCGCCAGGCGCTTGATGGCGCGCTCGGCGACCTTGAACGGAAGATGGGCGCAGCGTTCGCTCAGCGCGCGGTAACTCGCTTTGACGAAGCCGCGGTCCGCGTGCATCTGCAGCAGCGAGAACAGGATTGTGGCCGCCGAGTAGTCTCCGCTCAGCTGGCACAGGATTCGCGCAAGGACATCGCTTTCGAAGTTGTGCCGGTCAGGCACATCGTTAAGTGACTTAACGTTGTGCCGCTGTGGCACAGAGGGGCTTAGCGTCGGCATCTCAGTTTTCTCCTGAATTCGTCGAGTTGTTCGCTCACCTGCTCGGGCAACGGCCCGCGGCGAGTCGGCTCGCCTGAGTCGTGGCCCGCGGCAAGCTGCGCGGGAGCGCCGAGCGGACGCTCGAGCACCGCCGCCCGCGCGGCGGCGATCTCAGCCTGCTTCTGCCGCCCGCTCGCCACCTGCAGGGCCAGGGTGGGCACGAACCGGTTGCCGCGTGCCGCCGCGACGATGCCGGCGAGGTAGGCCAGCGGATTCGGCATCTGCTTGGCGGGGTTGCGTCGCTGGCCAACCCATTCGTCCAGCAGCAGTTGCCGGATCCTTGGGTCGGCGCCTGAGAGGATTTCTCGCGCCGCGCTGCGCTCGATCTCGGGAACGATGTCGGCCCAGAGCAGCTCGGCGCTCCGAGCGCGATCGGCGCCCCGCTCTTGCACCGTCTTCGTTGCCTGACTACCAGCTTTTCCGTGGGGGGTGCCATCCCCTTCGATAGGCGTTGTCGGTAGTAGGAGAGCTATATAACTCTGTGTACTTAAACCCTCTATGGAGTGGCCCTTTTGTCGAATCATGTTTGGCGCTTTGGGCAACTCTGGGATGGCGGATTCCGCC
>JAGRFZ010000015.1 GCA_020445785.1 Rhodocyclaceae bacterium
GTTGCCAGGGATGAGCTAGCGATGTCATGGAATAACAAGGTCATCTGGTCCGAGGGCATGTTCCTGCAGCCCCAGCACCTGCAACAGAACGACCGCCACGTCGAACGCATGGTCAACGGGCGCGTCGCGCCGTTGCGGGCCTGGCAATGGGGCTTCGGCGAGCTGCGGCTCGACGAGGACGCCCTGGCGCTCGGCAAGATCGCCCTTTCCTCGGCCAGCGGCCTGTTTCCGGACGGCACCCCATTCGATTTTCCCGGCATCGATCGCGGCCCGGAGCCGATCGAACTGCCGGCCGAGGTCAAGGACGAACTGGTGGTGCTGGCGGTGCCCATGCGTCGCCAGGGCGGGCTCGATGCGGATGTGGCCGGTGGCGGCGAGGCGGCCCTCGCGCGATACCTCACGGCCGAGGCCGAAGTCGCCGACAGTACCCTCCACACGGCCCAGACCGCACTCGTCCAGGTCGGGCAACTCAATGTGCGCCTGATGCGCGCGAGCGAGGTCACCGACGCCTACGCCACCCTCGGTGTGGTGCGGGTGCGGGAGCGCCGGGTCGACAACCAGGTGGTCCTCGACAAGGACTACATCGCGCCGATGCTGTCGGTACAGGGCAGCGCCGTACTGGCCGGCTACGTGCGCGAGATCCGCGGCCTCCTGCACCAGCGTGGCGAGGTGCTGGCCGCACGCATGGGGCAGGCCGGTCGCGGCGGGGTCGCCGAGATCGCGGACTTCCTGCTGCTGCAGACGATCAACCGCTTCGAACCGGTGTTCGATCATTTCGATGAACAGATCCCGCTGCACCCGGAGCGCCTGTTCTCGAACTGCCTGATGCTGGCCGGCGATCTCTCCACCTTCGCCTCCGACAAGCGCCGCCCCGGCAGCTATCCGAGCTACCGCCAGGACGAGCTCGAGAAATGCTTTCCGCCACTGATGGTGGACCTGCGGCGGTCGTTGTCGATGGTGCTCGAGCAGAACGCCATCCCGATCGAATTGCAGGAACGCAAGTACGGTGTGCGGGTGGCGATGGTTCCGGACAAGGAGTTGTTCCGCAACTCCGCCTTCGTGCTGGCAGTCAATGCCGAGATCGCCGGCGAGGTGCTGCGCTCGCGTTTCCCGACCCAGACCAAGATCGGCCCGGTCGAGCGCATCCGGGATCTGGTCAATCTGCAGTTGCCGGGCATCGCGCTGCGATCGATGCCGGTGGCGCCGCGGCAGATCCCCTACCACTCGGGCTTCAACTACTTCGAACTCGAGCGCAGTGGCGACCTATGGAAACAACTCAACAGTTCGGGTGGCCTGGCGATGCACATCGCCGGAGAATTTCCGGGGCTGGAACTGGAGATGTGGGCGATCCGCAATTGAGCGCAATGGCGCGCAGCACCCCGCCGCGCATCCGACAACGACCGCCGCGTGAGCGCGCCCGGTCAAACCCAGAACCAGGGATTCAGGGGCCATGAGTCAGGACGATCCGTTTTCCAAGCTGCCCTCAGACCGCACCTTGATCATGCCGTCGCCGGGTTCGCGCCAAGGGCGCCAGGTGACCCAGTTCGGCCAGCAGCCCCAGCCCCAGCCGCAGGCGGCGCCACAACCGGCAGCCCAGCCGGCGGCTGCGCCGGCGCAGATGGATCCGTCGGTGATGGCCTCGCTGTCGGCCGGCATCAGTCTCAACCCACTGGTCGCCGAAGCCGGTTCCTTGCTGATGGCCGGACCCCAGCTGCGCACCTCGCAGCATCCCGACCCGGGGGGCCTGCGGGATGCCCTGGCCTATTCGATCCGGCAGTTCGAGGAGCGCGTGCGCGCCGCCGGCATTCCCAACGAGCAGGTGGTGGCGGCGCGCTACTGCCTGTGCACCTACCTCGACGAGTTCTGCGGCAGCACGCCGTGGGGCGGTTCCGGCGTATGGGCGCGCCAGAGCCTGCTGGTGATGTTCCACAACGAAACCTGGGGCGGCGAAAAATTCTTCCAGTTGCTGGCGCGACTGGCCGAGAACCCCGGCGCCAATCGGAACCTGCTGGAACTGATGTACGTGATGCTGTCCCTCGGCTTCGAGGGGCGCTATCGCGTCGTCGACAACGGCCGGGCCCAGCTCGACACGGTACGCGAGCGTCTCCACCAGATGATCCGCCACCAGCGCGGAGAGTTCGAGCGCGAGCTCTCGCCCAACTGGCGCGGCACCCAGGTCGAGCGCCACAAGGTGCTGGCGATGTTGCCGGTGTGGGTGGTGGCCGCCCTCGCCGCGCTGATCGTGGTCGCCGCCTACATGGGCCTCAGTTTCACGCTCAGCAACCATTCCGATCCGGTGTTCAACCGCATTCTCGGCATCCGCGCCAGCTCCGCGGTGCCGCCGGCGCCGCGTCCACCGGCCGAGCAGCCGCGCCTTGCGACCTTCCTCGAACCGGAGATCAAGGCCCATCTGGTGTCGGTCAGCGACCTCGACGACCGCAGCGTGATCACCATCCGCGGCGACGGCTTCTTCGAGCCCGGCAGTGCCACCGTGGCCGAGCGGGTGCGGCCGCTGCTGGTCCGCATCGCCGACGCGCTCAATTCGGTGCCCGGTCGCATCCTGATTACCGGCCACACCGACAGCCAGCCGATCCGGACGGCCCGCTTCCCGTCCAATTGGCACCTCTCCCAGGAGCGCGCGGCCAACGTCGAGAAGATCCTCGCGCAGCAGGTCTCGGCCGCCCGCATGCGAGCCGAGGGCATGGCTGATTCGGAGCCGGTGGCCAGCAACGAGAGCGCCGAGGGGCGTGCCCAGAACCGCCGCGTCGAGATCACGCTGATGGTCGCGCGTGGCGAAAACTGAGAGCCGAGGACGCCTGACATGAAGAAAATTCTCGCAAGCCTGCTGCTCGTCATCGGCATCCTCGCGATCTGCCTGGTGATCTGGTTCGTCGGGCCGATGGTGTCGATCGGCGAGTTTGCGCCGCTTGCCAGCAAGACCTCGCGCTGGGTGCTGATCGGCCTGATCGCCGGCGTCTATCTGGCTTGGAAGCTGTGGAAGGTGGTCGCCGCGCGCCGCAAGAACAAGGCGATGATGAACGACCTGCTGGTGTCTTCGGCCAAGAGCGCCGGGCCGGCCGAGCCCTCGGCCTCGCAGCAGGAGGTGGCCGAGCTCAAGCGTCGCTTCGAAGAGGCGGTCAAGGTCTTCCGCGACATGCAGTTGAACGTCGCCGGGCGCAAGGGCGGGGGGCTGGCCAGCCTGTTCAGCCTGTCCGGCAAGCAGTATCTCTACCAGTTGCCGTGGTACGTCTTCATCGGCGCGCCCGGCTCCGGCAAGACCACGGCGCTGGTCAATTCCGGTCTGCAGTTCCCGCTCGCCGAGAAATTCGGCACGGCCTCGATCAAGGGCGTCGGCGGTACCCGCAACTGTGACTGGTGGTTCACCGACGAAGCCGTGCTGCTCGACACCGCGGGCCGCTACACCACCCAGGAATCCGATCGAAATGTCGATGCCGCCGCCTGGCAAGGCTTTCTCGACCTGCTCAAGCGCTTCCGTCCGCGCCGGCCGATCAACGGCATCATCCTGACCATCAGCGCCGGTGACCTGCTGCAGCAGTCGGCCGCCGAACGCGAGTTGCACGCCCAGGCCGTCCGCACCCGCATCCAGGAACTGCACGAGCGCTTCAAGATCGCGTTTCCGATCTACGTACTGGTGACCAAGACCGACCTGCTGGCCGGCTTCATGGAGTTTTTCGGCGACCTCGGCCGCGACGAGCGGGCCCAGGTCTGGGGCACCACCTTTCCCTACGTCGAGAACCAGCCCACCGACGCCTCGCTGGCGACCCTGGCGACCGAGCTGGAGGCCCTGCAGCGACGCATCGTGGATCGCATCCCCGATCGCCTTCAGGGCGAGCGCGATGCCGCCCGCCGCGCCGCCATCTTCGGCTTCCAGCAGCAGTTCGCGGGCCTGCGGCCGGCCCTGGGCGCCTTTCTCGAACGGGTCTTCGCGGTCTCCAAGTACGAGCAGCCGCCGATGCTGCGCGGCGTCTATTTCACCAGCGGCACCCAGGAAGGCAGCCCGATCGACCGGGTCCTCGGCGGGCTCTCGCGGGCGCTGGGTATCGACCGCAAGGTGTTGCCGCCCCAGGCCTCCAGCGGTCGCAGCTACTTTCTCACCGGCCTGCTCAAGAACGTGGTGTTCTTCGAGCGTGCCCTGGCCGGCACCAACCTCAAGTGGGAGCGCCGACGCAACCTCGTGCAGTGGGCCTCCTACGCGATCGCGGCGCTGCTCACCGTGGGTCTGGTGAGCCTGTGGGCCGTCAGCTACTCGCGCAACCAGAGCTACCTAGAGGCGGTGTCCGACCAGACCCAGTCCGCCGAGCAGCAGGTCGCCGAGCTGCCGGCCGAACTCTCCAGTGACGTCGTTCCGCTGCTGCCGATCCTCGAGCGCGTGCGCACCGTTGCCGAGACGCCGGCGATCGCCGACGGCAGCGTGCCGACGATGATGGGTTTCGGCCTGTACCAGGGCGACAAGCTCGGATCTGCCGCGCGCTCCGCCTACGATCGGCTGCTCACCGATGCCTTCCTGCCGAGGCTGGCGTTGCGCATCGAGGAGCAGGTGCGCGAAGCGGACCCGACCAACCTCGAATACACCTACGAGGCGCTCAAGGCCTACCTCATGGTGAACGAGGCCGGACCGTTCGACGCCGATGCCCTCAAGGCCTGGATTCGCCTGGATTGGCAGCGCACGCTGCCGCGCGAGGTCACCGGCGAGGAGCGTGCCAACCTGGCCGCCCACCTCGACAACCTGCTCGCCCTCGGTACCCCGCGCTCGCCGGTGACGCCCGACCAGGCGCTGATCGACCATACCCGCCAGACCCTGGCGCGTTATCCGCTGGCCGATCGGGTCTACAGCCGACTCAAGCGGCAGGGCGTGGGCGAGAACTTCGCCGACTTCACGGTGGCGCGCGCCGGCGGTAGCGCGGCGCCGCTGGTGTTCGAGCGCAAGAGTGGCGAGCCGCTCACCAGCGGCGTCCCGGGCATGTACAGCTACGATGCCTACCACACCGCCTTCGTCGCCGCCGCCGAGAAGGTGTCGAAGCAGATGGCCGCCGAGAACGGCTGGGTGCTGGGCCTCGAGGAGCCGGAGAAGACCGCGGCGCAGAAGGCCGCCGCGGTACTCGACGACGGCTCCAAGCGCCTCGCCCAGGACGTGCGCCGCCTCTATCTCGAGGACTACGCCAACACCTGGGAGCGCTTCGTCGGCGACATTCGCCTGAAGCGTTCGTCGAACCTGCAGGAAAGCATGCAGCTCGCTCGCATCCTTTCGGCCGTGGATTCACCCCTGGTGCCCTTGCTCGAGGGCATCGCCCGCGAAACCACGCTGTCGGAGAAGCGCGAAGACGAGAAGACCATCGTCGACCGCACCACCGAGAAGTTCAGTTCGGCGACCGAGGATCTGGTCAAGATCCTCGGCGGTGGCGACGATCAGAAGCGGCGCGTGGTGCGTGACGACCTCGAGAAGAGCATCGTCGACGACCGCTTCTCGGCGATCCGCCGGATGGTGCTCGCGCCGCCGGGCGGCAAGCCGCCGATCGACGGCACGCTGCAGCTCATCAACGACGTCTACACGCTGCTGTCGGCCACCGACACCGCCATCAAGAGCGGCAACGCGCCGCCCCAGAGCGAAGTGCCCAACCGGGTCAAGGCCGATGCCAGCCGGCTGCCGCAGCCGGTGCGCGGCATCCTCCAGACCCTGTCCGCCACCAGTGCCAGCCAGGCCCTCGGTGCGACCCGTCGCAACCTGTCGCAGGGCGTCGGCAGCCAGGTCGGCGACTTCTGTCGGCAGGCGATCGCCGGGCGCTATCCCTTCGTCAAGACCAGCAACCGCGACGTCACCCAGGACGACTTCGCCCGCCTGTTCGCGCCCGGCGGCATCTTCGACGACTTCTTCCAGCGCGAACTCGCCCAGTACGTGGACACCTCGACCCGCAGTTGGTCGTTCAAGAAGGTCAACGACCAGTCCATGGGCGGCAGCGGCAATCTCGTCCAGTTCCAGCGCGCGGCGACGATTCGCGACGTCTTCTTCCGCGGGGGCGGCCGCACGCCCAATCTTCGCCTCGATTTCAAGCCGATCGAGATGGACGCCGCGATCACCCAGTTCATCCTCGACGTGGATGGCCAACTGGTGAAGTACAGTCATGGTCCGCAGGTACCCCAGAGCGTGCAGTGGCCGGGCCCGCGGGGCAGTACCCAGGTACGGGTGTCGATCACCCCGCCGGCGCCGAACGGCACTTCCGGCGTGGTCACCGAAGGGCCGTGGGCCTTGTTCCGGCTGCTCGATCGCGCGACCATCGAGTCCACCAGCCTGCCGGAGCGCTTCCGCGTGACGTTGTCGGTGGCGGGACGCAAAGCGGTGTTCGAGGTGACTGCCAACAGCGTGCAGAACCCCTTCCGACTGAATGCGATCGAGCGGTTCGCCTGCCCCAGCGGGCTTTGACGAGGAGACAAGGTGTTCGGATTCGGCGCCCCCAGCCAGCCCCCGAAAAGCGCCCCGCCCGGCTGGTACGGCAAGCTGCCGGCGACCGGGGATTTCGTCTCCCGGCGGCTTCCGAACGAGTTCGTGTCGGCCTGGGACAGCTTTCTCGGCGACGCCATCGCCGGAAGCCGTGCGCTGCTCGGGGATGCCTGGCTGCAGCACTACCTGGCGAGCCCGATCTGGCAATTCATCGCCTTCCAGCCGCTGTGCGGTCCCGGTGCCTTCGTCGGCCTGATGATGCCCAGCGTCGACCGCGTCGGTCGCTACTTTCCGCTTACCATCTGCAGCCGGCTGGCGATGATTCCCGACACCATCGACGGCGCCGATGCCCTGCTCGACTGGCTCGGCACCCTCGAGGGGGCCGCCCTGGGCGCCCTCGACCCGCAAGCCAGCCTCGACGATTTCGAGGCCGCCCTGCGGCGCCAGAACGAGCTCTCGCCGCTTCCCGCGGAGCATGTTGCGGGCATGCCGCCCCACAGCCGCGAGGCCCTCTCGCCCGGCCTCTTCATGCTGCGCGAGGGGCCGGAGCTGAGCAGTTGGCTGGCGCAGGCCTTCGTCGACCCGGCGCGCCTTTCCGGCCACAGCATCTGGTGGTCGTTCGCCCTCGACGGCGACCGCATCCCGGCTGCGGTGCTGCGCGGCCTGCCGGGATCCCAGTCCTACGCACGCATGATTGGCGGCAGCATCTGACATGACGACGACACCTCGCCGGCCGTCCCGAACCTCCTGCCCGCCGGACCCAAGCCATGGCCTCATCCGCTGACCACCAGACCCGGATCTCGAGCGAGCCGCCGATGGACGAGCCGCCCGGCAACGCGTTGCCGATCGGTTCGCGCATCGCCGAGTTCGAGATCACCGGCATCGTCGGCGAAGGCGGGTTCGGCATCGTCTATCTGGCCTACGATCATTCGCTGGAGCGCAGCGTTGCCCTCAAGGAGTACATGCCGTCGTCGCTGGCGGCACGGGTGGCGGGCAGCTCCGAGGTGCGGATCAAGACCCGCCGCAATGCCGAGACCTTCAAGGCCGGCCTGCGCAGCTTCGTGAACGAGGCCAAGGTACTGGCCCAGTTCGACCACCCGGCGCTGGTCAAGGTCTACCGCTTCTGGGAGGAAAACGGAACGGCCTACATGGTGATGCCCTATTACCAGGGCATCACCCTCAAGGACTGGCTGCGCGAGCACGGAGAGGCCCCCGACGAAGCCACCCTGAAGCATCTCCTCGGGCCGGTGCTGGAGGCGCTCGACGTGATCCACCGGGCGCAGATCTTCCATCGCGACATCGCCCCGGACAACATCCTGCTGCTCGACGGCGAACGCCCGCTGTTGCTGGATTTCGGTGCTGCCCGCCGGGTCATCGGCGACATGACCCAGGCGCTGACGGTGATCCTCAAGCCGGGTTACGCACCGATCGAACAATATGCCGAAGTGCCCGGCATGAAGCAGGGGGCGTTCACCGACATCTATGCCCTCGGCGCACTGATCTACTACGCCATCGTCGGCCGCACGCCGCCACCGTCGGTCGCGCGCATGGTCAATGACGGCATGGAGCCGCTGGCGACCCAGGCGGCCGGGCGCTACAGCGCCCAGTTCCTCGAAGGCGTCGACCGCTGCCTGGCCGTGCGCCAGGAAGACCGCCCCCAGTCGATTCGCGAAATGTGGGGGCTGCTCGGCATCGACGCGGAGCAGTTTACCCAGGTGCTGCCCTCGGCCACCACCGACGACGAGCGCGCGCGCCGACTCGAGGAAGTCGACAAGGCCTCGCGCTCGCCCCTGCCGGCAATGCTCGGGGCGCTTCTGCTGGTCGCCGCTGCGGGCGCCGCCTGGTATTTCGCCGGCAGTGGACCATCGGCCCCACCGGAACGGGCGGCGCCGATCGCCGAGACGACGGTCGCGACCGGTCCAGCCGACGCGGCCGAGCCGCCGTCGCCTCCCGCCGTCGCAACGCCGCAACCGGAACCATCCCCACCGCCGGCCGCCGCCGTGGATTCGGTCGACATGGCACCGCCGCCCGCGGTGGTGCCGCCGCCGACCGTGGTGCCCACCGAAACCCCGCCGCCGGTTGCGGCGCCACCCGAGCCGGTATCCTTCCTGCAGGCGGCCTTCCAGGGCCGTGACCGCGGGCGCCGGGTCGATGTGGAGGTCAACCGCAGCCGGGTGCGCATCGGCCGCGACAAGCCCTCCTTCCGCGTGCGCAGTTCCGACTCGGGCTACCTCTACGTATTCATGGTGGGCACCGACTCCGAGCACCTGATCGTGCTGTTTCCCAACCGCATCGATGGCGACAACCGCATCTCCGCCGACGCCCCCTTGACCCTGCCCCGCAGCGGCTGGTCCTTCATCGCCGGCGGTCCCGCCGGCACCAATCACCTGCTGGCGCTGGTGTCGGACGCGCCGCGCGATTTCTCGTCTGGTGGCGTCGAGCACGGCGAGCCCTTCGACGAATTTCCGCTCGGCCGCATCGCGGAACTCTCTGCCCGACGTGGCGGCGAGCGTGGCTTCATCGTCGGCGAGGCCGACTGCGCCGGTGCCGGCGCCTGCAACGACGCCTACGGCGCCACCCTGTTCTCGATCGAGGAGATCGACTGATGGGGGCCGGCGGCAGCGATCCGGGCCGCGCGAGCGCTGCCGCCACGCCCGGCCGGATGGAGGATCGAAAGTGCGCACCGAGTCGCACATGATCGCGCGCGAGCCCAGCGGATCTCGCCGGCCGTGACCTTCCGCATCCGCGCAGCCACCGCGCTCGACCGTGAAGCGATCCGAGACGTCCACTTGCGTGCCTTCTCGCCCCTGGAAGGCCAGGCGGTCGCGAAGCTCGCCGGCGACCTGACGTGCATCCGCAGCACGCCCGCGACGATCGGCCTGGTGGCCGAAGCCCAGGGCGCCGTCGTCGGCCACGTTGCCTTCAGCCCGGTCACCGCCGATCTGGGCGCTCCGTGGCAGGGCTACCTTCTGGCGCCGCTCGGGGTGGTACCCGAGCAGCAGACGGCCGGCGTCGGATCCCAGTTGATCGAAGCGGGCGTGGCGCACGTCTCGGCCAGCGGCGCGGATGTCGTCTTCGTCTATGGCGATCCGGCGTACTACGGCCGATTCGGCTTCCAGCGCGAGACGGCGACGCGTTTCCTGCCACCCTACGATCTGCAGTATCCGTTCGGCTGGCAGGCCGTCGTGCTGCACGGCGATCCCGCCGATGAACGCATCGCCCGCATCTCGTGCGTCGCGCCGCTGTGTGATCCGTCCTTGTGGTGAGTGGGTGGGCGCTGGGTCCGATCCCGCCCGCCTGACGCCCGGATGGCGTCCGCATGCGCCATTGGCTGCCGCGGCGACGGCGCCGCTGGTGGTTTCACGGGTCCGGCACCCAAATTGCACATCCCGAAACCCGGATTGTGTTACAAGAGATTGAAAATCTCGCGCCTCGAAAAGGCATGGCCGACTGGCCTCCGTCAGGCGGGGTTCCCTTCGTCGAGCAGCCAGGGGGCGTCGTGGCAGGAAGACTGCGTCAAAAGAATCCGGATTCCGTTCCGCCGAGCGACAACGGCACGAACAGTGGGCTTTCGGCTCCGATCGGCGCCGGATTCAAGATATTCGTCTGCTGGTCTTCCGAGTCGTCCCGATCGATCGCGCTGGCATTGTCACACTATCTGAAGGCAATCGACGACGACTGGGACGTGTGGGTCTCGGAGGAAGATATCCGTCCCGGCAGGCCCTGGCGCGACGAACTCTTTGCCGCCCTCGAAACCTCTTCGTTCGGCATCGTCTGCGCCGATCCGTCCGCGCTGAAGAGCCCCTGGGTGCATTTCGAGGCAGGCGCCCTGAGCGCAACCATCGGAAAGAAGGGGGTGGTATGCCCCTATCTCGTCAATCTGTCGGCGGACCAGCTCAGCACGGGACCGCTGGCCGACTTCCAGTCGGTGCCCGCCACGGAAGAAGGTACCTTCAGGCTGGTAAAGTCCATCCTGTCGGAAATGGGCAGGGCGATCGTCGACGAGACGCGGCTGCGGCGCCGCTGTGGCGAACAATGGATTCCGGTGCGTCAGGCACTGAACGAGGCGAAGCCGCCCAACGGCGGCGGCTTCCCATCGCTCAATTGCCTCGATCTGCAAGGGCTGGAAGCGCTGCTGGACATACACCTAGCGGCAACCATGGGCCGCCTCACGTTCGTGGTGGACCGGGCCATCGAGCGCGGAGAAGGGGGCATCCCGATGAAGAAATTGCTGAAGTCGTTCGAGCGCGACGCGCTCGTCGAGGTCAGCAAGCGAAGGACCAAGCTGGCTCCGTTCCACGTGCAGGGCCTTGGAAGGCTGATCGATTTCATCGACCAGAACCTGCCCGAAGAGGAACTCCGGAAACGGATCAAGAAGGCGCGAAGTGTCCTGGCGCGGTCTTCGAATCCGAAAGAGGCCAGGCATGCTGCCTACATGATGATCGACGACGAGCAGACGCGCCTGAAGCAGAAGGTCGCGCTCGATATCGCCGGCATCGTTCAATCGGCGACCGATTGAAGGCGAGCGAACAGCGCCCTTGCATCGACGCCGCATGACGCTTGTCCCGAGATGGGGCGTTCGTGCGTTCTTGGGCAGCACGCCATGCGCAGGGTGGCGGCCGCCCGGCAGGCGCTGGGAGGCGCGTCTATGCGCGCGCGGTGCGGGTCGGAAATCGTGCGGTGATCAGCCCAGGCGCCGCAACTCGCCCAGCAGCGCGTTGCGATCCGCCGGGTCCGGGATCTCGCCGGCCAGGCTGTCGTGGAACTGATCGAGGCTGCCGGCGCGCTTGGCGGCGCGCCTGACCACGACCCGGGCGATCGGGCCGATGTGGCGAGCGAGCAGGCGGCTGGCGGCGTCGAGAACCGTGTCGGAGATCTGCAGCCGCTCGCCGGTGCCGAGCACGCGGGTTTCGGCCAGCACGGCCTGGCTGCCGGTTTCCATGGTGTGGGCGGCCGAGCTGCTGCGGCGGGCCAGGAAGGCGTCGCGGTCGGGGCCGGCCGGCAACTTTTCGGCGAGGGCGTCGTAGAGTTCGTTGAGCGTCGTCGCACGTCCGGCAGCGCGGCGCACCATGACGCTGGCCACCGGGCCGATCACCGACGCCAGCTCCCGCTCGACACTGGTCAGCGTGCTGTTCTCGATGCGCGACGCCGACTGGGTCAAGCTGTGGCTCGATGCGCCGGTCACCGCCGTGGCCGCGGCGGGATCGAAACGGGGCTTGCCGAGCTGGCTGACGGTACGAATCACCGTCTCTTCGGAAATGCTCGGCGCCTCCTGCATGTCGAGTTCGTGCTCGAGGGCGAGGCGCAAGGTGTCGCGGAACGCACCAGCGGTCGGAAAACGCTCCTCCGGCCGTTTGGCGAGGGCCCGCGCGATGATGCGCTCGAAGGCCTGGGGCACGTCGGGCTGCACCTGCGAGGGCGGCGTCGGCTCCTCATGACAGATGCGGTAGGCCAGCGACTCCATCGAACCGGTGAAGGGGCGCTGGCCGGAGAGCAGCTCGTAGAGCATCACGCCGACCGCGAACACGTCCGAGCGGGCGTCCGCGGCAAGGCCCATGAACTGCTCGGGCGACATGTAGCTGGGCGTGCCGATCACGGTGCCGACCTGGGTAAGTTCGGACGATTCCAGGCGGGCGACGCCGAAGTCGGTGATCTTGACCTTGCCCTTGCTGGTGACGATCAGGTTGGAAGGCTTGATGTCGCGATGGACGACACCCTGCTCGTGGGCATAGGCGAGACCGTCCAGCAACTGCATGACGACACTGACCGAATCGGCCAGCGGCATGACGCCGATCTGGTGCAGATATTCCTTGAGGCCGAAGCCCTCCACGTACTCCATCGCGATGAAGCTGATGTCGTGATCTTCGCCGTACTCGTACACCCCGACGATGGCCGGATGACTCAAGCGTCCGGCGGCGCGGGCTTCGTTGCGAAACCGTGCGATGGCGTCGGCGACGCTGGACTCGAGGCAGTCGCGGCGAATCGTCTTGAGGGCCACGGTGCGTTCGATCGCGGGATCGTAGCCACGATAGACGGTGCCCATGCCGCCGCGGCCGAGCACGCCGACGATCTCGTATTTGCCGAGGCGACGTGGATGCTCGGACATGCTAGCGCTCCCGCCCCGTCTGGCCGCTGCGAACGGCGGGCGACGTCCAGACGCAACACCTCCGGTGCCACGCATGCCGCATGCGGCGAAGCGTGGTCCGGAGGTTCGACGGTCTGGCGATCACGAGTGCGCTCTCCATGGGATTGGTAGGCTCGGCCGGCGATCCGGGCGCTACTCCTCGATCATCCGGAAGGCCTGCACCAGGCTCTTCTTCATGCGGCCGAAGGCCTGGGTGAGCTGGGCGATCTCGTCGCGCCCGTCGGCCTCCAGATCACCGGCCTCGAGGTTGCCGAGGCTGACCTCGTCGGCGACCCGCGCCAGTCGGTTCACCGGTCGGATCACGAGGGCGTTGAGCAGCAGGTTGAGGGCGATGAAGATGAAGGCGAAGACGCCGGCGAGCGAGCCCATGAACAGCATGAAGGTCTGCTTGGCGCGCTCGAACGGCACCGACGTCGGTACCGACACGATCTGGGCGCCGATCACCTCGTCGAGCTGCCAGCCGAAGCCGTTGGCGTTGCCGTAGCGCGCGATCATGGTCTTCGGGGCGGCATCGACCGTGCTGTGGCACTGCAGGCAGCCGGGGCTCTTGATGCGGATCGGCCGCGCGAGATAGAGCGATTCACCCTGGGGCGTGTCGCGCATGCCGATCAGTTCGGGGCGGTCGGCGACATTGCGGAACAGGTTGACGACGTCGGCCTCCCAGTCGGTGGCCCGATCGCGGGGGTTGGTCGGGTTGAGGGTGGCTTCCTTGTAGATGTATTCGGGGTGATTCTGGCGCAGGGTTTCGAAGGTTTCCTGGGCGCCGTAGGCCGGCACCGACTGCGGCAGGAACTCGTACTTCATCTGGGTCGCCAGCAGCGGCTTGATCTGGGTGTTGGTATAGGCGCGCACCGCCGAGGCCGCCTCCATCATGATGCGGGCATTCTGCACGATCTCGTCACGGGCATTGTTCTGCAGCACCTGCCACGACAGCAGGCCGGATGCCGCAAAGCCCGCCAGGAACACCACGACGAACACCAGATTGAACTTGACCACCAACTTCATCGATTCCTCCTTACGGGGTATGTCGCGTCGGGTGCCTCGAAGGTTTCGTAAACTGCACCGGCGGCTGCGTTGCAGGCAGCCGCCGGCAGACCAGAACCTTAACGTCTTTCCTCGTGACGACTTGACCGTCTACTTCAGGGTCGTGATCGTCACGCGACGGTTCTCTGCGGCGGTGGGGTCGTCGGTATTGAGCAATTCGCTCGAGCCCTTGCCTTCCGCCTTGAGCCGGTCGCGGCGGATGCCGTGGGTGCCTACCAGGTAGTTCATCACGCTCTCGGCCCGCGCCTGGGAGAGCCGGTAATTGAGGTCGTCACCACCGCGGGGGTCGGCGTGGCCTTCGATCGAGAAATTGAACTTGGCCAGGGAATCGGCCTGTAGCGCCTTGCCGACCACGTCCAGCGAGTTCTTGGCCTCGTCGCGCAGCTCGGCGGAATTGGTCTCGAAGGTGATCAGCAGCGAGGCCTGAGCCTTCTGGGCCACCGCCTTGCCGGGTTGCTCGACGGGCTCGCGCATGACCTTGATCGAACGGGTGCGCACCGTCGGGCCCGTCCCCGGGCTGGCGCCCTCGGGATCGGCGTGGGGGGTCAGCGCCTCGATCAGGGCCGATTCGGTGATGTCGCTGCCGCGCAGGACACGTTCCTGCGCCTGGCCGGCCAGCGGCAGGCAGGCCAACAGCATCGCCGCGGCGACGAATTTTGCGGATTTCATGAGGATTCTCCAGGGGAAGCGTGTCGCACTGTCAAACATAGCATGCCGGGGTAACGGCCGACGTGACCCAGTGCGTGGGCGGCGAATGTCGGCGCCGGCGAGAAGGGAACTACTGGCCGCCGATCACCTGGGTGCGGGTGTCGTCGTCGTCCAGCCACACCGCGATCGCCGTGTAGTTGTCGTGACCCGGTCGGGCATTGGCGAGCAGCTCGGCCTCCATCAGCTCGAGCCAATGGCGCGCCGATCCCGCCTGGTCGAGCAGTTCGAGCATGCGCTCCTCGTGCACGAACTCCCACCAGCCGTCCGTACACAGCAGGAAGATGTCGTTGTGCCGGACTTGCAGCGGGTTGGCGGCGAAGCTCGCCTCGAAATCGTCTTCGGTACCGAGCGCCGACAGCAGCACGCTGCGCTGCGGGTGCGAGCGCAGCGCGTCGAGGTCGGCGTAGCCGGCGTCCACCAGGCTCTGCACGACGCTGTGGTCCCGCGTCTGATGCAGAATGCGTCCATCGCGGATGCAGTACAGGCGCGAATCGCCGACATGCCCCCACACCGCCAGGTTGCGCATCCGGTCCACCGCCAGCACCACCACGGTCGAGCGCATGTTGCGCAGCTCGGCGACCGCGTACTGTTGCTCGATCACCGCCTCGTTGGCGTCCTGCAGCAGTTCGGCGACGGTTTCGATGCCGGCTTCGCCGAGGGCCTGGAAATTGCGGGCGATCACCTCGACGGCGATGCGCGACGCGACGTCGCCGCCGCCGTGGCCGCCGGCGCCGTCACAGACCACCCAGCAGGCGGCCTCGTCACCGATCCAGACCGCGCTGGCGTCTTCGTTGTAGCCGCGGCCGCCGGGCTGCGACAGGGTGGCGGTGTCGAAATCCACGTCGCTCCCCGATTCAGGCCTGCTCGTCGTGCGCTTGCTCCAGGCGCTCGATCTGTTCTTCGTAGGCACGCAGGAACTCCTTGCCGAACAAGGTGTGGAAATCGTCCTCGGCCTCGCGCGAGATGTCCTCGTACATCTCCATGTAGAGGTCCCACAGCTTGGCCTTGCGGTGCATCGGCAACACGCTGTCCATCACCGACTTGCGCGTCAGTCGGCGTTCCAGCACCGATGGCGTGAAGCGCCGGAGCACGCCCTCGAGGGCCGCCCGCATGCCCGCCATGAAGCCGAACTGGTGCGAGCGCAGGTCGTTGTAGGCATCGCGCATGGCTTCGGCCGGCGTCAGGAAGCCCTTGCGAGGCGGGCCGAACAGGTGGGAGAGCGCCATCGCCAGGTCGGGCGAGAACTTCAACGGGTTGTTGTCGCGGCTGACGATCATCGTGACGTCGGCCTTGACCTCGCGCTTGGTCATGGCGCGGGCCAGCAGCAAGTCCAGGGTGCCCTGGGTGCTTTCGCGCAGCAACAGGCCGATACGCTCCATCATCTCCGGCGTCAGGGGTGCCTCGATCGGCAACTCCGACACCCCGAGCCCTCGCTTGAGGGCCGCCAGCAACTCGCTCCCATCGGCCGCCGGATGCTCGGCGGCGGCGGGCGCCGGGGTTGCCGCTGCCGGCGGTGGTGGTGGCGCTGCCGGCTTCGGGGCCGGCGCGGGTCGTGCCTCGGGCTTGGCCGCTGCCGTCGGACGTGGTGCCGGCATCGGTGCCTTGCGCGCCGCCGGTGGTGGCGCCGCCGGCATCGGCTTGTCGACCGGTGCCCGCAGCATGGTGTCGTCGGGAATCGCCGAGGCCGCCGGCAGCTTGAAGGAGCCCTGGATCTCCGGCACGTCGTCCCGCTCGCTCTGGGGCGCGACCGGCTGGGCCGCGCCGCCGTATGCCACCAGCGGATCATTTTCCTGGCCGGCACCGCCGACGTCGGCGTGGGCGCCGAGGGGCGAGCCCGCAAACGGATCGGCCGGCGCCTTGCCCTTGTCGAGCGCGAACAGCGAATCGAGATCGGCCGATTCGCCGAAGGTGTCCCGCGCGATGCCGTGCTCCGACAGGCCGAGGTTGTCCGGCAAGGGGGCGTCCGGTGCCTTTGCGGGGGGCGCTGCGAGCGGGTCGGCGAACGGGTCGAAATCGTCCGGGATGCCGCCACCCGACGGTGGCGCGGACGCCTGGCCGATGCCCGCGAACAGCCCGGTGTCGGGCGAGGAAGACCTGGCTGGCGCAGCGGCCGGCGGCGCCGGCGCTGGCGCCGGCTGTGGCGGTTCGGCGAAGGGGTCGGGAATCTCGGCGGCGGGCTGCGGGTTGCCCAGCAGGTCGCCGAGTCCACCGTCGGCAGGCGCCGCCGAGGGGCCGTCGAACAGCCCCAACGGATCCGCCGCCGAAGCCGGCGTCGGCGGCGGCGCTGCGGCGGCCACGGCCGGTGTCGCGGCTGGCGGCGCCTCGTCGTTCGCCGTGCTGACCTGGATCACGTATTCGCCGATCGCCAGCACATCCCCGTCACACAACGGCGCGGTCATGCCATGGCCGATCGGCCGGCCGTTCAGCAATACCGGATTGGAGCCCTGGTCGGCGACCGAGAACTGGCCGTCGCGGGACATCACCTTGGCATGAATGCGGGAGACGTGGCGCTCGGGATCGGGCAGATACAGGCGGTTGTTCTCGGATCGCCCGATGGTGCCGCCCGCGCTGTCGAAAGTCGCTTCCCGTGGCTCGGGCAGCGGGCGTCCCCGGAATGATTCAACTCGCAAACGGATCATCATGGGATACCGATCTGTCTCCTGTTCGCGTCGCTNNNGCAGCCATTATGGCACAGCCCGCGACGGGGCAAACCGCCGCCAGCCGCGCGGATCCGGCGGCCGCCGGGCGCCGCGCGCGATGCCGGCGCCATCGTGTCGCGCTGCGCGCGCGGGCGCGTCGCGAGCGGCCTATACTTGGCAGTCTTTTTAACGCGATCTTACAAAAGGGGAAGGCAATGCGGATCAGGATTCTTGCGCTGGCGGCAGCGCTTGCCGGCGCGTCCGGCGCAACCATGGGGCAGACGGTGTGCGTGTCGCCTACCGACGATTTGTACGGCCTCGGTGTCGACGTCGGCGGCGTCTGCGGGCAGGCCTCCTACAATACCGCGCAGGATCTGATCGACGGCCTCGAAACCTCCGAACTCGACGACGTCAATGCCAACTACGACGGCACCCAGATCGCCAACATGGCGATCTTCTTCAATTCGCTGCCGATCACGCTGGCCTTTCCCAACAGCGGTTTCACCGGTGATGGCGCGGCCCTGGTGTTTTCGATTCCGGAACTCGGGGTCAACGAGACCTTCGTCGGTGCCGATCGCGATGCCTCCCAGGACCTGCTCGAAGACTACCTGAAGGATTCCGGCGTGATCGCCGACATCATGAAGTTCCAGGCCGCCAATTCGCCCCACAGCCCGATCTCGGGGCCGGGGGGGGTCATCCCCACGGCCGTGTCGAGCGACTTCGGCGAAGTCTTCAACACCATGCCGTCGGAGCAGGAGACCGAGGCGGCGAACCTGGTGGGCGCCGGCATCGGCCTGTCGTCCCTGTCGGTGGACGGGCGCGACACCACGATCACGACCATCCCGCTTTCCTACGCGATTCGCAACACCATCGATCCGCGCCGCCAACTGGTCTTCAGCATGCCGATCACGATCGCCGATTCGGAGGGAGCCAAGGCCTATTCGTTCTCTCTCGGCGTCGGCTATCGCTTTCCGATCAACGAAGCCTGGACCCTCACGCCGGCGGTGCGCTACGGCCTCACCGGGTCGGAGGATTTCGCCACCGTCGCCGGCGTCGCCTCGGCGACCCTGGCCAGCACCTATGCCCTGCGCTTCGACAGCTTCGACATGGCGATCGGCAACATGATCGGCTACTACACCACCACCAAGGTCGATGCCGGCGACTACTCCTTCGACCCGGACATCCACAATACGGTGCTGCGCAACGGCGTGATGCTGTCGCAGCCGGTGACCCTCGGCGGCAAACGGCTGGCGATCGAGTATTCGCTGATCGACACACGCTATCTGGGCACCGAGGTCTATGTGGACAACACCCAGGAACTGGGCATCACGGTCGGCACCAACCGTAGCGCCTTCTCCTCGCGCTCCTACCTGCGCGGCGGCCTGAACCTGCTCACGGGCAAGGACACCACCGGTGTCTCGCTCAACATCGGCTACTGGTTCTGAGGCCATGAGGGGCGCGGGCCGCCGGCACGGTCTTTCCGGCATCGTGGCGATCGCCGCGCTACTGGCGCTGTCGGCCTGCGTCTCGCCGGGGGGCGGCGTGCGGCCCGTGCGCGACGTCTACTCGGCGGTTTCCGGCTTTGCCACCAGCGGTCGCTTCGACGAAATCGAGCGCACCCTGGAGGCGGTCGCCCGGGAGCGCGAACTGTCCAACCAGGAGCGCCACGCGCTGTGCTTCGCCCAGTCCAAGACCAAGCGCTACGACCGCCTGCTGCCCTGCCTCGATCGGCTCGAGGCCGGGCTCGGGCAGGGCTCGCCCCATACTTGGCTGTTCGGACTCGACGACGCCACCCCGGTGGTACACCTGATGCGCGCGGTGGCCCGCACCGATCTCGCCCAGTACGGAGAAGCCAAGGCCGAGGCGAAGAAGGCGATGGACTGGCTCGGTGGCGACTACGATGGGTACGGCGACATCGCCATCGAGGCGCTGGCGGTGCGCTCGATCGCCGCCACCTTGTCGGGCGACGCCGCACAGGGGCGGGCACTGGCACGCGAACTCGAAAACCTCGATCTGCCCTGGGGCGAGGCCCATGACTTCGCCACGGTCCGATCGCTGGCTTTGGCGCGCGCCTACGCGGCCCTCGGCGACTTCCACTCGGTGCTGCGGGTGATTCGCGAAGACGAGCACTTCGCGTGGCGGGTGTGGGCCGACAACCTGGTGAGCGGTGCCAGTCTGCGGGGTGCCAGCAACTGGGTATGGATCGAACTGCCACGGGGCTTTCTGCTCAACCGGGCCTTGTTCGAGACCGGCGAGATCGACGCCGCCCGGGTCGGCCTGGACAAGCTGTTGGCGGCGCCTGCGGCGCCGGCCAACGGCGAGATCTTCTGGCTGATGCTCTACGATCGGGGCCGCATCGCCGCCCACGACGGCGACACCGCAGCGGCCATCCGCTATTTCCGCCAGGCCATCGAAGTGATCGAACTACAACGCTCTTCGATCAACACCGAGGCGGCCAAGATCGGCTTCGTCGGCGACAAGCAGGCCGTCTATGCGGAGCTGATCGAGATGCTGCTGGCCAGCGGGCGCAACAACACCGCCTTCGACTACATGGAGCGTTCCAAGGCAAGGGCGCTGGTGGACATGCTCGCCGCCAAGAACGACTTCATCGTCACCGGACCCCGCTCCGGCGAAGCCCGCGAGACCTTTGCCAGGCTCGAAGAGGCCATGCTCGAACGTCGGCTGCAGGTGCCGGTGTCGGGCGACGCCACCCGCGGCGCCGGCAACCAGATGAGCCTGGAGGAGATCCGCGCGCGACTGGCGGTGATCGCCCCGGATCTGGCCTCGCTGATCTCGGTGGCGTCGCTGACCACCAGCGACGTCGAGGCTCGCCTCAACGAAGAGGAGGCCGTGCTCGAATTTTACGGGCACGGCGGCAAGCTCTATGCGGCCCTGCTGGATCGGGGCCAGGTCACGGTCACGGAGATCCGGTCCGACGGTCTCGCCGACGACGTGCGCGCCTTCCGCAAGGCCATCGACGAGCGCACCGACGACGTCGAGCGCCGCGCCCGTACCCTGTTCGATCGTCTGATCCGCCCGGTCAAGGGGCTGGACGCCACCGGCAATCTGCTGGTGGTGCCCCACGGCATTCTCCACTACGTGTCGTTCGGCGCGTTGCACGACGGCCGTGACTACTGGCTCGCGCGCCGCAGCCTGCGTTTTCTGCCGAGCGCCAGCGTGGTCGGTTTCCTCGACACCCCGCGCCAGGCAAAGGCGCCCAGCCACCTGCTTGCCTTCGGCAACCCGGATCTCGGCGACCGGCGCTTCGATCTGCCCAGCGCCCAGCGCGAGGTCGAGGCGATCAGCGCGATGGTGCCGGACAGTCGCGCCCTGGTGCGGCGACAGGCGAGCGAGACCGAGTTCAAGAAAAGCGCGTCCGCCTACCGTTATCTGCACATCGCCTCCCACGGCGAGTACAACGCCGACAATGCCCTGCAGTCCCGCCTGTTGCTGGCGAAAGACCAGGACAACGACGGTTCGCTGACCACCGACGAACTCTACAATCTCCAGCTCGACGCCGACATGGTGACCCTGTCGGCCTGCGAGACCGGTCTCGGCACGGTGCTGTCGGGCGATGACGTGGTCGGTCTGACGCGCGGATTCCTGTACGCCGGCGCGAGCAACATCGTGGCCTCGTTATGGCAGGTGGACGACGATGCCACCACCTTGCTGATGCAACATTTCTACCGCCGCCTCGACGGCGGCGAGCCCAAGCGCCACGCCTTGCGCCACGCTCAGCTCGCGACCCGCGCGAAGTACCCGCACCCCTTTTTCTGGGCGGCCTTCTTCATCACCGGCAACGGCCGCTGAGCGCCATCACGGCGCCGGCGCCTGCGCCCGCCCGCGACGGATCAGCCCGCCCGAGGGTGGACCGTGCCGACGCGGCCGCCGGCCGCGGGCAGGGTCGCCCGCCGCACGATTGCGATCACGACCAGCGACAGCAGCGCCGCGAAGAAGCACCAGATCGAGACGAAGGCGTAGGCATAGGCGATTGCGCTGCCGATCACCGAGAACAGGATCAGCATGCCGAAGACGCGCACCGCGTCCACCGACGAGAAGAGCAGGGGCAGCGACACGATCAGCGCATAGACCGCACGAACCAGGCTGCGCGGAACGATGCCATCGTAGATCAGCACCGGGCCGTACAGGATCGAGCCCTTGCTCAGCGTCACCGAGATCCATTCCCGGTGAAACAGCAGCGGCAGATAGAGCGACGCGCCGAGGGCGAACCCGAGCACGGCCAGGATCGCGAACAGGCGGCGCCGGTCGGCGCGCGGTTCGACGCTGCGGGCGGCCAGCGGCACATAGAACGGCCACAGGAAGTAGGCAAACGCGAGAAATCCCAAGGCCGCGGTCTCGACACCGATCAACGTCGAGCCGCCGAGCGCGAGCCACAGCCCGCCCTCGACGAACTGCTGTACGCCGAAGAGCAGCGGGAAGGTCGCCAGCGGCAGGTAGCGTCGGTCGTGACGAAGGGCGAGGGCCGTCGCATAGGTACCCCCCGGCACCAGCAGGCCGGCCGACAAAAAGCTTGCGGTCGCGGAAAAACACATCGCACGCCACTCCCCACCGGCGGTAAAGGCCGGCCGCGCCGCCCTGGCGGCGGTCGCGACCGTGCGCCACCCACGCCTGACACCTTAGGCCGCAACCGCCGTGCGATGGTTGATCTCCCTCAAGTGTCGGCGTCCTGCAACCGTGGCGGCCGGGTCCGGCAGGGCGCCGCGGTCGGGTGCGTTCGCCGTTCGGTCAGCGCCGACGGGGCGTGAGCAAGTGGGCGGGACGTCGGGACTCCGCCGTCTTGAACAGCGAGAAGGTCTGGCCGACGTAGCTCACCGCGCCTTCGATCATCACCAGATACTCGTCCAGTTCCGGTGTGCGCTCGGCTTCCACGAGCTGGACCGCGCGATGTTGCGGTGTGGTTTCGAACTGGACGTAGAACAGCGGCTCGCCGCGGTGCAGCACCAGCGGGGTGGTGGTGTCGTGCCACTCGAAGGCCCACATCAGCGGCCGCGGCCAGACATGGATCGGGAAGCGGCCACCGAGCATCAGGCCCGGCAGCGGCTCGGCGCGATAATGGAACATCGGCGCCAATTGGGAGAGATACACCGGTTCGTCGGCGACGAAGATGTAGGGCAGCGCCAGTTGCAGCGTCGGCCGCTCGGGCGATCGCCATTCGTCTTCTTCGACCCAGTGGATCAACTCGTCGATGCGGTCGGGACGCAGTGTCGATGCGGCGCCGAGGCGATCGCGCACGGCCGGTCGACCGAAATCGTCGCGGACATAGTCGAGGGACAGATCGAACGGACACCTGATCTCGAACAGCCGCCCCTCGAGCCCGAGCACCGCCGGGCATCTCGACGCCGACTTGGCCACCGGCGATCCGCGCTCGGCGCCGCGCACCCGGTTCGGCGCATCGTAGATCACGCCGCCGCGGGGATCGCTGAGCAGCCAGCCGACCGACACCGGCCCGGCTTCGCTGCCTCCGCCGTCCGCCGGCGCCTCGAAATGCACGCTCAGCCGCATCGGATGTCCGCTCCCGGATTCGCCCACGCCGAACCCGGCGTCTCGCGTGCGTCAGCCAAGCTGGGCGCGCATCCAGCCTGGTGCCGCCAGCCAGCGTTTGGTCGTGGTGTCGAGGTATTGGCGGGTGACGGGGTTGTAGACGACGCTGCGCACCTGGCGGGTGCGCGGATCCTTGACCGTCATCGTCACGCCGCCACCCTGGCGCGGCGCTCCCCAATAGGTCAGGCCGCTGCCGCCGCCATACCATGTGTCGAAACGCTTGCCGGCATAGATGGTGTCGAAGCGCTTGCCCGCATAGATCGTATCGAAGCGCTTGCCCGCGTAGATGGTGTCGAACACCTTGCCGCCGTAGACCGAGTCGAAGCGCTTGCCGGCATAGATGGTGTCCATGCGCCGGGAGAAGGGCGTGGTCATGCCGGCAGTGTGGTCGAGGGTGCGAAAGCGCGCGCCGCCAGTGATCGTGTTGCGGCGGATGGTGGTGACCGTCCGCCCCCGGTGTTCACCGCCGAGCTGCTTGATGTCTCGATCGATATCGAGGCGGTCACTGGTACCGTGGCCGATTTTCCTGCTCATCGCTGTCTCCGTGCGCTTGCAGTCGAATTGCCGCCCGACAACCTTGGCCCAGTCTGCCGCCCGGGTCAAGCGTCCCTGTCACGGTCGGGCGCAGGGGTCGATGCGCCGAGCCGCTGATTCGCGTGGGCGGCCAGTTCGTCGCAGACCCGCCGCAGCACGTCGCGCCAGTCGCCCGCGTCGGCCTGCCGGAAGAGTCGCATCGACGGATACCACGGGCAGTGTTCGCCGGCCTTGCCGTACAGCCAGAACGGCGCCGTGTCCAGCAGCAGCCAGACCGGTTTGCCGAGGGAGGCGGCCAGGTGGGCGAGGGCGGTGTCGGTCAGCACCACCAGGTCGAGTCGCTCGACCAGTGCCGCGGTTTCGCTGAAGTCGCAGTCGTCGGTCTCGATGATCAGGCTGCCGAGCCCGGCCTCCCGCAGTGCCGCCTGCTGCGGCCCTTTCTGCAGGCTGAACAACTGCACCGAGGGCAGCTCCAGCAGCGGCAGGAAATCCGTCAGTTGCGCGGCCCGGTGGCGGTTGTTGGCGTAGGATTCGCTGCCCGACCACAGGATGCCGACCCGCAGGCGCCCGCCGGCTCGGGAAAGCAGGGCCGACCAGCGCTGCGCCTCGCCGCGGCGTGCGTTCAGGCGGGCGGGCGGATGGCGCGCCGCGTCGGACACGGCGAGGTGGACCGGCAACGACAGGAGCGGGCAGTACAGATCGAACCCATCCTCGCCGGCATCGAGCGGCACCAGGGCGTCCACCCCCGCCAGCGCCGACAGCAGCTCCGTTTGCTCCGGTCGCACCTGCAGATGCACCTCGCCGCCCAGCGCGCGCAGCGCCGGCAGGAAGCGGGCGGCCCAGATGGTGTCGCCGTGGCCGCCCTCGGCGGTGACCAGCAGGCGCTGACCGGCAAACGGGCCGCCCTGCCAGCGCGGTAGCGCTGCCGGTGCGACGAAGGCCGGATCCAGCAGGTGGCGCAGGTCGTAATCCGGCCAGGCCTCGCCCAGGCGGCCGGCCTCGAGCAGCACCATTGCCCGCTCGAAGCGGGCGATGTCGAAGTGGGGCGCCAGCGCCAACGCCCGATCGAGCGTCGCCAGGGCTTCGTCGCCGCGGCCGCAGCGCCGCAGCATCACCGCCAGGCCGTGGAGCAGCGCGGCATCGCTGGGGTCGCAGTGATGGGCGCGCGACATCACTGCTGCCGCCGCCTCGAAACGCTTGTCGTCCGCGTACAGATCGGCCAGCGCACCGAGCGCATCGATGTCGTCGCCATGGCTCGCCAACAGGCGTTGCAGGCAGGCGATGGCTGCCGTGTCGCGCCCCGTGCGGTGGTGGCAATCGGCCAGCAGGAACAGGGCGTCGGGCGTTTCCGGCTCGAGTTCGAGGAGGGTGTCGAGCAGCGCGCACGCCTCGTCGAAGCGCGCGCGGCCGTACTGGCGGCGCGCGATCGCATACAGATCGGAACCATCGATTGCCACGTGTCCTCCCGTGTCCTCCGGCGCTTGCCACCAGTCGCCGACGCCCGAGACCTCGGTCAGCGCTGCCGTTGGCGGTGGCGCCTCGTCCGCCAGGCAGAGCAGGTTGACGCTGACGATTGCCCCGTTCCGGTCCAGCGCCGCGCCGCGGAAGTTGTCTGCCTCGGCGAGCGCCGGCAGATGCCAGTAGGCACGATAGCCCAGTTCGAAGACCAGTTGCAGCAGGGCCTCGGAGCGCTCGCGCAAGTCGTTCTCGAGGTAGAGCACCGGCCGGTGGCGGTCGATGGTGGCGCGGGCGCCGAGCAGCACCTCCCGCTCCATGCCCTGGACGTCCGCCTTGATGAGGCGGCAGGCGGGCAGTGCGAGCGCGTCGATGGTGGTCACCGCGACGGTCTCGCCCGGGCCCTGCGCTTGCAGCGTCGTTGCGCCGAAATTGCCGGGTCGGGTGGTGTCTGGGAGCGCCATCACGCGGTGGCCGGCACCGGCGCCGAGGCCGGCGCGGTGGGCGGCGACCTGATCGAGCCGGTTCATCGACAGATTGGCGCGTAGCAGTTCGAACGCCGCGGGTTGGGGCTCGAAGGCGTGCACTCGGCCGCCGGCGCCGACGCTGTGCGCCATCGCCAGCGTCAGGCAGCCGATGTTGGCACCGGCATCGACGGCGACGTCGCCGGGTGCGAGCAGGGCGGCCAGCAGCGTGGCCTCGGCCGGGCTGAATTCGCCGTAGCGATCGAGGACGGCGCCGATGTAGGCGTCGTGGGTGAAATAGCGCATCGGGCCGAAGCGGCAGATGCGCTCGCGGACCTCGTCGTCGGCGGGGGGCAGCAAAGCATCACGATGCGTCATGGCGGCTGGCCGTTCAATCGCGCCGGGCGTAGATCTCGTCGACGCCGATGTATTCCACGAGTGTGTAGCCCGCGGCCGCCATCCGACGACCGATGCCGGGTTTGCCGTCGGGGTTCTCGATCGACCAGGCGGCGATCTCGAACCGGTCGAACGGAAACGCCTCGAGGATCTCTTCCTCGGCGCCTTCGACGTCGAGCGACAGGTAGTCGATGCGGGCCAGCCCGGCATCCTGCAGCACGGCGGCCAACGGCCGGGCTTCGACCGTGACCAGCCGTTCGCGGTGGGCGGGGTTGTCCCGCAGGGTCTGCAGCAGATCCGCGTCGTAGCGGTCGACGAGCCCGCTCATCTGGGTGTAGCCGCCTTCCACCTGCAGGAACTCGCGCGGGCCTTCGCGCCCGGCTACCGCGCAGCCGACGCAGCGGCAGCGGCGCAGCGTGCCGGCTTGGGCCAGGCGCTCCGCCACCGGTTCGATCAGCAGCCCGCGCCAGCCGCGGAAGAGCTCGAAGAACAAGGTGTTCGAGCCGGTGATGCCATCGTAGCCGCCGACGTCCACGAAGACGCCGTCGCGCCGGCCCCCCATCAGGCAGCGATCGACGAAGTGGTCCTGGCCGGCCTGGCTGAAATACTCGGGAACCTCGCCCAGCATGCGGACCACCGTCCACAACTCCTGGTTGAGGGCGCCGCGGGCGCTGTCCTGGTGGTCGGCGAGTGTCGACTGCAGTGCGTTGCGGGCTTCGATCAGCAGTTCCTGCGCGAATCCGCACTTGTCGCCCGGCGTCATCCGGCGGCCTTCCTCCCACTGGTGTGATGCCACGAGCTTGCCAGACTTCGTGCTTCGAGGGTATCAAAAGGGCGAAGGCGGCGGAGTCGCCGATCGATACGGGAGGGGCGGTGGCCGCCGACATACGAATCGAGATCGGGCCTGGGGAGCTGATCGACCGCATCACCATCCTGCAGATCAAGGTCGAGCATCTGGCCGGCGCACCACGTGCCGCAGCGGCGGCCCAGCTGGCGCGGCTCGACGCGCGCTGGCGTGGCCTCGCCGTATCGCCCGACATCGCCGCGTTGCGGGACGAGCTGGCAGCCGTGAACCGGCGCCTGTGGGCGATCGAAGATGCCTTGCGCCAGTGCGAGGCGCGCGGCGAATTCGGCGCGCGCTTCGTCGAGCACGCGCGCAGCGTCTATAAGACCAACGACCGTCGGGCGCAGATCAAGGCGGACATCGATCGTGCGCTGGGTCATCTGGCCGGCGACGCCAAGGTCTATTCGGCGCAATAGCCGGCCGCGGGCACGATGCCGGCGTTTCGCGGGGAACGCGCATGAAGACGATACTGTTGGGCTGGGAACTCGGCGCCGGCTTCGGCTACTGCCTGCAGCTTCGCCAGCTCGCCGACGCGCTGGCCGCGGCCGGCCACCGGCCGGTGCTCGCCCTGCGCACGCTCGACCACGCCCATCGCCTGTTTGCCGATCGTCCCTACCCGGTGTTGCAGGCGCCCTGGCTGATCGGCCGGCTGAGCCGAGAGGCGCGAGTGCACGGCTTCAATCCGACCGGCTTCGCCGACCTCATGGCCTGCAACGGCTTCGGCTCGGTGGACCACCTCTACTCGATGCTGCGGGGCTGGCGCGATCTCATCGATCTGCTGCGCCCCGATCTGGTCGTCACCCGCTATGCGCCCCTGCTGGCCCTGGCCGCCTACGGCCGTCTGCCGGCAGTGGTGTTCGGCTCCGCCTACTCGACCCCGCCCGCCGACGGCCCGGAGTTCCCGCGACTGCTGTACGACGTTCCCCCCTACGCCAATCAGTCCCGCATGCTGGAGACCGTGCGCGCGGTGCAGAAACGTTTCGGTGCACGCCTGCCCGACACCCTGGCCGAGATCTACCGCGGCGAGCGGCGGGTGGTGCTCGGCCTGCCCGAGTTCGACCCCTACCGCAAGCTGCGGCGCGAGCCCTGTGCCGGCATGTTCGAGGATGCTCCGCCACCACGGCCGGTCGATGCCGACGGCTTCCACGCCTACCTGTCCGGCGGCGATTCCGCAGCGTGGCTGGCGGTCGAAGCCTTGATCGGATCGGGCCTGCCGGGGCAGATCTACGCCCGCGACGCCGACCCGGCGCTGTCCGAGCGCGTGGCCGACTCACCGATCCGCTGGCTCGACAAGCCGCCGGATGCGATCGCGGCCGCTGCCGGCGCCGCGCTGGTCGTCCATCACGGCGGGCCCGGGACCGCCTACGCGGCGCTGGCGGCCGGGCGGCCACAGATGCTGTTGCCCCAGGTGATGGACCAGTGGCTGACCTCGATCGCCCTGGCCGAGACCGCCCACGCAGAAATCGTCGACGACGAAGCGCCGCCCGCCGTCGTCGCCGACCAGTTGCGGCGCTTGGCGACGCAAGCCGGCGCACGTCGGTCGGCGCTTGCCGCGGCCCACGACCTGCAGCAACGTGGCATGCACGGTGCATGGCGGCGCGTGGTCGAAGCCTGCCAGGCGTTGCTCGCCTGAGCGCGCACGCCCGGCCGCCTGAACTGCACGCGACGCCTCCCTCGGGGCGGATGTCGCGTCGCGACCGGAGGAGCGTTTAGCGATCGCCTGCGGCGCCGCCCGCCACTACCGGCAGTCCGCACCCATGCGCGCCAGTTCCGAAGGTTTGGTGTTCTTGCCGAGGAGCGCTTCGCAGGCCTGGATCACCTGCGGATCGGTATGAAAGGTCTTGAGGCAGAAGCACACGTCGATGCCCTGCGCAGGTGCCGACTGCGCATTGCACTGCCCCTTCAAGTTCGTGACCTCTGCCGGCGACATGCGATCCAGCAATTGCGTGCAGCGCGCGACCTCGGCGTCGGAATCGAAGCGGCCCGCAACACACGCGCAATCTGCCGGCGAGGCCTGCACGGCCGCCGCCGAGGCGGGTGTTGCGGTCCATGGGCCGGGCGCGCCTGTCGCCACGGCAAAGAGTGCTGCCAGCACGCGCTTTCGCATCCGCCGATCTCCGTTCGGGCTTGGTCACCGCGGCGTCGCCCCGGGTTCGGGCCGTCCGCCCCCTGCCTCGTCGTTATAGGACAGCCGGCCCCGACGTGCTGCGCCGGGCAGCGCCGCGGGGCACGAAGACAGGCTGCTAGGCAGGCCACACCCCCAGTTCGGCCAACTGGCGGCTTGCCGCCTCGGCCCAGCCGCGGTTCGCCGCCGGGCTTGCCGGGCTCGGGTGCAGCACGCGACCGAAGCGCACCGGCAGGCCTTCGGCGGCGATTTTCGCGCGGCCCTCGGCCCAGGCGCCGACGCCGATCACCCATTCGGGTTCGAGCAGCCCGATCAGGCGTCGCAGGTGGGCGTCGCAGATCGCCTGCAGCGGTCGCAGTTCGCCGGCCGGCAGCTTGTCCGGCGTGAGGTTGCGGCCGCCGTCGAAAAAGGCCAGCGGGCAGTAGTTGGCCACCAGGTGCTCGGCGAAGAAGTCGCCGGCGGCGCCGAAGCGCTCGGCGAACAGGCCCCACAGCCGACGACCGCTGACTTCCGAGCGGGTGCAGGCGAAGCCCTCGATCGGGCGCTTGGGGTTTTGCACCGGCGGCGCCCCCACCGGCGCCTTCAGCCCCATCCAGTCGCGCACGGCAGCGATCTCGCCGAACGGCACTCCGGTCTGCACCATGCCGAAGGGGCCGGGATTCATGCCGATGAAGACCACCCGCTTGCGGCTTGCGCCGTAGCGGGCCAGATAGGCCTCGGCCGGCGCCCGCGCGTATTCGAGCGGATTGTAGACATGGCTCACCGGCGCCGAGAATTCGAGTTCGGCCAGCGCCTGCGACATCTCGCGGGCGGCTTCGATCAGCGCCCGTGCCAGCGCGGGATCGGCCTGGAGTGCGGTCATGGGGTCTGTCCTTGGGGGCGGGTGTCGGGCAGGTCTTCGTGCCAGGGTGCCACTTTCAGCAACAGGGCCATGCCGGGGAAGGCGAGCGCGAAGCACAGCCAGAAGAACGGTTGCCAACCGAGCGCCTCGACCAGGAAGCCGGCGGTGGCGTTGATGAAGGTACGCGGCACCGCCATCAGGCTGGTAAACAGCGCGAGCTGGGTGGCGGTGTAGGCCGGGTGGGTGGTGCGCGCCATGAAGGCGACAAAGGCGGTGGTGCCGAGTCCGGCGCCGATCGCTTCGCCGGCGATCACCAGCGCCAGCGCCACCAGCCGGCCGGTGTCCGACGGCGCCGGCCCCAGCCAGGCCAGCCAGACGAAGCCGAGGATGGTCACCAGCTGCACGACGCCGAACAGCCACAGGGCCCGGTTGATGCCGAGCTTGAGCATCCAGATGCCGCCGAGAATGCCGCCGGCCACCATCGGCCACAGGCCGGCGTTCTTGGCGATCAGGCCGATCTCGGTTTTCGAGAAGCCCATGTCCAGGTAGAACGGCGTGGCCAGCGCGGTGCACAGCGAATCGCCGAGCTTGTAGAACAGCATGAAGGCCAGCACCAGCAGCGCCGAGCTCACGCCGTGGCGGGCGAAAAACTCGTGGAAGGGCGCCACCACGGCATCGCGCAGGGTGCGTGGCGCGGTCTCGGCAACCGCCGGCTCGCGCACCAGCAGCGTCATGACGACGCCGGGCAGCATGAACAACGAAGTGATCAGAAACACCGTGTCCCACGGCATGCGGTCGGCCAGGATCAGAGACAGGGAGCCCGGTACCAGCCCCGAGATGCGGTAGGCGTTGACGTACATGGCATTGCCCAGCCCCAGTTCCTGGTCCGGCAGGATTTCCCGCCGCAGGGCGTCCAGTGCGATGTCCTGGGTGGCCGAGAACAGCGCCAGTGCCGCACTCACCGCCACCACCCAGGGCAGATGCTCGGCCGGTGACAGTTGCCCCAGCCAGGCGATCGACGCCACCAGTCCGAGCTGGGTCACCAGCATCCAGCTACGCCGCCGCCCCAGCCCCGGCAGGATGCCGTAGCGGTCCAGCAGCGGCGCCCACAGGAACTTCCAGGTGTAGGGAAACTGGATCAGGGCGAAGGCGCCGATCGTCTTCAGCGACAGCCCCTCGGTGCGCAGCCAGGCCGGCAACAGGTTGAACAGCAGGTAGAGCGGCATGCCCGAGACGAAGCCCATGACGATGCACACCAGCATGCGGCGGTTGAGCAGGGCGGCGAGCCATGGGGGCGGCTGGGCGGGCACGGGGGCTCCGGTGCGGTCGATGAAGGCTGGATTATCCTGGAAACCGCGGCCGGGCACGTGCGGGAGGGTTTGCGGCAGGCCGTCCGGCCCAGCGCCATCCTGGTGCTGGCGAAGGCACCCGCGGTCCGCGCCGAGCCATACTGCCCGAGCGACGGTCGGCGCAACGGCCGAATTCAGGCTACATTGGCCACGATCGCCGCGACACCGGGAGACGGCATGGAGTGGAGCTTCGACGAGATCGTGCAGCGCCTCGGCCACCTGCTGGCCGATCTGGTCACGCCTGCCATCTACCATCAGATCGCGGTGCTGCTGGTGGCTGCGCTCGGGACGTGGCTGCTGGGCCGTGTCGGCAGCAAGCTGCTGCGCCAGCGCCTGCTGGAATCCACCAGCGTCGGATTCCGGCGCTTCGCCCTGCGTACCGCCCAGCGCATGCTGCTGCCGGTGGTGATGCTGCTGCTGATTCTGTTCGGCCGGGGCATCCTGCTGTCGCGACAGGCGCCGACCACCTTGCTCGACATCGCGGTGCCGCTGCTGGTGTCGCTCGCGGCGATCCGATTCGCCGTCTACCTGCTGCGCAAGGGCTTCCCGGTGACACCGGCCCTGAAGGCGTGGGAGAACATCATCGTCGGCGGCGTCTGGGTGATCCTGGCCCTGCATCTGGTGGGTTGGCTGCCGGCGATCACCGAAACGCTCGACGCGCTGGCCTTCAAGATCGGCGAATCGCGCATCTCACTGCTCGACGCGATCCAACTGGTCGGTCTCATCGCCTTGCTGCTGACCCTGGCTTTCTGGGTATCGGGGGTGATCGAGCGGCGGATGCGCGCCTCGCCCCACATGGCACCGACGCTGCAAGTCGCGGTCGGCAAGTTCAGCAAGTTCTTCCTGATCGCGCTGGCCGTGCTGGTGGCGATCGACGCCGCCGGCATCGATCTCAGCACCCTGACCGTGTTCGGCGGTGCCCTCGGCGTGGGCATCGGCTTCGGCCTGCAGCGCATCACCAGCAACTTCATCAGCGGCTTCATCCTGGTGCTCGACCGCTCGATCAAGCCCGGTGACGTCATATCGGTCGGTAGCGACGCCACCAGTTACGGCTGGGTGCAGGAACTCAAGGCACGCTACGTCGTCGTGCGCAACCGCGACGGCGTCGAACGCCTGATCCCCAACGAAAACCTGATCACCTCGGAAGTCATCAACTGGAGCTATTCCGACGACAGCACGCGGATCCGGCTGCCGGTGCAGATCAGCTACGAGGACGACCCGGAAGAGGCGATGGCGTTGCTGGTGGAGGCCGCCAAGGCGTCGTCCCGGGTCATCTCGAATCCGCCGCCGGCCGCGCGCTTCATGAACTTCGGCGAGAGCGGCCTGGACCTCGAACTGCGGGTGTGGATCGACGACCCGGAAAACGGCATCGGCAACGTGCGCACCGACATCAACCTGGCGATCTGGCGGCTGTTCAAGCAAAACGGCATCACCATCCCCTACCCACAGCGCGACGTCCACCTGCACCCGCTGGCGCCTGGCCCAAGCGGGCTGGAGCAGGGCGGCGGGCAGGCGGCGACCCTGGGCGGATGAGGTGTCGGGGGAGCTTTGGCGCTGGTTCCCCGCGTTCCACGCTGGAGGTGATCGCACCCGTCACGTCGCGACCAAGTCTGGACTGTTCGGATTCGAGGGATATGCGATTCCTTGGTACTGCAGCTTATCGGCCATTGCTGCCGATGGCAGCACTTCGCGGAAGCTGACCTTGAACTGGACCGCACACCCGATAGCTGTCATTCAACTGCCTACGTCTCTCCTCGCGGATAACGGGCGGCATTCCGAGCGCTCCGGACGTTGG
>JAGRFZ010000102.1 GCA_020445785.1 Rhodocyclaceae bacterium
TTCTGCGACGCCTTCAACATCCCGGTGGTGACCCTGGTGGATGTGCCCGGCTTCATGCCCGGTACCAGCCAGGAGTACGGCGGCATCATCAAGCACGGCGCCAAGCTGCTGTATGCCTACGCCGAATGCACGGTGCCGAAGGTCACGGTGATCACCCGCAAGGCCTATGGTGGTGCCTACGACGTGATGAGTTCCAAGCACTTGCGCGGCGACGTGAACTTCGCCTGGCCCAGCGCCGAGATCGCGGTGATGGGACCGAAGGGTGCGGTCGAGATCATCTTCCGCGACGAGAAGAACGAGCCCGCCAAGATCGCCGAGCGCGAGGCCGAGTACAAAGCCAAGTTCGCCAACCCGTTCGTCGCCGGCGCCCGTGGCTTCATCGACGACGTCGTGATGCCGCACGAGACGCGCAAGCGCATCTGCCGCTCGCTGGCGATGCTGAAGGAAAAGAAGCTCGAGAACCCGTGGCGCAAGCACGGCAACATTCCGCTCTGAGCCCGGGAGGACACGCAACATGTTCAAGAAGATTCTGATTGCCAACCGCGGCGAAATCGCCTGCCGCGTGATCAAGTCGGCGCGCAAGATGGGGATCCTGTCGGTCGCCGTCTATTCCGAGGCCGACAAGGGGGCGCTGCACGTGGACATGGCCGACGAGGCCGTGTGCATCGGACCGGCGCCGTCCACCGAGTCCTACCTGGTGATGGACAAGATCATCGACGCCTGCAAGCAGACCGGCGCCGAGGCAGTGCATCCGGGCTACGGCTTCCTGTCCGAGAACGAAGAGTTCTCGCGCCGGCTCGAGGCCGAGGGCATCGCCTTCATCGGGCCGAAGCCGAAGGCGGTAGCGGCGATGGGCGACAAGATCGCCTCCAAGAAGATCGCCGACGAAGCCAAGGTCAATACCATTCCGGGATTCAACGACCCGATCGAGTCGGCTGACCGCGCGGTCGAGATCGCCCGCGACATCGGCTATCCGGTGATGATCAAGGCCTCCGCCGGCGGCGGCGGCAAGGGCCTGCGGGTCGCCAACGACGACAAGGAGGCCTTCGAGGGCTTCACGGCCTGCCGCAACGAGGCCAAGAATGCGTTCGGCGACGACCGGGTCTTCATCGAGAAGTTCGTGGTCCAGCCGCGCCACATCGAGATCCAGATCCTGGCCGATTCCTTCGGCAATACGATCTATCTCAACGAGCGCGAGTGCTCCATCCAGCGCCGTCACCAGAAGGTCATCGAGGAGGCGCCGAGCCCCTTCCTCGACCCCGAGACCCGCAAGGCGATGGGCGAACAGGCGGTGGCCCTGGCGAAGGCGGTGGAGTACCAGTCCGCCGGCACCGTCGAATTCGTCGTCGGTGCGGAAAAGGATTTCTACTTCCTGGAAATGAACACACGGCTGCAGGTCGAACATCCGGTCACCGAGAACATTACCGGGGTCGATCTGGTCGAGCAGATGATCCGTGTCGCGGCCGGCGAGAAGCTGTCGATCACCCAGGATCAGGTGCCGCTCAACGGCTGGTCGATGGAATGCCGGATCAATGCCGAAGACCCGTTTCGTGGATTCCTGCCTTCCACCGGTCGCCTGGTGCGCTTCCAGCCGCCGGTCGAGGGCGAGGGCGTGCGTGTCGATACCGGCGTCTACGAGGGCGGCGAGATCTCGATGTTCTACGATTCGATGATCGCCAAGCTGATCGTCCATGGCACCGACCGCGACGACGCGATCCGCCGCATGCGGGATGCGCTGAACGCCTTCGTGATCCGCGGCATCAGCTCCAACATCCCGTTCCAGGCCGCGCTGCTGCAGCATCCGAACGTGTGCACGGGCGACTTCAACACCGGCTTCATGGCGAAACACTATCCGGACGGCTTCGATGCCTCGATGGTGCCCCATGACGACCCGCCGGTACTGGCCGCGGTCGCCACTTTCTGCCGCCTGCGCTACATCCACCGCGCGGTCAAGACTTCCGGCCAGATGCCGGGTTACGGTCGCAAGGTCTCACAGGACTGGGTCGTGCTGCTCGGCGGCAAGCAGTATCCGGTCCATAGCCAGCCGATTCCGGGCGGCAAGCTGATCACCTGCGGCGAAAAGAGCTACGAGATCCTGTCGGGCTGGGCCTTCGGCAATCCGCTATTCACCGGCACCATCAATGGCGAGCCGGTGTGCATGCAGGTCGAGCGCCGTGGATTGCGTTACCGCATCGTGCATTTCGGTCTGCACGTCGAGGCGACGGTGATGACGCCGCGGGCCGCGCGACTGCTGGCGCTGATGCCGGAAAAGCTGCCGCCTGACATGTCCAAGTTCCTGCTGTCGCCGATGCCGGGCCTGTTGCGCGAAGTCGCGGTCCACATCGGACAGGAGGTCAAGGCCGGTGAAACACTGGCGGTGATCGAAGCGATGAAGATGGAAAACGTACTGAAGGCAGAGCAGGACGGAAAGGTCAAGAACATCCTCGCCAACGCAGGCGCCAGCCTGGCAGTGGACGAGATGATCCTCGAGTTCGAGTAAGGCGGCGGCGCCGCAAGGCGTCGCCGTCCTGTCGGCCGGGCCTTCGTCCCGCCCGGTCCGACGCCTGTTTCGTTCGATAGGGAGGGAGACCTGACGCACCTCGCGGTGCAACGGGTGCCTGTCGAGGGAGTGGGGCCCGCGTCCGTGGGCCCCTTTTTTTTGTGGTCGGCGAAAGCCGTAACTTTGCGTTAAAGCATTCCTGCGAATATAATCCACCGACTGGCCCCACGGCCCGATCACGGCTGCCTCCCCAGCAGTCGATACAAGGAAGGCAGCCCCGCACGCGCTTCCCGCGCACTTCCCCGATGCGGCTGCAGTTCCCGCCCCGGCAGATTCCGGCCTGCGCCCCGCAGACAAGTTCCCGCGCCGGCTTCTGCAATGCAGGGACAAGAGCCCTGCCTCATGTCAGGAGGTGTATTTATGAGTCCGCAAGTAGGTGGAGTGCAGCGCCAATGGGCGCTGAAGTCCGTAGAGGAGACCGACTGGGTCGTTCCCTTCAAGGTGTTCACCCAGCGTGATCTGGAAAAGATCGAGCAGATCGCCAGGCTTCCCGCGGCGATGCGCTTCGAAATGCGTGTCGTCTCGAGTGTGCTGCCGTTCCGCGTCAACAAGTACGTCATCGACGAATTGATCGACTGGAGCAACATCCCGGCCGATCCCATCTTCCAGCTCACGTTCCCGCAGCGCGGCATGCTCGCGCCGGAGCATTTCGAGCGCATGGCCGCGTTGATGCGCAGTGGCGCCGACAAGGCCGAGATCGAACGGGTGGCCCACCAGATCCGCCACGAACTCAATCCCCATCCGGCCGACCAGATGGAAATGAACATGCCGCGCGACGCCGACGGCCGTCGCCTCGAAGGCATGCAGCACAAGTACCGCGAAACGGTGCTGTTCTTCCCCAGCCAGGGGCAGACCTGCCACAGCTACTGCACCTTCTGCTTCCGCTGGGCCCAGTTCGTCGGCGACAAGGAGCTGCGCATCGCCGCCTCCGAAGCCTCGGAACTGCACGACTACCTGCGTCACCATACCGAGGTCACCGACCTGCTGTTCACCGGTGGCGACCCGATGGTGATGAAGACCAAGCATCTGCAGGCCTACCTCGAGCCCTTGCTGCACCCGGACTTCGATCACATCCAGACCATCCGCATCGGCACCAAGGCGCTGACCTTCTGGCCCTACCGCTTCCACGCCGCGGCCGATTCCGACGAACTGATCCGCCTGCTCGAGCGCATGGTCAAGGGTGGCAAGCACGTCGCCATCATGGCTCACTACAATCACTGGAAGGAGCTCGACACCGAGGCTGCGCGCTCGGCCATCCGCCGCATCCGCGCGACCGGCGCCGTGATTCGCGCCCAGGGCCCGCTGATCCGCCACATCAACGACGACCCCGCCGTGTGGGCGAAGATGTGGCAGATGCAGGTCAAGCTCGGCATCGTGCCCTACTACATGTTCGTCGAGCGCGACACCGGCGCCCGCAATTACTTCGAAGTACCGCTGGAGCGCGCCTGGCAGATCTATCGCGAAGCCATGCAGCGGGTCTCGGGCCTCGCCCGCACCGCCCGCGGCCCGAGCATGTCGGCCAGCCCCGGCAAGGTCGAGGTGCAGGGCGTGACCGAGATCGCCGGCGAGAAGGTGTTCGCGCTGCGCTTCATCCAGGGCCGCAACCCGGACTGGGTCCAGCGCCCGTTCTACGCCAAGTACGATCCCGAGGCGACCTGGCTGGACGATCTGCGGCCGGCCTTCGGCGAGGAGCAGTTCTTCTTCGAGGACGAATACGCCGACCTGCGCGAGCAGAAGCTCGCGCTGGCCGCGGCGACGGACGACTGAATCCGTTCCACCCGCTGCTCCATCGAAGCCCGCCACCGGCGGGCTTTTTCGTGGGCTTCAGGTCGGGTGCCAGTTGGGGTCGGCGGCGGCGAGCACCGGGTCCCCGGGCCAGGCGCCCAGCGATGCCGAAATGGCAACGAAGGCGAAGCTGCCGACCAGCAACAGTAGGCCGACGATGACCGCAGCGAGTTCGCGGGCGAAACGGGTTTCACGGAATGTCATGATGGGTCTCCTGCTGATCCGGAGTTCCATCGTTGCAGGCACGGCTTAAACGCGGGTTAAACGCCGACAGCGCTCACCCTGAGAGCAGCGCCACCGTGTGGTGGGCGATCATCCATTCCTCGTTGGTCGGCACCGCCAGCACCGCGACCCGGCTGCCGGCGGCGGACAGCCGCAGCGCGCTGTCGGCATTGGCGGCGGCATCCAGTTCGATGCCCAGCCACGCCGACAACAGGCAGATGCGCTCGCGCACCGGCGCGGCGTGTTCGCCGATGCCGCCGGTGAATACCAGTGCGTCGAGGCCGCCGGCCGCGGCAGCCAGCGAACCGATCTCGCGGGCCGCGCGATAGCAGTAGAGGTCCACGGCCTCCCGTGCCGCCGGCACATCCGATTCGAGCAGTTCGCGCATGTCCTGCGAGATGCCCGAGACGCCGAGCAGGCCCGACTGCTTGTACAGCAGCGCCGTCAGGGACTCGAGATCCATGCCCTTCTGCTCCATCAGGTAGAGCAGTACGCCGGGATCGAGGCTGCCGGTGCGGGTGCCCATCATCAGCCCGTCCACTGCCGTGAAACCCATCGACGAGGCCACGCTGCGCCCGTCGCGCAACGCGCACATCGACGAACCATTGCCGAGGTGGGCGATCACCACCGCGCCGTTCGCCCGCTCGCCGATCAGTCCCGGCAACTGCCGGCTGACGTACTCGTAGGACTGGCCATGGAAGCCGTAGCGCTTGATGCCCTCGTCGGTGAGCGCGCGCGGCAGCGCGAATAGTTGGGCGAGCCGCGGCTGGCTGCGGTGGAAGGCGGTGTCGAAGCAGGCCACTTGCGGCACCGACGGCATCAGTTCGGCCAGCGAGCGGATCGCGCGCAGGTTGTGGGGCTGATGCAGCGGCGCCAGCGGCACGAACGTCGCTAGCCGGTCGAGCACCTCGGCGTCGATCCGGGTCGGGGCGCTGAAGATCTCGCCGCCGTGGACCACCCGATGGCCGGCAGCGACGATGTCGAGCTGCGGATTGTGGCGGGCCAGCCAGTCGAACAGATGGGCCAGCGAGGCGCGGTGCTGGGCGCTCTGGTCGCCGCCGTCGGCAAGGGCCACGTCTTCGTGGTAGCGGGTGCCGTCGGCATCGCGGGCATGCAGTACCGGCTCGGTGCCGATGCCCTCCACCTGGCCGGACAGCACCGGCTTGTCGGCGAGCGTTCCGTCCAGCGGAAAGAGCGCGAACTTGAGGCTCGACGAGCCGGCATTGAGGACCAGGACGCCTTGCATCAGCGCAGTACCTCGCGCCGCTTGTGGGCCATCAACTGGGCGATCGCGCACGAGGCGGCGCGGGTCTCGGCGGTGTCGGCGCGGCTGGTCAGCACGATCGGCACGCGGGCGCCGAGCACCACGCCGGCCATCAAGGCCTCGGCCAGGTACTCGAGCTGCTTGGCGACCATGTTGCCCGATTCCAGGTCCGGCACCACCAGGATGTCGGCGTTGCCGGCCACCGCCGAGCGGATGCCCTTGGTCTTGGCCGCGACCAGCGACACCGCGTTGTCGAAGGCCAGCGGGCCGTCGAGCAGGCCGCCCTTGATCTGGCCGCGGTCGGCCATCTTGCACAGGGCGGCGGCCTCGATCGTCGAGCGGATCTTCGGCGTCACGGTCTCGACCGCCGACAGGATCGCCACCTTGGGCTCCGCCAGCCCGAGGATCAGGGCCAGATCGATGGCGTTCTGGACGATGTCCACCTTGTCCTCGAGGCTCGGCTCGATGTTGATCGCGGCGTCGGTGATCATCAGCGGGTGAGGGTAGGTCGGCACGTCGGCCAGGAACACGTGGGACAGCCGGCGCTCGGTGCGCAGGCCGTTGGCTTTCGACACCACCTCGCTCATCAGCTCGTCGGTGTGCAGCGAGCCCTTCATCAAGGCCTCGGTTTCGCCGTTGCGGGCCAGCGCCACCGCGACCGCCGCCGACTCGTGGCTATGGGCGGTATCGACGATGCGCACACCGTTGAGGTCCAGCCCTTCCTCCTCGGCCACCGCGCGAATCCGCGCCTCCGGCCCCACCAGCACCGGGTCCACCAGGCCGGCGTCGCGCGCCTGCAGCGGCCCGCCGAGGGATTCGGCGTCGCACGGGTGGGCGACCGAGATCGGAATCGGGTCCAGCCCCTGGGTGATCGACACCAGGTGGTGGTAGCGCAGTTCCCGGTCGGAGATCGTCACCTCGGGCAGGGCCACCCGCTGGCGCTTGATCTTCTCGGTCGGGGCCTGCACCTCGGCGGTGCCGTCGATGACCTTGAGGCCGTCCTGGTTCACCGCCAGGCACTCGAACACGATGT
>JAGRFZ010000103.1:0-15718 GCA_020445785.1 Rhodocyclaceae bacterium
CCTTGCCGACATCGCCGACGACGCGTGGGTTGTCCGAATCGTAGCCGCGGTGGGTGGCCAGATCGAAGGCCACCGAAACGCCCTGGCCGCCAGCCGCGAGCGCCTTGCGATAGAAAGCGTTGGATTCTTCGGCGGTCGAGAAGCCGGCGTACTGACGGATCGTCCAGGGACGGCCGGCGTACATCGTGGCCTGAGGCCCCCGCAGGAAGGGCTCGAAGCCCGGCAGGGTGTCCGCGTAGGACAGATCGGCGGTGTCGGCCGCCGTATACAAGGGCTTGACTTCGATGCCCTCCGGCGTCGCCCAGGTCAGCGAAGCGAGACCTCGCCCCTTGGTGGACTTCTCGGCTGCAGCCCGCCACGCATCCAGATCGGTCTTCGGCAGATCCGGCGCCTTGTTGCTCGACATATTCATCACCTCGGCATGCGGGTGGCTTGGCGCCACCTCGAAAAATATCGACTTACAGCGTAGCAGCCGGGCGACAAAATCGCCCGGCTGCCATTGAATCACTGCCCGAATCGGGAACTGACCCCTCCCTTTACCCGCAGTCGCTCGACCGACCGGGCAGTGTTAAAATAATACTTTATCCATAATTATGAATGCAAGGCCTAATTTTGCGCGTACAATGTCGGCCATGAACGCAAATCGAATCGCCCCGTTGGCGCTCTACCAGGAGGTCGCCGAGCGCCTGCGCGAGCGGATCTTCGCCCACGAGCTGCGTCCGGGCACATGGATCGACGAACAGGCCGTCGCCGAGCAGTACGGCATCTCGCGCACCCCCCTGCGCGAAGCGCTCAAGGTACTGGCGGCCGAAGGTCTGGTCACTCTGAAGCCACGCCGTGGCTGTTACGTCACCGAAATCTCCGAGCAGGATCTGGACGAGATCTTCTCGGTGCTGGCCCTGCTCGAGGGCCAGTGCGCGGCGACCACTGCCGAGCATGCCAGCGACCAGCAGATCGACGAGCTGGTGCAGATCCACGAAGACCTCGAAGAAGCAGCCGCGCGCGGCGACATCGACCGTTTCTTCGAAGGCAACCAGGCCTTCCACGCTCGGCTGCAACAGATCACCGGCAATCATTGGTTGCAGCATTGCATCGAGGATCTGCGCAAGGTGGTCAAGCTGTCGCGCCACCATTCCTTGTTCAGCGAAGGGCGGCTGGAACAGTCGCTGTCCGAGCACCAGCGCATTCTCGACGCCTTCCTTTCACGCGATCCGTCTTTGGCCGAAGCGCGCATGCGCGAACACATCAATGGCGGGCGCAGCGCGCTGGCCCGCATCGCCGCCGCCCGCGAACAAGCCGCCTGAACGATCCGGCGGCACGGCCGCACCGCCAACGCGCCGCCGCATGTCGCGCCGCTGGGCGGATTCGATAACATGGACCCCGCCAGCCATTCGCGTCGGAGCCGCCATGCCCGGACAGGTCACCCTCCAGTTCGCGTCGAACGTCGCCACCTTGACGCTCGCCAATGCGGACAAACTCAACGCCATCGATTCCGTCATGTGGCAGTCCCTGCGGACCCACATGGCTTCACTCAATGGGGATTCGTCGTTGCGCTGCGTCATCGTCCGGGGTGCCGGCGACAAGGCGTTCGCGGCCGGCGGCGACATCGAGGAATTTCCCGAGGTCCGCGGCACCGTCGAACAGGCGTTGACCTATCACGACGAATGGGTGGCGGCCGCACTCGACGGCATCCGCGCCTGCCCGGTGCCGACCATCGCCGCCATCGAAGGCGCCTGCATCGGCGGCGGCCTCGAGATCGCCGGCTGCTGCGATCTGCGCATCGCCGGTCGGTCCGCCCGCTTCGGTGCGCCGATCAACCGCCTCGGCTTCTCGATGTATCCCGGCGAGATGGCCGGCCTGCTCGAATTGGTGGGGCCCGCCGTGCTGCTCGAGATCCTGCTCGAAGGGCGCATCCTCGGCGCCGCCGAAGCGCTCGCCAAGGGGCTGCTGACGCGGGTGGTCGACGACGGCTCTGCGATCGCCGAGGCCGATGCCAGCGCGCGGCGCATCGTCGCCGGCGCGCCACTGGTGGCACGCTGGCACAAGCAGTGGGTGCATCGACTGATCCGACCCAGCGCGCTGAGCGACGATGAAAAGCGAGCCGCCTTCGCATTCCTCGACACCGAAGACTACCGCGAGGGCATGGCGGCCTTCTTCGCCAAGCGCGCGCCGGAATTCAAGGGCCGGTGATCGCGCCGCCGCAACCACAGGACTGCGCCCCTCATCTGGCGTGGCGCCTCACCGGCAGTCGAACCACTCGGGCCACCCGATCGGTGCGGAAACTCGACGCCGCTTGACCAGTTTAGGACAACTGTCCTAAGCTCCCATCGAGCAGACCAGTCACGTACCCGCACCACACCAGACCGATGAATTCGACCCGTGCAGCCATCATCGAGGCAGCAGACCGGCTGTTTTACCAGCGCGGCTATCGCGACACGTCCTTTGCCGACATTGCTGCGGCGGTAGGGTTGTCGCGCGGCAACTTCTACCACCACTTCAAGAGCAAGGACGCGATTCTGGATGGCGTCATCGCGCTGCGCCGGCAAAAGACCGGGGAACTGCTCGCGCAATGGTCCGCCGAGAGCGCCGATCCCGCCGGCCGGATTCGCAGTTTCATCCATATCCTGGCGGTCAACCGCGATCCGATCCTCGAACATGGTTGCCCGGTCGGCAGCCTGTGTGTCGAACTGGCAAAGGCCGATCACGAAGCCCTCGCCGACGCCGCAGCGATCTTCACGATGTTCCGCGACTGGCTGCGGGCACAGTTCGAAGCCCTCGGTCGGGCCGACGACGCCGACGAGCTGGCGATGCATTTGCTGGCCCGAAGCCAGGGCGCGGCGACACTCGCCAGCGCCTTCCACGATCGAAGCTTCCTCGATCGAGAAATCGAATCTCTCGAAACCTGGCTCGCGCACTGTTTGGGCGACCGCCCGGAACCGCAGACCCAAGGAGCGCACCCGTGTTCGTCGTCCTGTTGAAGTTCTGCGGCGACCGAAGCCGCGCGAAGGCGTTGATGGCCGGCCACAACGAATGGATTCGACGGGGCTTGGACGAAGGCCTGCTGCTGCTCGTGGGCTCGCTCGCAGAGGGCAGTGGGGGCGCAATCCTGGTCGACCAATGCGAACGAACCGAACTCGAGGCCACGCTGCGGCGGGATCCACTCATCGCGGCGGCGGCGGTGAGCGTCGAAGTCATCGAACTCACCCCGACCGAGAGCGACCCGCGCCTTCGCTTTCTGCTGGACAACGAAGCGACGTGATCTTCGCACCGGAGAGGAGGACAGCGTGAATCAGGCAATCCGCGGCCCCGACGGTCAACTGCGCTGTCGCTGGTGCCTGTCGGCGCCGCAGTTTCTCGACTACCACGACAGCGAGTGGGGGTTCCCAGTCGACGACGACTGCCGGCTCTTCGAGAAGCTCAGCCTCGAAGCCTTCCAATCGGGCCTCAGTTGGCGCACGATTCTCGCCAAGCGCGACAACTTCCGACGCGCGTTTTGCGACTTCGACCCCGTACGAATCGCGCGCTTCGACGGCACCGATGTCGAACGCCTGCTCGGCGACCGTGGCATCGTCCGCCACCGCGGCAAGATCGAAGCGGTGATCCACAATGCCGGCCGTGCGCTGGCACTGATCGAGGAAAAGACTTCGTTGGCCGCCTACGTGTGGGCCTTCGAGCCGGAGGCCGACGATCTCGCCAGCCCCCAGTCGGCTTCGGAATCACCCGCCTCTCGGGCCCTGTCGAAGGATCTGAAGAAGCGCGGCTGGCGCTTCGTGGGCCCCACGACCGTCTACGCGTTCATGCAGGCGATGGGCCTCATCAACGACCACGCCGAGGCCTGCATCGGCCACGCGCGGGCCGCAGAGGCCCGCGCCAGATTCATCCGTCCAGCCTGAGGCGCGCCGGCATCGCCGGCCCGATCAGGGCTCGGCGGGCTCCCGCGCGACGTCCGCCGTCAGCCGAAGACGCTGTGCAGCATTTTCACGCACAGCACCACGAGCAGGCCGGCAAAGATCTTCTTCAGGATGGCGACCGGCAGGCGATGCGCCAACTTCGCCCCCAGCGGCGCCGTCAGCATGCTCAGGCCCGCCACCAGCACCAGTGCAGGCAGGTGGATGTAGCCGAGGGTGAGCGCCGGCATGCCCTGCTCCCCCCAGCCATTGACCAGATAGCCGAAGGTGCCGGAGAGCGCGATCGGCAGACCGATCGCGGCTGAAGTGCCGATCGCGTTCTGGACCTTGACGTTGCACCAGGTCATGAATGGAACCGAAAGGGAGCCGCCACCGATCGCGACCAGGGCCGAGATGCCGCCGATGCCCAGGCCGACACCCGACAGCCCCAGCATGCCCGGCAGCTCGCGTGAGGGCTTGGGCTTGATGTTGAGCAGCATCTGTACCGCGACGTAGAAAGTGAAGCATGCGAAGAAGATCGCCAGCGGTTCGGAATCCACCCGCGACGCGATGAACGTCGCCGCGAAGGTACCGAGCAGGATGCCGGGCGTAATGCCGCGCACGATGTCCCAGCGCACCGCCCCGTGGCGATGATGGGCGCGCAGGCTCGAGAGTGAGGTCAGGACGATCGCAGCCATCGAGGTGCCCAGGGCGAGGTGCACCAGCTTGTCGTCGGGGAACCCCTGGGCGACGAACAGCGTCGTCAGCATCGGCACCATGATCGCGCCGCCGCCGACCCCGAGCAGGCCGGCAAAGAAGCCGACGAACGCGCCCAGCGGAAGATAGGCCAGCCACCACTCATTGAAAGTCATCGGGATCGGCATCCAGCAGTTCGGAAAGAATGAAACGCCACTCGTCGTCGGTCACCGGCGTGATCGACAAGCGGTTGCCACGGGCCAGCACCCGCATCTCGGCGAGTTCCGGTCGGGCACGCAGCGTCGCGAGGCCCACCAGTGGTGTCTTGGCGACGAAGGCGACATCGACGTTGTACCACCTCGGCTCGGCTCGGCTGGCCTTGGGATCGAAGTAGGGGCTCGCCGGATCGAACTGGGTCTCGTCCGGGTGCGCCGTACTCGCCACCCGTGCCAGCCCGGCGATGCCCGGCTGCGGGCAGCTCGAATGGTAGAACAGCACGCCGTCGCCGACCGCCATGTCGCGTGTCATGTAGTTGCGGGCCTGATAGTTGCGCACACCGAACCATGGCACCCGCCGATCCGGCATCGCGGCGAGATCGTCGATCGAGCACTCCTCGGGCTCGGACTTCATCAACCAGTAGCGCATGCTAGGCTCTCTCATGGGGGCGTTCATCGGAAATCGTCGAAGGGCATGAACCGGGATCACGCAACCGACCGCTGGTGGCCGCGCGCGCGACCGCCGGCGAGAGTGCGGCATCGGCACACCTCGCAGCCCAGTCCGAGGCTAGTGGTCGGCTTCGCAAATGCCGCAACCGACAAGCGCGCCTCGCGCACCGTGGCGGCGTTGCTCATCCTCGCGATAGGTCTCGCTATCGCTGTGGTTCGCGCCTTGCCACGGCACCCGATGCATCACTTTCGTCATGTTCCTTGATTTGCGAGGCAGACCACTAGACGCGCCGCTTGCCCCGGCAGCGGCGATCAGCGGGATTGTCGCCCAGCCGGCCGCTGCCGCGAAACATCCGTTGTCGGAGGGGACCACATGAGCGCCTTGTGTCTGGCCGGCGGCGGCCTGGTGTCGATGCTCTCGGCGACCCTGTTCACGCTGCAATGGACCCACTCGGTCGAACGGATCGCGTGGCAGGAAGACTGGCGCATCGACGCCGACGCCCTGGTGCTGGTCGAAGCCCGGATCCGGGGCAGCGGTGCCGGCATGGACCCGCCCCAGGGTGCCGTGTTGCGGGACGGCGTCTGGCACTACCGGGTGGCACGGCGCGTGCCGAAGCTGCTGTTGTCCTCCGGCGGCAGCCAGCCGGAGTACCTGCTGTGCACCGCCGACGCGTGCCGCCCGCTCACCAGCTGGCTCGGCGGGCCCGCAGCCGACGGCCGCATCGAACTCTACCCGTGCGACGCGACCGCCGCCGGGCGCTGACGCACGCCACACCGGCGTACACGGACGAAGAGCGCGACATGGCGCCGCGCCCTTCGTTTCTGGCCCCCCGCGTGTGCCGCCCTGGCCGGGCATCCTGAACCTAGGATTCAGGGAGGTCGCCTTCCGATCGCCTCAGGCATTCCCGACAGTGGGGACGGCACACCGGCGAATCATCAGTCGGCAACCAAGTCTCGAAGACATTGGTTCAAGGAATCTACGGCCAACACAAACACTGCAGGGGATTGACCCCAAATGCCCGCAACACCGCCCTCAGAAAAGCTTCTCCTGCTTGCCAAGAGCATGTTCCAGGCGTTCGTTCATGGAACCGATTCTACGCTTCAAGGCCGGCATGTCAAACCCGCCGGAGCGCTGAAATTGGAGGTATTCGTGGGTGATGTTGAGCGCCGTCATCATCACCAGCTTTTCGCCGGCGGTGTTGGTCTTGCCGGCCAGATCATTGAGCTTCTCGTCGAGAAAACGCACCGCCGCCAGCAGGCCTTCGCGTTCCTCCGAAGGGCATGACACCCGGTATTCGCGACCAAGCAGAGTGATTTCCAGGGTTTCCATATCAGGCCTGCGGCAGTTGCTCGAGGACCGCTTCGACGCGCGCCGCGGCGATCTCGACCTTGTCCCGGAGGCGACGGTTGTCGGCCTCGACGGCGGCCACGCGTTCCCGCAGTTCGCGGTTTTCGCTCTTGAGCTGCTGGTAGCGCTCGGCGAGCTGGTCGATCTGCTGCTCGAGCAGGGAGAGTTCGGCGTCCATGGCGCGATGTTAGAGAGGGGTCAATACCCGGTCAAGCCGGCGCGGGCATCGCCCGTGGCCGGCCCCACGGAGAGCCACGGAAACATCACCTCGAGCCGCAGCGCCGCTTCGACGGCATCGGCCAGGCGCTCGATGTCGGCCTCGCGCCGGGCCGGTGCGTCCACCGGCGCGAACACGCCGCCACCGGCGGCCCAGCCGAGCAGCGCGGCCTGCCCCCCCGGCGCTTCGAACAAGCCGTGCAAATAGGTGCCGGCGACCTGCCCGTCCGCCGAGACGGCACCGTCTTCGCGACCATCGTCGAGGCGCACGAGCGAATGCGCAAGGGCCGCCCCGTGGCTCACCCCGAGGTGAATCTCGTAGCCATGCACCGCGGCATCGTCCACCAGCCGCAACCGGCCGGTGACATTGCCGAGCTGCTTCTCGCGGGCCAGCCGCGTCGTCATGGCCAGCAGGCCGAGCCCCGCGCAACTGCCGGCCGGCCCCTCCAGCCCATCCGGATCGTCGATGCGCTCGCCGAGCATCTGGAAGCCGCCGCAGATGCCGAGCACGCGCCCACCGTAGCGCAGGTGGCGCAGCAGGTCGCGATCCCAGCCCTGCTCCCGCAACCAGGCAAGATCGGCACGAACGCTCTTGGAGCCGGGCAGGACCACCAGATCGGCCGGCGGCATCGGACACCCGGGCCCCACCCACGCGAAGTCGACCTCCGGATGCAGACGCAGCGGGTCGAGGTCGGTGTGATTGGAAATCCGCGGCAGCGCCGGCGCCACCACCTTCAGGCGGGCCCCGACCTTGCCCGCGGTGCTGCCCGAAAGCGCGTCCTCGGCGTCCAGGAAGAGGCCGTGTAGGTAGGGCAGGACGCCGATCACCGGTTTGCCGGTGCGTCGCTCCAGCCAATCGAGCCCTGGCGCGAGCAGGGCCATATCGCCGCGAAAGCGATTGATGACGAAGCCGACCACCCGCGCCCGCTCGGACTCCGACAGCAATTCGAGGGTGCCGACCAAGTGGGCGAAGACACCGCCGCGGTCGATGTCGGCGATCAGCACGACCGGGCAATCGACGGCTTCGGCGAACCCCATGTTGGCGATGTCGCGTTCGCGCAGATTGATCTCCGCGGGGCTGCCGGCACCTTCGACGACGACGCAGCGATGCGCGGCCACGAGCCTGCGCCAGCTTTCCAGCACCGCCGCCATGGCGCGCGGCTTGTAGGCATGGTAGTCGGCGGCCGACAAGTCGTTGGCGACACGACCATGGATGATGACCTGTGCCGCGGTGTCGCTGTTCGGCTTCAGCAGGACCGGATTCATGTCGCTGTGGGGCGCCAGCCCTGCCGCCTGGGCCTGCAGTGCCTGGGCGCGTCCGATCTCTCCGCCGTCGACGGTGACCGCCGAGTTGAGCGCCATGTTCTGGGGCTTGAATGGGACCACCCGCACGCCGTGACGCGCCAGCACGCGGCAGAGGCCGGCGACCAGCGTGCTCTTGCCGGCATCGGAGGTGGTGCCCTGCACCATCACGGTCGGAGTTCGGGACATGGGGGGTGCGCGACGGCCTCGACGGACCGGATCGGGAAACGGGAATCGACGTGACGAACCGGCCGACCCACCGCGATTGCCGACAGCCCGCCATTCGCCGCGCATTATCCGGCAATCCGCGCTTCGGTGCGCGGCGGCTGAGGCGCGGACCTCACGACCGGCGCCCGACCCGCATCCAATCCCGGCCGCCTGCTACGATGCCTCCTTCCGATCCTGTTCGAGCCCGACCCATGCGTACTCTACTGGCGTGGCTGTTGCTGTCGCTGGCCGTTCCCGTCTCGGCGCAGCGCATCACCATGGAAGACGCCAACGGCCAGCGCCTGGCCCTGTCCGCGCCGGCTCGGCGGATCGTCAGTCTGGCACCGCACATCACCGAGCTGGTGTATGCCGCCGGCGCCGGCGGGAAACTGGTGGGCGCGGTCAATTTCAGCGACTTCCCGCCCCAGGCCGAGGCCCTGCCGCGCATCGGCAGCTACAACGCGCTCGATCTCGAAGCGGTGGCCGCCCTACACCCGGATCTCGCGCTGGCGTGGCGCAGCGGCAACCGCGAGGCCCACCTCGAGCGGCTGCGGGCACTGGGTGTTCCGGTGTTCGTGAGCGAAGCCGGCAGCCTCGCGGAGGTGGCCGTCAGCATCGAGCAGATCGGTACCCTCGCGGGCACCGACGAAGCCGCCACGGAAGCGGCCGAGTCCTTTCGCAGCCGCCACGCGGCACTGCGAACGCGCTACCGGGACAAGGCACCGGTGCGGATGTTCTACCAAGTGTGGAACGATCCACTGATGACGATCAACGGCGACCATCTGATCAGCGCCGTGATCCGCCTGTGCGGTGGCACCAACGTCTTCGCAGGGCTCGACCAACTGGCGCCGAAAATCAATGCGGAGGCCGTACTCGCCGCCGACCCCGAGGCCATCGTCGCCAGCGGCATGGATCAGGCCCGGCCGGAATGGCTCGACGACTGGCGGCGCTGGCGCGGCCTCACCGCGGTCGCCCGCGACAACCTGTTCTTCATCCCGCCCGACCTGCTGCAGCGCCATTCGCCCCGCGTGCTCGACGGCGCCGAGCGCCTCTGCCACCAGCTCGACATCGCCCGCGGCCATCGCCCGCACGTCATCGCGGATTGATGTCCGGCGACGACTCGGCTAGCGTTTCGCCATGACCCCTTTCCATCGCCTGCCGAAGTGGCTGGCGCTGCTCGCGGTACTGGCCGCTCCGGCGTATGGTGCAGCGCCGATCGACGTCTACGCCCTGCCCCATCCGCTGGTGGACGAGCACGGAACGAGCCGGCGTCTGGCCGATTGGCGCGGGCGGCCCACCATCGTCGCGATGGACCACAGCACCTGGAGCGCGGTGTGTTCCAGCACCGCACGCCGCTTGCGGGCGCTGCAGGTTGCCGCCGACCGCCTCGGCAAGGCGGTCGAGTTCGTGGTCATCGGCCTCGAGCCCGACAAGGACACCCCGGAGTCGTGGGCGCGCTACCGCCGGGAGCGTCGCATCGAGGGCGACAACTGGCACTTTCTGCGCGCGAGCGCGGCCGACACCCCCAACCTCGCGGCCGGCCTCGGCGTGAATTACCGCTACGAATACGGCGATCTGGTTCTCGATCTGCGCATCCTCAGGGTCGGCGCCGATGGCCGCATCGAGCGCGCACTGGAAGGCTACGACACCGACACCGAGGAATTCCTGCGATAGACCGCGCTATTCGGCCAGCAACAGGCGCACGTCGTCGGCCATCTCTCCGGGTTCGAGCGAACCCGGCATGCGAAGACGCAGGCGGCCCTGCTTGTCGACGGCATGGATGTAGGCCGAATGCTCCAGCGTGTAGCGGCCTGGCGCGCTGCCCTCGACGCGACGATAAAAGACGCGAAAGGCCTCGGCGATCTCGGCAGTTTCCGCCGCGCTGCCGCGCAGCGCGATGAATTCGGGCGAGAACGCCGAAACGTAGTCGCCCAGCAATGCCGGCGTGTCCCGTTCGGGATCGAGGGTGACGAAGATCACCTGCACCTGCCGGGCCAGATCGGGCTCCAATCGCGCCATCAGTTCGGCGAGACGGGCGAGCTCGGTCGGGCACACATCGGGGCAATGGGTGAAGCCGAAGAACAGCAGCACCACCTGCCCCTTGAACTCGCTGGAGGCCCGCAACCGGCCCTTGTGATCGAGCAACTGGAACGAGCGCTCGATGGCATGGGGCAAGACTCTCGCGTGGAACTCGCCCGCGGCCGTGGCACCGCCCGCCGCAGCGGCACCGCCGGCCAGCAAGCCCAACAGCGCGCAGCCCACCGCACAAGCCAAACGTGACCGCCACGAGGCCCGTTTCTGCCTCACCGGTGGTGACTCCCTGGCCGCGCATTCAACGGCTGCACCAACGCCGTCACCGGCACGCGGCGGACCACCCCGTCCGCGCCCTCGAACAGCAACTCCAACGCCACCTCGCGGCCGACGGCGAGTGGCTCGTGCAGGCCCATCAGCATCACGTGATAGCCCCCGGGGCGCAGTTCGAGGGTTTCGCCCGGGACCAATTCGACCGCGCCGACCCGACCCATCCGGACGATATCGTTCTCGATCCGCATTTCGTGGATCTCGGCGACCTCCGCGACACCGGTCGCAGCGCCGACCAGCCGCAGGCGCTCATCGGCGCTGCGGATCTTCATGAATGCGCCGGTCGCGCGCTGTTGCGGCAGGCTGGCCCTGACCCAGGCCTCACTGACCGTCACCTCCGCGCCGGCGGCGAATGCCGTCGCCCAGCCGAGTGCGAGGGCCATGACTTGCTTCTTCATCGTTGGTGCTCCATCTGTCCGATTCCCGCTGGCTTCGCCCGTGGCGGCCAGCGCTGGGGTCCGATCGCAACGTCGGTTCACGCGAGACGGGGCGGAGCACGGGCGTGAAAGCGGGTCGCCGGCGGCGCTGGCGGCGATGCCGCGCCGATGTGGCGCGGCGCTTCGGCGGCGAAGGCCGTCGGTGCCGTATCGAGGGTACCGACGCAGGCGGTGTGCAGGGCAGCAATGCACAGCGCGCACGGCGCCCCGGCGGCCGATTCCGCGGGTGACCTACCCGCCGAAGGGTCCGCCGGCGAGGCGAGGCAGACGTCGGACAGGGCCGAACCGGGCGGAGCCGCATGGACCAGCACCTGCAGGCTGGATGCGACCAGCAGCAGCAACGATAGGAGCGGCGGCAGCCAGCCGGGGCGAATCTGAGGTCTGCGCATCGACACGAATTCTACGCGGCAGACGTGGCGTACCGCCAATCGGGGCGCGTGCACGGCCCGCGCGAGGAACGTCCGAGGAAGCCTATTTGCAGCAGGGCGCCAGCGCCATGCACCAGGCACGGTCGAGCCGACATGCCAGATCGCTGGCGGTCTTTCCCAGGTAGCGGTCGGCGGCCGACGGCCCCCGGCCGAAAGTCGAATGGGGTGCCACCTGGATGGCCGCCAGGCGATCGTTCAGACACGGATGGAGTTCGAGCCCCGGTGCAGCCTGCAGCAGTTCGCCCATGCGCCCGGCCTGCTCGCTGCGCCGAAACCCGAGCGCCACGCCGACGCCCATTTCACGGAACGGCAGGATCGGGCCGCCCTGCGCCGGATACTCGAACTGGCTCATCACTGCATCCCAGTATTCCTCGCGCAGATAGCGCTCCTTCATCGCAACTTCGATCAGGGCGCCACCGAGACACTGCGCGCCGACGATGTCTGCCGCGGCGCCATCGGCCTCGAACTCCTCGAGATGGGCGAGCTCGACGCTGTCGAGCAGGTAATCGTAGGCGTGCCAGGCCAGCATCCGGGTCGCCGACCAGCCGACCACGGTCTGGTCCTCTTCCATGGCCATCAGCACCCGGTGCCACCAAGCCCGCATCTGCGCGGCCCATGCCGCGAACAGGCGGCGCTGCAAGGCGACATGGGACAGCTCATGGGCAAGAATCGCCCGCAACTGTTCCGGACTCAGGCTGTGCAGCAGCGGCAGCCCCACCACCAATGTGGTCCGCAGCCGCCCCCACAGGCCCAACTCGGGAAGCTGGACCACGGTGGCATTGATGTCGGAGCCGATCATCACCCGATCGATCGGCGCCAGCCGATAGTGCGCGCAAAGGCGGTCGAGTTCATCGAACAGACCCGGGGATTCGACTCGCGACAAGGTGACGCCGGCGATTTCGGAGGGAGGCTGCCACAACCAACTCAGCAACTGGCCCGCGGCAAACACCAGGGCGAGTGCCGCAACGATGCGCAATGCGAACTGTTCGCCATTGCCGGCAAACGCAAACCACAATCCGAACGCAAGAACGGCGAACACCAGAGCGGCGAGGGCGGCCAGGCCGAACCCCGCCCGCAAGGTCAGCATTGCGGTCAGGCGTTGCTGGCGCCTCCGGCGCCGTTCGCCGTCCGCAAGCAGTGCGCGCTCGATTTCCATGGCGACACTGTAACCGCTTAATCGAAAAGGGGAAATCGTTCGAAAGTGATAAGCATTCACGAATACCACGAATGGCTATACATACAGCATCGCTGCCACGGCATTGCACCGCACGATCAACGACTTGCAGGTCCAGGCCCCGCACCGCCGGCGGAACGGTCCGGCCCGGCGGTGGCGACCACGATCTGGTACAAGCCGCCGAACACCAGCGTCTTGCGCCATGTGAAGTCCTGCGGGCGGCCGGCCAGCGTGGCGAGATCCTGATCGAGCAGCGACTCCGCGAACGGTTCGAAGCGACGAAAGATCCAGCGCATCGGCAGTCCCAGCGGGTGGCCCGCGCCGGGCCGATGGTAGTCGACGAACACGACCCGCCCGCCCGCCTCGACGCCGGCCAGCAGATTGTCGACGATGCGACCACGCGCCTCCGCTGGCACTTCGTGGAGCAGAAAGAAGCAGCACACGCCGTCGAAGCGCCGAGCGAGGGGCTGGCGCAGATCGTGCACCCGGACGCGCACGTTGCGCCGGCCCCGGAGCTTGCGCCGCAGGTTGGCGACCTGCAGCGGCGCCGCATCGACCACCTCCAGGCGTCCCCGCTCGCCCAATTGCTGTGCCAGCCGCGCCGAAAAATCACCGTACACCGCAGCCGCCTGCAGCACGCTCTGCCCCGCTTCGAAGCACGATGCGGCGGCGGCCATCAGGCGGCCGGCATTGCCCCACAGGATCGCGGAGACGACCGCCGGCCGGTCGAGCCAGAACAGCATGCGCCGATCGAGATAGGCCCAGCGGTAGGTGTGCAGCAGGTAGTCCGGCACCGTGCGGGCAGCCGCGTCCGCGGCGTCGCCCGCACCCGATGCCAGTGCGGCGGCCGTCCCACCCGGATCAGGCACTGTGCGCAACCTGCCCGACGACCCCGAGGCCACCGGGTCGCCGCTGCGCGACCCGGTTCACCGCCGACAGGATCGCGCGGATCGACGCCGTGACGATGTTGCCGTCCATGCCGACGCCGAAACAGCTTCCGTTCAGGCCCGGCGCCGTCAGTTCGACGAAGGCCACCGCCCGGGCATCCGAACCGTGGCCGATCGCCCGTTCCTCGTAGTCGAGCAGGTCCACCGGCGCGCCGAGGGCATGTATGGCCGCGTCGATCGGTCCGTTGCCGATCCCCCGCAGGGTCCGGCCGACGCCATCCACATCGACCGCGAGCGCGATCCCCTGTTGTGCGCCCTGCTCGAACAGATGATGCTCGCGATACCCGAGCGGCTGGGCGCATTCGAGATACTCGGCGCTGAACAGGCGCCAGATGTCACTGGCGTGGACCTCGGATCCGGTGCGGTCGGCAAGCCGTTGCACCACCGACGAAAATTCCACTTGCAGGCGGCGAGGCAGCACCATGCCGTACTCGCTTTCGAGCAGGTAGGCGATACCGCCCTTGCCCGACTGACTGTTCACCCGAATGATCGAGTCGTAGGTACGGCCGAGATCGGCCGGGTCCACCGGCAGGTAGGGAACCTCCCAGGCCTCTCCCTCACGCCGGGCGGCCAACCCTTTCTTGATCGCGTCCTGGTGCGAGCCGGAGAAGGCCGTGAATACCAGGTCGCCGACATAGGGATGGCGGGGATGGATCGGCAGGTGGGTGCAGTGCTCGACGGTGCGGGCGACCTCGTTGATCCGGGTGAAGTCGAGTCCGGGGTGCACGCCCTGACTGTAGAGATTGAGGGCAAGGGTGACCAGATCGACGTTGCCGGTGCGCTCGCCGTGGCCGAACAGGCAGCCCTCGACCCGGTCGGCGCCGGCCATCAGCGCCAGTTCCGCGGCGGCCACCGCGGTGCCCCGATCGTTGTGGGGATGCACCGAGAGCACGATGCCGTCGCGGCGGGCGAGATGCCGGTGCATCCATTCGATCTGGTCGGCATAGATGTTGGGCGTACTCATTTCGACCGTCGCGGGCAGATTGACGATGCAGGGATGCTCGGCGGTCGGCCGCCAGACCGCCGTCACCGCATCGACCACGTCCCGCACGAAGCCGAGCTCGGCACCGGAGAACACCTCCGGGCTGTACTGGAAAACGAACTCGGTGTCGGTCTGTCGGGCGGCGCGGTCCCGGATCATGCGCGCGCCGTCCATGGCGAGCCGTCGGACCCCTGCCTCGTCCTCGTTGAACACGATGCGGCGAAAATTCTCGGCGCACGCATTGTAGAAATGCACGATCACGCGGCGTGCGCCGCGGACCGCTTCGAACGTCCGGTCGATCAGGTGTTCACGTGCCTGGGTCAGCACCTCGATCGTGACGTCGTCCGGAATGTGTCCGCCCTCGATCAGCAAACGCACGAAATCGAAGTCGGTCTGGGAGGCCGAAGGGAAACCCACTTCGATCTCCTTGAAGCCGATGTCCACGAGCATGCGGAACATGCGCAGTTTGCGCTCGGTATCCATCGGTTCGAACAGCGCCTGGTTGCCGTCGCGCAGGTCGGTGCTCATCCACACCGGCGGCCGCTCGATGCGCCGATCCGGCCACTGCCGGTCGTTCAGGCGAATATCCCCGTGGAAGGGTGTGAAGGGGCGGTACTTGGTGGCGGGTTGCTTCAACATTGTCGTCTCTCCATGGCTGCAGACGGGTAGCGGGCGGGCGGCATCGGACTCCCGGACGGCCGCCGTGTCACGCGGCCCGGAAGTCGGTCTGCAGTCGCAGGGTCTGGCAGTGGATCGTCATGGCTTTCGGATCGACGTCATTGTCATTGCACGGGGATCGGCGCGGACGCACCGGGGGCGTCTCGGCTCGGCTGAAACTCGACAGGAAGGGGTAAGTGGTCAGCTGCGCGGAACGCGCAGCAGCAGGCCCGGTCCGCCAGGGGCGGCGCGCTTGGTCACGGCCGGGGAGGCCGCCATCATGGCCTTGAGGATAGTCATGGCTTCGACGATAGCTGCGACCGCCGGGCGCGTCAAGCGGCGATCGCCGCGACCGCCGCGGGTGTCTCCTGCAGGCTCGCCCGCAGCGCCTCGAAGCAGCGCGCGTCGATC
>JAGRFZ010000103.1:15871-32539 GCA_020445785.1 Rhodocyclaceae bacterium
CACGCGGATAACCCTTGCCGTCCAGCCGCTCGTGATGGGCCGCAGCGACCGAGGCCAGTTCGCCGAAAGCCGGAATTCGCGACAGGATGGCTTCGGACAGTTCGGCATGCTGCCTGACCGCCGCCCATTCGTCGTCGTCGAGCTTGCCGGGCTTGTCGAGGATGGCATTGGATACCCCGAGCTTGCCGACGTCGTGCAGCAGCGCCCCGCGACGCAACCAGCGGCGCCTGGCCGCGTCCAGCCCCAGTTCCGCGGCGAGCATGTCCGTATAGAGTGCAACGCGGGTGCTGTGTCCGGCGGTATACGGGCTCTTGGCGTCGACCACGTAACCGAACGCGGCCGCGATCTCGTCCATGTAGTCTTCATCGAGCGCGACCTCACGGCGGCCCGGCGCCAGCGCGAATACCGCGCGATCGACCTCCTGGGAGGCCAGCATGTCCCAGAACGGCCGGTCGTCGGCCAGAGTCTCCAGGACCGCGACCAATTTCGGATCGAACCAGCTGCCGGCGCGCCGGCGCGCCTCGTCCAAGGCGGCGCGAGCATCGCCCGCCGTGTGAAAGACGTCGACCACCTGCGACAGCAGTGCGATCCGCGCGTATAGCGGAATCGTCTCGCCGGCCAGGCGGTCGGGCCGGCCGCCGCCGTCCCAATGCTCGTCGAGGGCGTGGATGCCTTCGGCGACGGCTTCGCTGAAACGCAGCCGGCGGGCGATCTCGGCGCCACGCTGACAGCGGGTCTCGATCAGTTCCTGGGCGAATGCGTCGCCGTGCCGGAGTATCCGCCCGACCGCACGGACCCGTTCGACGAGCCCCAGGCCCGGGCCGGTGTGACCGACGACGAATTCCAGCACCCGGCGCAGGCTGCCGTCGACCCGCTTGAAGTCGTGCTTGAAGCCGAGGTCATCGGTCAGGTAGAGCTCGCAGATCCTGGCGGCATTGCTGCTGCAGCCCAAGTCCTTCAGCAACAGCGTGTAGTAGAGCTCCCACAGCGCCGTATCGTCCAGGCCCAGGCGTCGCCCGATGTGGGTGCCGATCCAGCAGCTGCGTACGCAATGCCCCGCCGGCTGGCCTTCGGTGAGGTCGAGCGCGAAGCTGAGCGAGCCGATCAGCTCGGAAAACTTGATCGAAGAGAACGGAATCGCGGCCCCCCGGGTCGGTCGTGCGATGCAGGCACGGAAGCATGCTCAACGACACGCCCCGGGCCGTCTTGATGTGCAACGCGCGGCGCCCGTGTCAGGCGTCACGGGGGCTGCTGAGCGCAGCGGCCGACGTCCCGACACCACCGTCGTTCAGGCTGCGGCGCCGGTCAGCCGCGGATGGGGTTCGCGGATGGGCAGGTTGCACAACGCCGCCGACGCCGCGAGCGCCATGTCCGCATACCACATCCACAGATAGTCGCCGCTGGCGCTGATCGCCAGACCGCCGAGCCAGGCACCGAGGAAACCACCGATCTGGTGGGTCAACAGGGTCAGGCCGAACAGGGTCGCCAGGTAGCGCGTACCGAACAGTCTGCCGACCACACCCGCGGTCGGCGGCACCGTCGCCAGCCAAGTGAAGCCGAGCCCGGCGGCGAAGATGTAAAAGCTCGTCGCGGTCTTCGGAGCCATCAGGTATAGGGCGACCAGCAAGGCCCGCGAGGCATACATCCAGAACAGCACGTACTTGCTGCGATAGCGCTGCACTGCCCAACCGGCGCTGAGGCTGCCGACGATGTTGGCGAGGCCGATGATCGCCAGCGACCAGCTCGCGACCTCGGCCGACAGTCCACACAGGGCGACTTCGCCTGGCAGGTGGGTGACCAGGAAGGCGATGTGAAAACCGCAGGTGAAAAAGCCCGCATGCAGCAACAGGTAGCTGCGGTCGCCCATCGCCTCCCGCAGGGCGTGGCGCATGCCGCGGTCCTCGCGCCCGGGATGCTCGGCGCGGGCATGGGCGGCGGCCTGCTCTGCGTGCTCGCGGCGGCCCCGCAGCAGTCCCGCCAGCGGCAGGGCCGCGAGCGTGATCAGGGCCAGCGAATACATGGCCCCCATCCAGCCGAAACCCGCAATCAGCTTCTGCAGCAGCGGCGCGAACACGAACTGGCCGAAGGAGCCGCCCGCGTTGATCACGCCGGATGCCATGCCGCGACGACTCGCCGGCAGCCGCTGGGAGGCTGCGCCGATCAGGACCGAAAAACTGCCGGCGCCGGAACCGGCGGCGATCAGCAGGCCGATGCTGAACACCAGCCCGGGCCCGGTGGTGAACAGCAACGGCGTCAACGCCGCGCCGGCCGCCATCAGGACGATCCCCGCAGCCAGCACTCTGCCCGGCCCATAGCGGTCGGCGACCGCGCCGGCAATCGGCTGGGCGGCACCCCAGACGAACTGGGCCACCGCCATGGCAAAGCTGATGGTGGTGATGCCGAGGCCGCTGCTGGTGTTGAGGGGTGACACGAACAGGCCGAGGGACTGACGCCCACCCATGGTCACCATCATCAATGCCGCCGCGGTCACGATCAACGGCCAATGGCTGGGCTGCGCCCCGATCGGACGTTCCATCAGTTTTCCTCCGGCAGGGCGGGCTTGACGCGCGCCAGGGCTTCCTCGAGGGCCTGGTTCAGCTGCGCGGTGAATTCGCGGCCCAGCACGGCTTCGAGTGCGAGCTGCGCCCGCGCCCACTGACCGCGCGCACGTTCGCGCAGGGCCAAGCCGTCGGGGCTGAGGCTGAGCAAACGCAGTCGCGCGTCGCTGCCGCGCGACACCACCACCCAGCCTCGGTCGATCATCGGCCGCAGGCTGCGGGTCAACGTCGTTCGGTCCATTTCCAGGCGTTCCGCCAACTCCAGCAGCGCCTGCGGCGCACTGCCCAGGTGCACCAGTACCGAGTACTGGGTCAGGCGCAGGCCGAGGGGGCGCAGATACTGCTCGTAGAAGACCGTTGTGCGCCGGCCGAGCCGCCGCAGGCGGGCGCCGGTACAGGGCAGCGGCTCGAGGCCGGCACCCGGAGGATGGCTCTCCAGTCGATTTCCGTGCATATGCACCTTATAGCATGATCGCCACGTCCGTCGTGGCCATTCGTCCGCCGAGGACGAAATTTCTTCACGTGGCCGGACTTTTTGTACAATCCGCCCCGTACCGTGCGCTCTACCAATCAGCGCACCGGCTGCTGTCCTTAACCTCCGCCGCGCCAAGTGCCGGCCGCATCCCGCCCGCCTCGATTGGTGTCGTTCGGCTCGAACGACAGGCTGCCGCTGGAGCAGGAAACTTGCAGACAGAAGTAAGCTTTGCCAGCCTCGGGCTGGCCGAACCGCTATTGCGCGCGATTGCCGATACCGGATACACGGAGCCGACGCCGATCCAGGTCCAGGCGATTCCCATGGTCATCGAAGGCACCGACCTGCTGGCCGCCGCCCAGACCGGCACCGGCAAGACCGCAGGATTCGCGTTGCCACTGCTGCACCGGTTGGCGGCGACGCCGCCCGAGCAGGCGGCCAACGGGCGTCCGCGCTGCCTGATCCTGGCACCCACCCGCGAACTCGCCGCCCAGGTCGAACAGGCCGTCCAGGTCTATGGCAAGCACCTGCCGCTGACCTCGATGGTGATGTTCGGTGGGGTCTCGATCAACCCCCAGATCGAGCGCCTGACGCAACCGATCGACGTGCTGGTGGCAACACCGGGACGCCTGCTCGATCATGTCGGCCAGCAGACGATCGACCTCTCGGGGGTCGAGATCCTGGTTCTCGACGAGGCCGACCGCATGCTCGACATGGGCTTCATCCGCGACATTCGGAAGATCCTCGCGCTGCTGCCCAAGAAGCGCCAGAACCTGCTCTTTTCGGCCACCTTCTCCGACGAGATCCGCGAACTCGCGAACGGCCTGCTGCACAAACCCGGCTGTGTCGAGGTGGCCCGTCGCAACACCGCCTCCGAGCTGGTGCAGCAAGCCATCTACATGATCGGCCAGAAACAGAAGCGCGAACTCCTGGCCCACCTCATCCGTGGCCACCAATGGTTCCAGGTGCTGGTCTTCACCCGGACCAAGCATGGCGCCAACAAGCTCTCCGAATACCTCAACAAGCACGAAGTGACGGCAATGGCGATCCACGGCAACAAGAGCCAGACCGCCCGGACCCGCGCCCTCGAACAGTTCAAGAGCGGTGAATTGCAGGTGCTGGTGGCCACCGACATCGCGGCCCGCGGCCTCGACATCGACCAATTGCCCCATGTCGTCAATTTCGACCTGCCCAACGTCTCTGAGGACTACGTGCACCGAATCGGACGCACCGGCCGGGCCGGCAGCGAAGGCGAGGCCATCTCGCTGGTGGACGGCGAAGAGTTGAAGCATCTCGCCGCCATCGAGCGACTCATCAATCGCAACATCGAGCGTCGCGCCCTGCCCGAGGATTTCGAGCCGAGTGCCGATGGTGCCGACCCGGCCAGCGAGCCCCGCGCGCCCCGTCAGCCACGACGCGAGCGAAATGGTCGCGGCGCGGACAATCGCGAGGCCGCCGCCGGCAACACCGCCAAGGGCGACGGCCGCGGCAACGGCCGCAATCCGCGCAAGCGCGGGGGGCGACGCAGCGAAGGGGGACAGCCGATCGATCCGCGCGCCGACTACGAGGCCAACGGCAATATGCTGCCGCCCGGCCTGCTCGACGTCGGCAACGACGAGGACGACGGCGACGACGAGATCAACTTCAATCGCTGGGACATCGACCCCACGGGGCGCCGCGTCAAGCAGCGGCCGGAGGTAGACGGCAACCGCATTCCGGCGCCGCGCGAGGGTCGTGGCAATGCCAATGCCAATGGTGGCGGCGGCGGCAAGCGCCGCGGCAAGGGCCGCGGCGGCAACGGCGCCGACGGAAACCGGGCATCGTCCCAACCCCAGGCGTCCCCCCAGGGCCAGCAGAATCGGGGCCCGGGCGGAGGCCGGCGCCGCCGGTCGCGCGGCGGCGGCTCGCGTCAGGGTGGCGAGCCCAACGGCAACCGCGGCTGATCAGCAGGGCGCCGATTCGAGGCGGTCGATCCAGTCGAGGATTTCGGCCAGACGCCGCACCCGGGCCATCCAGCCCAGCGGCACCTGGTCGAGGATGGCCATGGCGGCGCCGAGCACGATGCTGCGGCCACAACTGTCGCCGCCGGCCAGCACGTTGGCGATCACCGCCTCGCGATAGCTGGTGGCGTGGGCGACGATGTGGCAGATCAGCGGCAGCCCCTGCTCGACGTGGCAGGCCGCGCCGAAACGGGAAGCCGCCGAAACGACGTCCATGCGGGAGCCCTCGGCAGCCTCGCGCATGCGCGAGGCAAGATCCTCGCCGGCCCGCGAGGCGGCCGAATCGATCGCCGCCTGCGGCTTGCGTCCGCGCAGAAGCTCGACCAGCAGCATGCCGGCGGCGCGCCCCGCATCGACCGCGCGCTCGTTGTTGTTGGTGACCCGCACCACGTGTTCGATTTCGTCCCACAGACTGGCGTCGTCACGACCGCAACGATAGGCCGCGACGACCACCGGCGGCAGGCAGGCGAGCGCGGGAAGCTGGTCGTCGTCGACCCCCGAGGGCTGCGGATAGGTGGACGGATCTTCGTGGGGAAGCAGGCGGATCAGCGTCCCCCGGGTCGGCTTGTCGATATGGCCGACGTAGGCGCCACCCGGCCCGAAATGCCGACGGTACAGGCTCTGGTAGGTCACGCGCTGGAATCGGCCGCCCGCCTCGGCAAGCTGGCGCAGCATCAGCGTGCAGCATTCCCCATAGGCGGACATGTCGCCGGCCTGGCGCATGCAGTGGACGAAGCTGCCCTTGGCCCCCTCGTAGTTGGCGCGATCGGGCGCGACGAAGACCGGCTCGCCACGCAATGCGACATCCGCCAGACGGTCGGTGTCGTAGAGCCAATGCAGGCCCAGCGAGGCAGCATCCGCCACCAGCGCGCCGAGGATGGCGCGCGCGTTATTGTCCAGATTCATGCATTTTCCGTGGGTGGCCGCGAGGCGGCACAAGGGGGCTCATATTGGGGGCAATGCGAGGACGGCGCAAGCGCGACACATTCCGTTAGACTCTCGCCATGATCGAAACGGACCGCCTCTCGCCGGAGCCGCAGGCCCGCCTGGTCGCCGCCGGCCACAGCGACCGCCAGGAAGAGGCCATCGAGCGCGCCCTGCGGCCCAAGCGCCTGGCGGAATACGTCGGCCAGGCCAAGATCCGCGAGCAACTCGAGATCTTCATCGCGGCCGCACGCAAGCGCGGCGAGGCGCTCGACCACCTGCTGCTGTTCGGGCCGCCCGGGCTGGGAAAGACCACCCTCGCCCACATCGTTGCCGCCGAAATGGGCGTCAATCTGCGCCAGACGTCGGGGCCGGTGCTCGAGCGCCCGGGCGATCTAGCCGCGCTGTTGACCAACCTCGAACCCCACGACGTCCTGTTCATCGATGAAATCCATCGTCTGAGCCCGGTCGTCGAAGAGATTCTCTATCCGGCCCTCGAGGACTACCAGATCGACATCATGATCGGTGAGGGTCCGGCGGCGCGATCGGTCAAGCTCGACCTGCCGCCATTCACGCTGGTTGGCGCCACGACCCGTGCCGGCATGCTGACCAATCCGCTGCGCGACCGCTTCGGCATCGTCTCCCGGCTCGAGTTCTACACACCCGAGGAGCTCGCCTGGATTGTCGACCGCTCGGCCGACCTGCTCAAGGTGACGATCGACGGCGACGGCGCCCTCGAGATCGCCCGCCGCGCGCGCGGCACGCCGCGCATCGCGAACCGACTGCTGCGACGGGTGCGGGATTTTGCCGAGGTGCGTGCCGGCGGCCATGTGGACGCCGCGGTGGCGGATGCTGCGCTGTCGATGCTCGACGTGGACGCCCTCGGCCTCGACCTGATGGACCGCAAGCTGCTCGGCGCGGTACTCGAAAAGTTCGGCGGCGGACCGGTCGGCCTCGACAATCTCGCCGCGGCGATCGGCGAATCCACCGACACGATCGAGGATGTGCTCGAACCCTTCCTGATCCAGCAGGGTTATCTGCAGCGCACGCCGCGCGGCCGCATCGCCACCCACGCCATCTGGTCGCACTTCGGTCTCGAGCGGCCGGCGCGGGATTCGGGCCTGTTCGGCGACGACTGAGCGGTGGCCCCGATCGCGGCCTTCGGCACTTTCGGCGCGCTGGGCGCGGCAATGCCGAAGCGCTTCGGCTGGCAGATCGCGAGCCATCCGGGGCGCCGCCGCTTTCTGCGCAATGTCGAGTGTTCCGCCCGGCTGGCGCAGCGACCGGCCAAGCGCCGCCCCGAACTCGATGCGGCCGCTCGCGCCCGGGTCCTGGACGGGCTGCGCGATTGGTCTTTGGTCTGCCAGGCGGCGGACGGCTTCGGCCGCGGCGGTGATTGAGGAGGCGAACCGATGAAGCAGATCCTGGTGTATGGCGACTCCCTGTCGTGGGGAATCATTCCGGGCTCGCGCGGGCGGCATCCGTTCGAGGTGCGCTGGCCGGGCCGGCTGGAACGGAAGCTGCACGAAGCGGATCACGACGTGCGCATCATCGAAGACTGCCTGAACGGGCGGCGCACGGTGTGGGACGACCCATTCAAGCCCGGTCGCAACGGCATCGACGGGCTGGCCCAACGGATCGAGGTGAACAGTCCGTTGGCACTGGTGGTGCTGATGCTCGGCAACAACGATTTCCAGTCCATGCATCCGCACAACAGCTGGCACGCGGCGGAGGGGGTCGCCGCGCTGGTGGCGGCGATCCGCGGAGCACCGATCGAGCCGGGCATGCCCGTTCCGCCGGTGCTGATCGTCGCCCCGCCACCGATCGGTACGCCGTCCGGCACGATGGCGGACAAGTTCGGGGGCGGCGACAAGAAGTGGGTGGGGCTCGCCCAGCGTTTGCGGGCGGTCGCTGCCGGACTCGAATGCCCCTATTTCGATGCCGGCGAGGTGATCCACGCCAGCGCGATCGACGGCATCCATCTCGATGCGGACCAGCACGTGCTGTTGGGCGACGCACTCGCGCCGACGGTGGCCGCCCTGCTCGGCAGCGTCTGAGAAGGCACCGGTGCGCTCGCTCCAGGTCTTCATCATGACCCTGTGCCTGGTGGTCGGCCTCTACTTGTTGAGCGGGCGTGGATTCTTCATGCCGGGCCGATGGGACCCATCGGTCGGCGTCCACGTCACCGGTTGGTCGGCGCGGATGCTCGGCGCCGGCCTGCTCGTGATCGTCGGGCTCGGCGTGGTCGCCTTGAAAAACTTCGGCGGCGGCATCCGCGAGCACAAGCCGCTTACGTGGCACCGGAGATACTTCGCCGCGCTGCTGATCGCGATCACGTTGATCGGCGGCGCCTTCGTCGCCGGCGAAACCGGACCGACGCCGGGCTGGCGCACCCGAGGCACCCATGCCGGCCGCTGATCCCGGACGCGAAGTCCGCCGGCGCCGCGGCGGTCGCGCCCTGCGGCGGCTGGCGATGCTGGCGCTGACCGTGACGGCGCTGCCGGATGCATCGGCCGACCAGCCCCTGCGGGAGCACGGCTTCGATCTGGGCGGCCATCGTCGCAGCTACCTGGCCTACGTCCCCCCGGCCCTCCCACCGGGGCCGCGACCGCTGGTGGTGGTGGTGCATGGCGCCGGCGGCTCCCACTACGGCATGATCAAGCTCACCCGCGGACGCTTCGACCAACTCGCCGAACGCGACGGCTTCATCGTCGCCTACCCGAAGGCCGTGGCACGCATGTGGGACTTCGGTGAAGGTGGCCCGAGCGAGACCTTCACGCCGCGGCGAGACGACCTCACCTACTTCCGCCGGATGCTCGACCAACTCGAGACCGACTACCCGGTCGACCGCCAGCGCATCTTCGTGGCCGGCATGTCGCGCGGCGGCAAGGTGGCGTTCATGCTCGGCTGCCGGCTGGGCGGTCGGGTGCGGGCCATCGCGTCCGTGGCGATGACCTTGCCCCACTATTTGGCCGACGACTGCACGGCCGGGCCGGCGCTACCCCTGGCACTCATCGTCGGCGACGCGGATCCGATCGTACCGATTTCGGGAGGCCCGCTCCGGGTCGGCGGCGAAGCGCGCGGCACCGTGCTTTCGGTCGATCAGACGCTGGCCCTGTGGCGCGCACGTCACCGCTGCGCCACCTCCGCCGCGCGCAGCGAAGGCCGCGACCGGGAGGACGACGGCACCCGCCTGAGGCGCACCGAATGGATCGACTGCAGCGAGGCGCCACTGGTCCTTTACGAATTGCTCGGCGCCGGCCACACTTGGCCCTCGGGCCTGCAATACCTGCCGGAGGATCGCATCGGCAAGGTCGCCCGCGAGGTCGACGGTGCCGACGAGATCTGGGATTTCTTCGCGCGCTTCTGAGGAGGGACGGCCATGGCGTGGTCCACCGCGCTCGACATCTACTGCGAACGCCTCGGACCCGGCCTGCTGGCCGAGCCGCTGAATGCGGTCAGCAACCTCGCGTTCCTCGTCGCGGCCATCTCGATCCACCGCCGCATCGGCATGAGGCGGGACTTCGACCTTCGCCTGCTGGCCGTATTGCTGGCCTTGGTCGGCTGCGGCAGCCTGGTCTTCCATACGATCGCCACGGTGTGGGCGAGCGTGCTCGACGTGGCATTCATCGCGCTCTTCGTGCTGCTCTTCGTGGATCGGGCGCTGCGGCGCCTGTTCGGCTGGTCAGCGAAGCAGGCAGCGGCCGCGCTGGGGGCGGTCTTGCTGGCGACCGCGGCGCTGGCGGCGACCCTGCGGCTGCCATGGCTGAACGGTTCCGAACTCTATCTCGGGCCGTGGCTCGCGCTGATCGGGCTCGCCCTCGGCTGCCCGCACGCGGCCGCTGCCGGCTGGCTCAGGATCGCGGCCGTCCTGTTCGGATTTTCGATGCTGTTTCGCAGCCTGGACCTGCAATGGTGCGACGTCTGGCCGCTTGGCACGCACTTCGCGTGGCACCTCAACAACGCACTGGTGCTGTGGTGCGCAATGCGGGCACTGCTGGCGCCGGCAGGACCGATCGGTGCTGCGACGCGCTGAGACGACGCCACGGCAGGTCGCGGCGCATTGTGCGCGACGACTTGGCGCCCCGACCCGAGCCGGCACCCGGGCTTGCACGAACTCCGACCCTCAGGCCTGCTGGCAGACCAGACCCTTGAGGTACTCGCCCTCCGGCACCGCCAGCCCCACCGGGTGATCCGGCGCCGCCGCGAGACGATGAAGAATGCGCGCGTCGGCACCGACGTCGATTGCGGCACCGGCGACGATCTTCTGGAACAGTTCGATGCCGATGCCACCCGAGCACGAGTACGTCATCAGCACGCCACCCGGTTCGAGCAGGCGGAAGGCCTGCAGGTTGATGTCCTTGTAGGCACGCGCCGCACGCTCGGCGTGCGCCGCCGATGGCGCGAACTTGGGCGGATCCAGGATGATCATGTCGAAGCGCCGGCCGTCGGCGCGCAACCCCCGCATTGCCTGGAAGACGTCGTCATTGCGCCACTCGGCGCGCGTCGCATCGAGCGCCGGATTGAGCGCCAAGTTGCGGCGCGCGGTCTCCAGCGCCGGCGCGGAGGAGTCGATCGAAAGCACCTCGCTGGCGCCTCCGGCAAGTGCCTGCAACGAAAATCCGCCGGTATAGCAGAAGCAATTGAGTACACGCCGGCCCGCCGCCAAGGTGCGGGCCAGCGCCCGATTCTCGCGCTGGTCGAGGTAGAAACCCGTCTTGTGTCCCTGCACCACGTCGACCGCCATGCGCACCCCGTATTCCTCGATCGACAAGTCCTGCGGCAGGCTGCCGGCGAGCATGCCGGACATCGCCTGCAGTCCCTCCAGCGCGCGCAGGTCCGAGTCGGAGCGTTCATAGACGTTGGCACAGCCGGTGGCCTGGATCACGGCGTCGACGATGGCGTCGCGCCACTTGTCGGCGCCGGCGCTGGTCAACTGGACGACGACGACGTCGCCGTAGCGATCGATGATCACACCGGGCAGGCCATCGGACTCGCCGTGCACCAAGCGCATGCCCTGCTGTCCGCTCAGCCAGGGGTGCCCGGCGCGTCGGCGCACTGCGGCCGCGATCGCCCGCTTGAAGAAGGCGTGGTCGACGGGCGCGGCCGGGTCGAAGCTCCACACCCGCGCCCGGATCTGCGAATGCGGCGACCAAGCGGCGCGCGCCAGCGGTCGATGGTCGCGATCGAGCACCGTGACGGTATCCCCGGGGCGCAGTCGCCCTTCGGTGCGCGCCACCGATCCGGCAAAGATCCAGGGATGGCGGCGCAACAGCGATCGCTCCTTGCCGGGCTTGAGGATCAGGTCGGCCATCCGGCGGCCTCCGGTGATCTGCGGGGCGAGCAGGATAGGGCATTTTGGCGTCGGCGGCCAAGTCGGCGACCGCTCCGCCGGAGACGCCGGGCAGCGTGCAGGACGGCGGCTTCAGCCGCGTTTGCGTGCCCGCGGGTGAGCGGCGTCGTACACCCGTGCCAGGTGCTGAAAATCCAGGTGGGTGTACACCTGGGTGCTGCGGATACTGGCGTGGCCCAGTAGCTCCTGCACTGCGCGAAGATCGCCGCTCGATTGCAGCAGATGACTGGCGAAGCTGTGGCGCAGCATGTGCGGATGAACACCGATGCCCAGACCGCAGCGTCTTGCCCAGCGAGCCAGCCGCAATTCGATGCTGCGTGCCGACAGCCGCCGACCGTGGCGCCCGACGAACAGGGCACGCTCGGACGCGGCCGCCAGCGCATCGCGCTGACGGTGCCAGACCGCCAGCGCGGCCAGCGCCTTGTCACCGACCGGGACGCAGCGGGTCTTGCCGCGCTTGCCGGTGACGACCACTTCGCGGGCCGTACCGTCGACGCCGGCATCGACATCCAGCGCAGCGAGTTCGGACAGCCGCAAACCGCTCGAATAGAACAGCTCGAACATTGCGTGGTCGCGCACCTCGAGGACATCTTCCGCCTTCGCGTCGAGCAAGGCCGCGGCCTGGTCCGGCGTCAGCGCCGCCGGCAGGCGGGCCGGCGATCTCGGCGGCCGAATGCCCTCCGCAGGATTCGCCGCCAACCCGCGGTGGCGGACCAGCCAGCGATAGAAGCCGCGCCAAGCCGACAGCCGACGTCCAATCGAGCGCCCGCCCAGCCCAGCGCCGTGCAACCTGGCCACCAGGCGCCGGATGTCGTGGGGCGCGAGCCCGGTCGGATCGGCCCCGCCCGCCAGGCGCGACAACTCCAGCAAATCACGCCGGTAGGCGGTCAGCGTATGAGGGCTCGCGCGACGCTCGATTTCCAGTTGCCGCAAATAGGCACGCATCGGCTCGCACAGGCAGGCTTCGTCGCGCACCCCCGGACCGCTCCGACCTCAGCCCAGTTCGCCGAGCACCGACGCACCGACGAGATCGCCGATGCGGCGAACGTAGAGCGTCCCCATCTCCGGATAGAAACGCTCTGGCTCCTCGGACCCCATCGCCAACAGACCGAAAGGCATGCCGTCTCGCAGCAAGGGCACGAGGCAGATCGAGCGAATTTGCGCCGCCGACTCACCGAACCACCTCATGATCTCGTCGTTACACGGGGCGCCACAGTAGGGTCGCTGGAGATCCCCGGCGAGGAAACTGACCGCTTCCGACACCGGCGCGAATTCGTCCCCGTCCTTGGTCAACACACAATTCCAGACACGCAGCGCGACATGGGGAACCGAAAAGTCGTCGAGCAGGTGGGTGACCACGATCTGCAGAATGTCGTCGAAATTTTCCGCCGTCATCAGCGCAAGGCTCAGTCGGTGGACCTTCTCGCCGATCTCGTCGTTTTCTTCGCCGAAGCGGATCAATTCCGCGAACTTGTGCTCGAGTTGGGCGATCTTGGCGCGCAGGGCGTGCATCTGTCGCTCGCTGAGGGAAATCGCCTGGCCGGTATCCGGATGCGGCACCGTCATGTGGGCGAGCAGTTCGACATTGCGGTCGAAGAAATCCGGAAACTGCTGGAGATAGGCTGCGACTTCTTCGGGCTTCATGAAGCTTCCTGTGGTGTGAGTTCGATTTCCGCGTCGAACACGCTGACCGCCGGCCCGGTCATCCGCACCGGCTGCCCGGGTCCGTCCCAGGCGATCGACAGCACGCCGCCGAGGGTGTGCACGCGTACCGGCGAATCGAGCAGGCCGCGACGGATCCCGGCGACCGCCGCGGCACACGCGCCGGTGCCGCAGGCCAGCGTCTCGCCGGCGCCACGCTCGTAGACCCGCAGGCGAATCCGGCCCCGGTCGACAACCTCCATGAAGCCGGCATTGACGCGGGCGGGAAAGCGCGGATGGGCCTCGATCAACGGTCCGAGCTGCGCCACCGGCGCCCGCGCCACGTCGCCCACCACCTGCACCGCATGCGGGTTACCCATGCTCAGCACGCTGACATCGACGCATTCCCCGGCGACTTCGAGCGGCTCGCTCACCGCTTCGTGCTCGCTCAGGAAAGGCACCGCCTGCGGCGCGAAGCGCGGCACGCCCATGTCGACCGTCACCTGTCCGTCGTCTTCGAGCCGCGGCGCAATCACGCCACCGAGGGTCTCGACCCGGATGTCGCGCTTGGCCGTCAGGCCCTTGTCATGCACGAAACGCACGAAGCAGCGGGCGCCGTTGCCGCACTGCTCGACTTCGCCCCCATCGCTGTTGAAGATCCGATATCGAAAGTCCACATCGGGCCGAGCCGCGGCCTCGACCAGCAGCACCTGATCGCAGCCCACGCCGAAATGGCGATCGGCAAGAAAGCGTACCTGTTCCGTCGCCAGTTCGAGCGCCTGCCCGACCGCGTCGATGACGACGAAATCGTTGCCCAGCCCGTGCATCTTGGTAAAACGTATCTTCATGGCCTCGCCGTCGCCGCCTCGACGCCCATGCCATCGGCACTCCGGCCGCGCGACGCCCTTCGGCGATTCTCGCCGACGCCACCCATTGCCGTCTACCCGGGGAAGGGGTAAACAGCGTGCAGCGACCGTCGACCAACGGAACACCATGGACCCCATGTCCACCGATAACCACCGCCACCGAGTCTGCCCGGCACCGACCACCGCGACACCCCTGAGCGGACGGGTATTGCTGGCGTTGGGCATCGCCACCCTGCTCGCTGGGCTCGCCGTCATGGCGGGGCTGGGCGATGGCCTGCATCCGCTGCTCGCAATGCCCGGAGCAGGGCTGGCACTGGTGGTGTCCGCGGTCGCGCTGCTCGCTTCCGCCGCCTTTCCGATCGTCATCGCCCGGCTGACGGCGCGCGCGCCCGAGACAGGATGTGCGCCCAAGCGCGCCGCACCCGCCGACGGCGACGCGGCGGACCGCGCCGGACAACCCTGACACGACGGCGGCCGGGGCCGGAATGGCCAGGGCCCGGGCCGGGCTGATCCGCTCAGTACACCGGAGGTTCGCCTTCCGGCCGCGTCTTGAATCGGCGATGAACCCAGTAATACTGCTCGGGCATCTCGGCAACCATCGCCTCGATGGCTTCATTCTGGCGGCGGACGTCGGCCTCGATATCGTCGCTCGGAAAGTCGCGCCAGGGCTCGCCGAATGCCACTTGGTAGCCCCGCCCGCCGGCGAGCATGCGCACCGACACCGGCACGACCACGGCGCGGGCCATCTTGGCGACACGCGGCAGGCCGGTGATGGTCGCAGCGGGCACCCCGAAAAAGGGCACGAAGACCGACTCCTTGCGACCGTGATCCATATCCGGCAAATAGAAGAACGGGCGACCGGCACGCATCGCCTTGATCGTGCTGCGAATGCTTTCGTGGCGGGGCTGCAGCAATTGGTCGCCGAAACGGCTGCGACCGTGGCGCAGCCAGCGGTCGATCACCGCATTGCGCTGGCGCGCATAGATGCTGACGACATCGAAGCCGAGCGCGGTACGCGTTCCGGCCGCGTCGAGCGCGACGAAGTGCGGCACCAGCATGATCACCGGCGTGCCGGCATCGACCAGCGCACGCAGGCGCGACTCACCACTGGCCGTGATGATCCGTTCCAGCCGCTCGCGTGGGGCCCACCACAACAAGCCGCGTTCGAGCAGACTCCGCCCGAGGCAGGCGAAGTGGTCGCGGGCGACCTGCCGGCGGCGCGCTTCTTCCCACGCGGGAAAGCAAAGGGCGAGATTGGTCAGCACCACGTGCCGGCGACCGCGGACCAGCACGTAGAGGAGGCGCCCGAGCCCGGACCCGAGTGCCGCAAGCAGCGGAAGCGGCAGCCAGTGCAATACCCAGAGCAGCGCCACCAGCAGGTGTGCGCCGAGTTCCGAAGGACGAATCTTCATTGTGTTTCCTGCTCCGCCGGCGGCGCGCCCGCCGGTCGCTTGTATCGGTTGTAGCCCCACAGGTACTGCTCCGGACAGCAGCGGATCAAGCCTTCTAGCTCGCGGTTGATGGCGGCCGCACGCTGCTCGGTATCCCCTTCCAGCGGCGACTGCGGCAGACTCAGATGGAGATGGTAGCCGCGGCCATGGTCGAGCCGCTCTGCCCACGCCAGGATGGTCACGCAGCCGGCCATCGCCGACAGCCTGGCCGCCAATGTCATGGTGTAGGCCGGCCGGCCGAAGAACGGCAGCCACGCGCCTTCGCCGCGGGCCGGCACCTGGTCCGGAAGAATGCCCGCCGCCTCATGCGCACGCAGCGCGCGGATGAGGCGGCGAACCCCGGCCATGTCGGCGGGCGCCAGCTCGATCGCGCCGCCACCGGCACGTGCGTGCTCGACCAGGACCTGCAGGCCGCGCCGCTTGGGTGGGCGATAGAGGACGGTGATCGGGCGCCGGGCCGCGTAGTACTGGGCCGCGATTTCGAAGCAGCCGAGATGCGGCGTCAGGAACAGAATTCCCCTGCCCGCTTGCCAGGCGGATTCCACGTGCTGCCAGCCGCTGACCGCAGCCACGCGCGCCATGACCTGATCGCGTGGGCGCAACCACACCCAAGGCAACTCGAACACCTGGCGCCCGGCACCGGCCACTGCGGCGCCCAGCAGCCCGTGGGGCAGCGGCTCGCCGAAAGCCTGGACCAAGTTCGCGCGCAGGCGTCGACGGTAGGTCGGCGACGCGCCATAGGTGATCCAGCCGGCTGCCCATCCGATGCGGTGCAGGCTCGCGAGCGACAGTCTGGACAGAATGGAGAAGAGGCGCGCAATCAAGGGCCGGAAGTCAGGTGAGCGTGCAATAGTGGACCATCGGGTTCGATCGGTCTGCCGTTATAATACCGGCCTCCGCCGAGTTAACCGACAACTTGCAGGGCGGAATGGGTAGCCAGTACAAATACTGCTAAAGCGTCGTCCGCTCGACGAAGTCCCCGGAGCTGGCAGCGCGCAAGCCACCGGGGATTTTGTTTTTTGGAGCACTGCAGATGAGTGAAGAATTCCTGTTTACGTCCGAGTCCGTCTCGGAAGGACACCCGGACAAGGTCGCCGATCAGATCTCGGATGCGATCCTCGACGCCATCCTCGCCGAGGACCCGAACGCCCGCGTCGCGTGCGAGACCATGGTGTCGACCGGCCTGGTCGTGATTTCGGGCGAGATCACGACGAGAGCCCATGTCAATTACCGGGAACTGGCCCAGGATACGGTGCGACGCATCGGCTACAACGACTCCGACATCGGCTTCGATTACAAGTCGTGCGCGGTGCTCACGGCGATCAATCGCCAGTCACCGGACATCGCCCAGGGGGTGAACGAAGGCGAAGGACTCGACCTCGACCAGGGCGCCGGCGACCAGG
>JAGRFZ010000218.1 GCA_020445785.1 Rhodocyclaceae bacterium
ACTACCGTGACATTGCCGGCAGCCTTGACCGCCAGGAGCGCGAGGTGGCGCTGATGGACTACTTCCTCATTCACGACGCGCAACCCGAGCTGGTCGCCATCCTCTTCCGCGTCTCGGCCAAGGCGATGCGCGAACGGCTGACCGTGCTGTGTGGTGGGGCCACCACCCGGCGTCGCGGCCGGCCGGCGCGATCCCGGGCGACCGAGGCCGACCTCGGCTGCATCCGGCGCGGCTGGCCGGCAGTGGCGCAGGCGCACGCGAGCACGGTCGAACGTCTCTACGCCATGCACCAACTGGTCAAGCATCTGCGCATCGACGATCTGTGCAACGCGCTGGAAGCCGAATTCGAGACCTTCCATCGGGTGCCGGCCGATCGGGAGCGTCCGACGCCATGACGACCCGACACGATGCGGGCGATGCACCGCGGCTGGCGCCGATCGATCCGACCCTGCTGCTGGAGATCCATGGCCAGAGCCCGATCGTCTTCCACCGCATCTACGTCGATGTGACCGGCGACATCCTGGCGGCGCTGTGGCTCTCGTACGCGGTCTATTACGTCACCGAGGGCATCACGGTCTCTCGGGACGGCTGGTGGTCCCGCTCGCAGCCGCAGTGGGCGGCCGACACCGGCATGTCCCGGCGCGAACAGGAGCGGGCCCGCCGTTGCCTTCGCCGGCTGGCCCTGATCGAAGAGCGCCGCCAGCCGAATGCGCCGATGCTCTTCCGGCTCGATTTCGAGCGCCTCTACGCGCTGCTCGAGGCCGCGGCAGTCGGAGACGCCCAGGCGCGCGGAGGTGCACGCCGGTGAGCGCGACGGCCGTCCTGACGACCCCTGCGGACGCGATGCCGTCCCTGTGGCGACGCCTGGTCGGCCAGCGCTACATCCCCTTCTATCCGGCGCTGGCGCAGCTCACCCGCAGCCTCAAGGCGGCCCTGATGCTCGGTCAGGCGATGGCCTGGACGCGCCACTATGCGCGTCACGCACCCGAGCGCAACGGCTGGTTCTGGCAGACCTCTGGCGAGTGGCAGACGCTCACCGGCCTCAGCCGTCACGAGCAGTCGAGCGCCCGCGCCGTCCTGCGGCGTCTCGGGGTGCTGCAGGAGCACGCGCGTGGGATGCCGCGGCGCACCTGGTTCCGTGTCGATCTCGACGCCCTTGCCGTGTCTCTCGGCCGCCAGATCGGCCAGTTCGTGCCGCGCTGGTCCTGGGCCGAAGCCGTCGTGCGCACGCTGCTCGGCCGCCCCGTCGTCTGCTACCGGCCCCTGATCGCGGTGGCCGGCTCGGTCGTCGGCGGCCTCTACCTGAGCTGGTTGTGCGCCAGCTTGCGCCGCGAGTCTCGCGACCAGCCAGGCACGGCCATGGCCAGCCAGCACGCCAGCGACCAGACCCCCGAGGAGGCCCCCTGGCTGGCGCTGACCATGGCGGAAACCCAGCAGACGCTGCAGCTCAGCCGGGCGCAACTGGAGCGCGCCCGCGCCGGCCTGCTGCGCGGCGGCCTGATCGAAGAAGCGTGGACCGGCAGCGTCCCGGCCCGCCGGCAGACCCGGGTGCGCTTCGACCGCCTCCTTGAAAAGCTCGATCGATGGACGTCGGTGGACGGTCTCGATGCGGACGCGGGAAGCCCTTCCGAGCCGATTTCCGGAATGGCGG
>JAGRFZ010000219.1 GCA_020445785.1 Rhodocyclaceae bacterium
GGCGTAGACCGGCATGATGCCGGCCCCCCTGCGGACCCGGGTGCCCTTCGATCGTGTCCTCGAAGAGCTCGATCGATCGACGTCGGTGGACGGTCTCGATGCGCACGCGGGAAGCCTCTCCGAGCCGATTTCCGGAATGGCGGAATCCGCCAATCCTGGATGCGGAAAACCGGCCAACTGGAATGGCGGAAACGTACATTCCTGGATGCTGAAAACCGGCCAACTTGGATGCGACTTTCCGGCCAACATGTCTGCCGAAAAGTCGCATCCACTATATAGGTGTACTTCTACTAAACCACTACCTAACCACCGCAGTGCCGATTTCGAGCGCGCATCGGACCGGGAAGGAGCAGGAGTAGTAGTTCCAAAAATCAATTCCCACGATCCCGATTTGATCGCAGAGCGGGATCTGCCCCCCGGCCTGGGACCCGACGAGCAGCATGCAGCGAACCGGATCCTTGAGCGCCTGGCCGATGCCCAACTCAACCGCCTGGTGATCGACGAGTGGGCCGCACATCTCGCTGGCGGCGCCTTGCGTTCGCCGCTGGGCTACCTCGCCGCGCTGGTGTCGCGGGCCAACAGCGGGCAGTTCGTGCCGGCACGGGCGCTGCAGCGACGGATCGCCCGGCACAACGCTGCCCGGCTCGACGCCGCGCGCCGGCGCCGACCGGATGGCATGGCCGACGCGGGGCAGGGCGCGGAGCCCGGTGGCGCCAGCACCGGGACCGGAAGCGCACCAAGCCCCGAGATCCAGAAAAAACTCGACGCACTGCGAAGGAGCCTGCGACGTGGCGTGCCATGACTTGATGGCCCAGATTGGGTCGCCATATGAACCTGAAACGGTGGCCCAAAGTGGGTCACGAAAGGAGAGCCGATGACCGAGTCCGAGATCACGGCTAGGCTGCTGTGGGCCCTGCGGGGGAACTGGGCGCAGCTGAGCGTCGTCTGCCTGCTGCTGCACCGGCATGCGGCCGAGCACTCGGTGCCGCTCAGCTGGCGGGAGGCCGTGCGCCATTGCCCTTGGCTGTCGCGGATGACGGTGGCCCGGGCCTTGAGCGATCTGGCCGATCGCGGCCTGCTCGAGGCCCGGGCCGACCCGAATGCGCCGAGCAACGCCCCGCGGCGCTACCGCGTCGATATTGCGCGGCTCGCCGCACTGCTCGCCGAGCCCCTGCCGTCCGGCCAGGTCGTGCCTGGCCTGACACCGAACCCGGCTCTCGCCGCCCTGGGCGAGCGCTTTCTTCCACCCCAGCCGCGAGAGGTCAGCGAATGAATTCACCGTCTTCCCCTGCCAAGCCGATGGCCGAGATGACGCCGGGCAGCTTCGTGCCGTTCGAGGGTGGGCCCGCGCAGCACTTCGAGCGCGAGCCCGATTCGCCGTTCGAGGACGGCTACAGCCTCGAGCAGGAACGGCAGCATGTACGCCACCTCATCGAGGCGGACGACCCCGATCCATCGGATCCGATGTGGTGGCGCTTTGCCGAGTTCCAGAAGCGGGAAGCGCAGCTGCGCCAGATGCAGGCCGAGTACGACTCGATGAACGCCGCACCGCCCGGGGTGACCCAGCAGGAGGCGTCCAAGCTGCGGGACATGGGCGACCTGGTCGATGACGACGACGACCAGATGACGCTGCACACAAAGGAGGGCTACCGGATGTTCCTCGGGCGCCGTCATGATCCCGCCAAGCGCCTGCCGGCGATTCCCGGCGGCCGGGCGCTGGCCTCGTCGCTACGCTTCCTGTGGGCGCGCTCGGCACTGGACAACCCGTACGCCGACTGGGCGCTGTTGCTCGCCGACCAGTACGTGACGCAGTTGAAGGACGACCTGCGTCGTGAGGGCGATGAGCTGAAGGCGCGGATCGACGCGATGGCCGATCGCGGCCTGAAGCTCTCGGTGCTGCGCTCGCGCGAGCCGAAGACGGTCGAGCTGGGCTTCAAGAGCCCGTACGGCTATGCCGTCGCCCAGCTGATCGTCGAGTACGACTACTTCGTCCGCATCGTGAAAACGCTGATCCGCAAGGACCTGCTGCGGGACGACGAAGGGCGCACGCGCATCCGCAACCACACCCGACGCTTTCGCGCCAACTGCCACAAGGTGTTCCATTTCGAACGCTTCCTGGCCCAGGGCGAGCTCTATGAGCTGTCGCGACGGGACTTCGTACCGGGGGCGGAGGCGATGGCGCAGAAGCGCGTGCAGGCGGTGCTGCAGCATTTCGGGCCGGTGCCGCAGGAGGTCTTTACCGGCGAGGTGATGCCGCGACACTCGCGCCGCCGGGTGCAGCTGACCGCCGAGGACCGGCGCCTGCTGACGACCGTGGCCGCGCAGATCGAGGCGGCCGGTGACGGGGCCGACGATGGCGAGTCGGAGACCTTGCTGTGAGCCCAGCGAGGCATGATTCGCGGCACTTGGTGGAGCAGTCGGCCAGCCGGCCGGCCGGTCCTGGGCCAGGTAGTGCAGGTGGGCCCGGCGCTGCGGCAACTGGCTGTCCTGCCGTGGGTGAGCCAAAGGCTTTTACGGGTAGGGGTGGCGCAGCGGGTGGTCAAGCGGCCGAGGAGCGACGCCTGCGGCGGGCCGTCGAGCGGATCGAGGAGGAACTGCTGCAGCTCGCAGAAAGCACCAAGGGCCCCGCCGGGCGGAGCCTCCACCTCGCCGTGCATCGACGGCCAAGCGGCGGGATCTTCGTGCGCTGGCGGCGCAACGGAGTGCAGGCCGGCCACGTCTCGTGGGAGCGATTCGCGGACGAGATCGATGGCCAGCCCGAAGCGCTGCGCCAGTGGTACTGCCGGGTGAACCAGGAAGCCCTGCGATTGAACGACGAGGCGCGTCTGCGGATGCTCGCCCTGTCGCTCTACCTGTGTCGTCGGAAGCGGCTGGCGGCGCTCACCGGCGCCGACCGGGGCGAGCAGACGGCATGAACGGGCTGCCGCGCCTCGTGCGCTATGACTCGGGCAGGGCGGTCATCGTGTCCTTCGGCGTGTCGCGCCCATGGCGAAGGAACCTGCATCAGGCGCGCAAGGAGAAGCGGATGTCCAATCGATTCGAAGGCAAGGGGAACTTGGGGACGGACCCGACGCTGAAGACGGTACCGATCGCGGGTGAAGATCGGCAGGTGGCCGAAATGCGGGTGTTCTTCGATGAATACACGCGCAATGCGGCGGGCGAATTGGAGCAGACGGGTGGATTCTGGCTCCCGGTGTCGCTTTGGGATGAGCGGGGGCTGCGAGCCGCCAGGTTGCTGCGCAAGGGCGCGCGGGTGCGCGTGGTCGGCCAGCTGAGACCGTTCGACTACACACCCGAGGGCACCGACGTCCGGGTGCCGGCGTTTCACCTGCTGGCGGAGGAAATTTCGCTGACGCTGGCTCGCGTTGACGAGGTCAGGTTCGCGGCGAAGCGCGAGGCGGAAGGCGCGGGTGCTTGAACGATGACGGTGCGCGCTGGCCAGTCACAAGCGACGCGAGCCGTGTGATGTCAATGGAAGGACAGCTTACAGAACGACAAGGCGACGGTACTGAGCAATCTGGGTCGGTCAGGAGGTCGGCCTTGGACGAAACCGCTCGCGCGGTAGGGGGTCTGCAAGCGCTCCTGGATTTTCGGACATATTCGGTATGCGCAGGCCGTAGGCAGCCATGTTGAAAGCGAGGCAATCCGCCTCGATTTCGACAGGAGGCTGTCATGGAAACGACGACCCGGATCAGCCCGCTGCGCCAGCGCATGATCGAGGACATGCGGATGCGCAAGCTGGGCGACCGGACCCAGGAAGGGTACGTGCGCGCGGTGCGCTACTTCGCGAAGTATCTGGGGCGCTCCCCCGATACCGCGACGGTCGAGGAGCTGCGCAACTATCAGCTGTATCTCGTGGATCACGGGACTTCGCCCGCATGGCTGAACTCGCCGATCTCCGGCTTGAAGTTCTTCTTCGGCGTCACGCTCGACCGTCCCGAACTGATGGCCAAGATGCAGCCGGTGCATCTGCCCCGCAAGCTGCCGGTGATCCTGAGCCCTGAGGAGGTGGGGCGCCTGATCGCTGCAGCGGGCAACCTGAAACACCAAACCGCCCTGGCACTGGCGTATGCGACCGGGCTTCGGATCAGTGAAGTCGTATCCCTGAAGGTCACCGATGTCGACAGCCAGCGCATGACACTACGGGTTGAACAGGGCAAGGGCCAGAAGGACCGTTACGCGCTGCTCTCACCGTTGCTGCTCGAGCGACTGCGCGTGTGGTGGCGGGTGGCCCGGGCGCAGGGCAAGATGCTCGACGGTGGCTGGCTGTTCCCCGGCCTGAACCCGGTCCAGCACCTCAGTGCGCGGCAGCTCAGCCGCGCAGTCCACGCCGCTGCCGACGAAGCTGGCATCGAGAAGCGGGTATCGATGCATTCGCTGCGCCACGCTTTCGCGACCCACCTGCTCGAGCAGAAGGTCGACATCCGCCTGATCTAGGTCATGCTCGGGCACAAGAAGCTGGAGACCAACGCGG
>JAGRFZ010000104.1 GCA_020445785.1 Rhodocyclaceae bacterium
ACCTTGTCCTGCCAGCGGCCGCGGGCGGTCAGCACCAGGATCGGCAGGCGCGAGGCCTCGGCCCGCAGGCGGCGGATGACCTCGAGGCCGGAGAGCTTGGGCAGGCCGAGATCGACGATCGCCAGGTCGAACGGGTACTCGCGCGCGAGATACAGGCCTTCCTCGCCGTCGGCCGCCTCGTCCACCACCGCCGCGCCCTCGCCGTCGGACAGTGCCGCGGCCAGCGCGCGGCGCAGCGCCGCTTCGTCCTCGATCAGCAGGATGCGCATGCCGGCCTGCCCGGGCCGCGGTTCGCGCGGCAGCGACGGTGGCGGAGGGCGCGCATGTCAGCGCACCCGGCCGGTCTTGGCGTCGATGACGACGATGCGCACTTCGCCGGAGCGGGTCAGCACCTTGACCCGGAACACCTTCCTGCCGTCGCGATCGGCGCTGTCGACACTCAGCACCCGGCCGCCGGTCTGCTTCTGCACCTGGGCCGCGGCCTGGTCGCGATCGATGGCATGGGCCGGCGCGGCAGCCAGCAACACCGCGATCAACAGGGTCCGCAAGAGAGAGAGTCGGGGCATGGGGCTTCCTCGGTCGAACTAGGGCGATTGTCGCAGCACGGGTTCACCAGCGTCGATCGTGATCGCGACGGTGGCGCCGATCTTCCCGACGGTCGCGGCGATCCAGCTCGACCCAGCGGCCCGGCCGTTCGCGCATGAAGCGGGTGTGTTGATGGCCGCGGTGGCGGTAGCTGACACGATAGCCGACGAGGCGTTCCTCGGTGCGGTACTCGACGTGGCAGCGGGCTTCGTCGCGGCCGCGATGGCCGACCTGCACCAAGCGGCCGTTGTCGATCCGGTTGCCGACCACCGCGCCGATCACCGCGCCGACCGCGGTGGTGGCGATCTGGCCCTCGCCACGGCCGACCTGATGGCCGATGATGCCGCCGGCGATGCCGCCGATGACCGCGCCGGCCTGCGAGTGGCGACGGCGATCGTCGTGGCGGTGATCGTGGCGACGGCCCTTGCGATGGTCCGAGCGACACACCTCTTGTGCAACCCGTTCGCTCTTGTACACCGGCGCCACATCGGTGACCCGTGCCCAGTGCTGGCGGCCGTGTTCCCGGTGCCCGGCGTGGGCGAACGACACGATGCCCGACAGGGCGGCGGCGAGGAGAATGGTCTTGATCGGTTTCATTTCGCTCTTCCTTTTTTGTCCGTTGGCGGAAGCCGTCGTGGCTTCCATGGCTGCCAGACTAGGCGAGCGTGGCTGAACGATAGCTGAACGAACCGATGGCTTGCGGCACGCGGGGGCCGGGGCCACCGCGTTGCTGCGGCATCCGGTCAGCGATCGGCAGGCGCCAGCGCGAAAACGATCAGCGCCCCGCCGCCCTTGAATCCGAACAGCGCATTGCCACCGACCGCGACGGCGATGTATTGCACGCCGTCCACCGCGTAGCTCACCGGCGGCGCATTGACGCCGGCACCGCACTGGAACTGCCACAGCCGCTCGCCGGTAGCAGCGTCGAAGGCATTCAGGTTGCCGTCGCCTTCGCCCATGAAGACCAAGCCGCCGGCGGTCGCCAGCACGCCACCGACCAGTGGCGCCGCGGTCTTGTGCTGCCAGCGGATACGGCCGCCGTCGCGCGTGGAGATCGCGGTCAGGGTGCCCCAGTTGGGTTCGTCGATCGGCTGCATCTCGGTATAGCGGATCGGGCGGTCGTCCGCGCCGCGCTGCAACGACTTCACGGTGTAGCGCATCGGCATGTGGGAGGCAGCCACAAAAACGAGCCCGCTGCCCGGGTCGAAGGCCGCCGGCGACCAGCTGGCGCCGCCCACCGCCCCCGGTGCAACCCGGGTGCCGGCCTCGCTGGGCGGCGCGAACAGGTTCTCCTGGGGCACGAAGGGCGCCGACTTGAACAGCAGTTCGCCGCTGCGGCGATCGTGGGCATAGAACCAGCCGAGCTTCGAGGCCTGGCCCACGGCCGGGACGCTGCCGGCAGCGGACGGCCATTCGAACAGCACCGGCGGACTCGCCACGTCGTAGCCCCAGACATCGTGGGGCACCTGCTGATAGTGCCACTTCAGCGTACCGCTGTCGGCATCGATGGCGGCCAGCGAAACCGTGTAGAGGTTGTCTCCCGGGCGCGACGTATCGTCGAGCTGCGGCGAGGGATTGCCGATGCCGAGATACAGCGTGCGCGAGGCGGCATCGAAGGCCGGCGTGGTCCAGGCCGAGCCGCCGCCGTGACGCGCCGCGTCCGGATACTGGGGCAGATCGGCTTTTTCCCGTGGAATGTCGCGATTGAGCGCCACGCCGTCGGGTGTCGTCGCACGGAACCGGCCTTCCCAACCACGGGCCGGCACGGTGTCGAACTGCCACAGGCGTCTGCCGGTTTCGACATCGAAGGCGGCGTAGAAGCCGGGCCGGCCGTAGCTGCCGGAGAAGCCGACGACCGCGCCCACCGGCGCGTCCCGCGTCTCGGCCTTGAGGTGCAGGCCGTAGTCGACGCCGGTGATGCCGATCACGACTTTGTCGTCCACCACCAGCGGGGCCATGTTGGCGCCGACGCCGGTGGTGCCGGTGGCTGCCTTGGCCCGCAGCGCGCCGCCGGCGTCGAGCTGCTCGACCGTCTCGGTGGGGCCTGCATCGGCGGCGAGGGGTACGTCCCACACGGGTTTGCCGGTGGTCGCGTCGAGCGCGATCAGGCGCGCATCGACGGTGCCGATGAAGACCTTCCCGGCAGCGACCGCCACGCCCCGGTTGGCCGGTCCGCAGCACATCTTTTTGCTTCTGCGCAGGTGTTCGTAGCGCCACAGCTCGCGTCCGCTCGCCGCATCGATCGCGGCCACGTGGTCGAAGGGCATGGACAGGTAGAGCACGCCGTAGACCACCAGCGGCGTGGCCTGGAACGACGCCGTCGTACCGGTCTGGTAGATCCAGCGCGGCACCAACCGACGCACGCTGCTGCGGTCGATCTGGGCAAGCGGAGAGAAGCGCTGGTTGGAAAAGTCGCGACCGTAGCGCGACCAGTCGGCACCCGACCGTACGACGTCGGACGGGAGCGCGGCCGCGGCAGCGGCCATCCAATGCAATTCACGGTTCGTCCTCCGAAACGGCTCGCACAGCACGGGCGCGGAAGCTGGCCTGCCGCGCGAGGCGTGCCATCGCCGCGACGGGCACTTCATCCGATGGGTAGCACAGCACATCGGGGTTCGCCAGCAGTCGACCGTTCACGCAGAGCGAGCGGCGCCACCCGAGCCGAGACAGCACCGGGCTTCGTGCGCTTGCCGCCGTGGCAGCGGCCGGGGACGCTAGCCGGCCGTCCGATCGCCCGCCATTGCCGCCTGCAGCACGCTGCCACGATTGCCTTCGCTATCGAGGAAGGCGACGTATTCGCCGACGCCGGGAATGGTCATCGGCTGGCCCAGCACCCGACCCCCGGCGCCGTCGATCCGGTTCATGGTCGCGCGAATGTCGGCGACGCCGATCACCACCGATGGCTGCTGGGCCGGCCAGTCCGGCTTCCTCGGGAACAAACCGCCGTTGATCGCGCCCGCCGGCGCGTCGATGCGGACGTCGGCCTCGGCGGTGGTGGCAAGGATGTAGCGGTCCATTGCCGCACCGAGCGGCTGCAGTTTCCAGCCGAAGACCACGGCGTAGAAGCGCACGACGCGATCGGCATCGTCGTAGGGCAGTTCGAAATGCACGACCGGATCCATCGCACGTTTTCCTGGCAGGCGTGGGCCGACTTCAGCGAGCGGTGGCGGACCGCTTGACCTCGCGGAATACCGGGCCCCACATCGGGTGGCCGACTTCGGCGCGGGCCAGCTCGAAATCGGGGTCGATCGCCAGCAACTCGCCGAAATGGCGCCGGCAGTCGTCGGGTCGCGACTGCACGCAGGCGATGAAGGCCGCGAGCTTGTGGGCCTCGACATTGTCCTCGGTGTTTCTGAGGCCCAGCGTCAATGCCTCGTCGAGCCACATCACGGCCTGGTCGAAGCGGCCCTGCTCGTAACGCTGACGGCCCTGCTCCAGCGCCAACTGGGCGGTCTGCCAGTTGCGCCCGAGATCCACGACCGGCGCCGCACCCTGGCGTGCGGCACAGGCCGACAGCAGCAGGACGATAAGCGCGGTGCCGACGCGCCGGCAAAGTCGGAAATTCATGGGTCGAAGCGATGACGGAGGGATTGGACGCCACCCGATTCTAGCCGTACCTCGGCCACAAAGGGCGTGAAATCGAGATTTCGGATCTCGATTCGATGGCGCCCGGGCGGCAACCGCAGGCGGGTCAGCGGCGGCGAATAGCCGACCGCGCGGCCGTCCACGAAGACCTCACCCCAAGGCAGCACCGACAGACGCAGGGTGGCGCTGCCGGCGGCCGACGGGGGCGGTGTCGGCGCCGCCGGTCGCGCGCTGGCACGGGACGCGGCCGGCGGCGCCTGCTCCAGCAGGATCTGCGGTGCGACCTCGTCCACGGTCGGCAACTGCAGGATCGGCGGCGCGAAGACGTCCACCTCGGCCAACAGTTCGTCTGTCGTTCGCTGCGTCGGCAGCGCCGTTGCCGGGGTCGCCGCCAGCGGCGCATCCGGCCCCTTGCCGCCGCCACCGAGCAGCGCGTACAGGCCTGCCGACACCGTCAGGGCGAATGCGCTGGCGGCCAGCAGTCGGCGGCCCAGTCCCGATCGCGCGCGCGCCGCCGCATCGGCCGTGGGCATCACCACGGTGGCGCCGTGGCTGCCTACTGCGGACGCCCGGCGGGTGTTGCCGGGCGCCGCTGCGGTGCGCATCTCGCGGCGCAGGTGCCGCAGCACCTTGGCCATCTCGTTGGCGGATTGGAAGCGGCGTGCCGGGTCCTTCTGCATCGCCCGCAGCAGCAGCAGGTCCAGCTCGCGCGGCACGTCCGGATTGAGTTCGCGCGCGGTGGGCGCTTCGAGACGCAGCACCTTTTCGACCACATCGCCGATGCTGTCGGCTTCGAAAGGATTGCGGCCGACCAGCAGTTCGTACAGCGTCACGCCGAGCGAGAAGAGATCGGAGCGGGCGTCGGCGACGCCGCCACGGAGTTGCTCCGGGGCCATGTATTTGGGCGAGCCGAGCACATGGCCCTGCGGCAGGGTCTGCTCCGGCGACAGGCTGGCGCGGGAACTGGCGATGCCGAAATCCATGATCTTGACCAGACCGTTGCGGCTCAGCATGACATTGGCCGGCTTGATGTCGCGGTGGATCACCCCTTGCGAATGGGCGAAATCCAGCCCACGACACATCGCCAGACCGATGTCGACGACGCGGCGCACCGGCATCACGGTGCCCATGTCGAGGGTCTCGCGCAGGCTCAGGCCCTCGACGAACTCCATCGCGATGTAGGGCACCCCCTCGCTCTCGCCGATGTCGTAGACGGTGACGATGTTGGGGTGATTGAGGCCACCGGCCGAGCGACCCTCGCTGAAGAAGTGCTCGCGGAACGTGGCGCGCTCTTCCGGCGACAGGTCGAGACTGAGGACCTTGAGAGCGACATTGCGCTCGATCAAGGGATCCTCGGCGCGATAGACGGTACCCATCGCGCCCTTGCCCAGCGTGGCGGTCACCCGATAGCGGCCGATGTGGCCGGCCCCCGGGGGATGGCGGCGGTCGCCTTTGCTGTCGGAAACGGGCAGACTCGACATGAGTGCGTTGCGCTGCATCGAAGGCTTTCCCAGCGTTGACCATGATATGCCAGTCGCACCATCAACTGCGAGATCGGCTGCGACTATGGAATAATTCGACGGCTCGCCCGCAAGCGGTCGGCATGAGACTGCCGGCAGCAACGGGCTATCCTTTCATCGGCACGGACGGGCACGGCTTGACCGAACAAATCCGCTTCGAAATGAGCAGTCTCAGCGACCCGGGCTGCGTGCGCTCCGTGAACGAGGACGCCGCCGCCGCAGTGCCCGAACTGGGCCTGATGGTGGTGGCCGACGGCATGGGCGGCCACAATGCCGGCGAAGTCGCGGCGCGCCTGGCGGTCGACGGCATCGTCGCACGGGTCCGCAGCGCCCTGGCCGGTGCGCCCCCGTCCGGCGCCACCGACGCCGAGGCACTGCTCGCCGATGCGATGCAGCAGGCCAATGCGGCCATCCTGGAGCGGGCCGCCGGCAGCGAGCAGTTGAAGGGGATGGGCACCACCGTGGCCTGCCTGCTGCTGCATGGCGAGCAGGCCACCATCGCCCACCTCGGGGATTCGCGGGCCTATCGCCTGAGCGCGGGCAAGCTGCGCCTGCTGACGCGCGACCACAGCCTCACCCAGCAGGTGCGCGACATGGGGGTGATCGGCGACGACGCCATCGCTGCGAGCCACAATCGCCATCTGGTCTCCCAGGCCCTCGGCTACGGCGAATCGCCACCGGTAATGGTGACCACGGTGCCGTGCATGGGCGACGACATCTTCCTGCTGTGCACCGATGGCCTCAACGACATGGTGGACGGGCAGGACATCGAACTCGCGCTGCGGGTGTTGCGCAGCAACCTGCCACTGGCGGCCGAGCAATTGGTGATGATCGCACGCGACAACGGCGGCTACGACAACATCACGGTGGCGCTGGCCGGCCCGCCGGCCGCCGCCGGCCGTGCGGCAGACAGGCCTCCGGAAAGCGTCGGCGCGATCGGCCGGCTGACCGGCTGGCTGCGCTCACTGCTGGGAACGAGGCACTGACACCATGGCAAAGATCGTCGTCAGCCTGGACGGGCAGATCATCGAGCAACGGGTGGTCAAGGAGGCGTTGCTGGTGCTCGGGCGCAGCGCCGACTGCGACATGGTCATCGACGACGGCGAAGTCAGCGGCCGCCACGCCTCGATCACCACGGTCGTCAACGACCACTTCCTGGAAGATCTGTCGAGCACCAACGGCACCTTGGTCAATGGCCGGCGCATCACGCGCCACCTGCTCGAGCACAACGATCTGATCTTCATCGGCCCGTACCGGATCAAGTACATGAACGCGGCCTCGGTCGGCGTCGGCTTCGACCGCACCCAGATCATCAGCCCCCTCGCGCCACGGGTGGCGCCCGCCAACACCCAGGTCGTGGCCGCAGAGCTCGACTCCGCGGCGGCCTCGACCCGGGCCACCCGCGCCCGCTTCCCGAAGGGCAAGCTGGTGGCCACGACGGGCTCGTCGGCGGGTGCCGAGCGGCTGATCGACGGGCTGCTGCTGCCGGTGGGCCGCGAGGGGCGCGCCCTCGGCGTCATCAACCGACGCCCGCTCGGCTGCTTCCTGACCCAGGTCAGTGGGCGGGCCCTGGAGCTGAACGGCAAACCTCTGGGGCGCGATCCGGTCCAACTGACCGATGGCGACGAAATTGTCGTCGGAAGCGACAAGCTGATCTTCAGGACCCTCTGAAGCGAGACCCATGAACCGTCGAGCACCGCGCGCGCGGCCCCGCACCGGTCGGCGCGCTCGAAGATGACTGCGCCGCAACTGCCGCCATCGCTGGTGGTCCTGGAGCGGGGATGGCTGTCGGCCAACAACATCATCGGGCTCGACGGCGAGACGGCGACCATGGTCGACAGCGGCTACGTCACCCACGCCGGGCAGACCGTCGATCTGGTTCGCCACGTACTCGACGGACGACGGCTTGCGCGCCTCGTGAACACCCACGGACATTCCGACCACATCGGCTGCAATGCCGCGGTACAGGCGGCCTTCGGCTGCCGTATCACGGTTCCTGCAGGCATCGCCCCGGTGATCGCGGCATGGGACGAGGCGCGCCTGTTGCTGAGCTGGTCCGACCAGCAGTGCGACCCATTCCGCCACGACGACACCGTGACGGCCGGCGATCGGCTGGCGTTCGGCGGGTGCGAATGGCACGCCATCGCGGCACCGGGCCACGACATGCATGCGCTGGTGTTCCACAACGAGCAGCACCGGCTCCTGATCTCCGGCGACGCCCTGTGGCGCGACGGTTTCGGGGTCCAGTTTCCCGAACTGCTCGGCACCGATCCGGGGCTGGCGGCCACCCGCGCCACCCTCGAGGCGATCGCGCGGCTACCGATCGATGGCGTGCTGCCCGGCCACGGCGCACCCTTCGTCGAAGTCGACGAGGCGCTCGAGCGGGCCTTCGCACGGGTCGCGGCCTTCGCCGCCGACGCCGAGCGCATGGCCCGCAATGCGGTGCGGGCGTGCCTGACCTTCAGCTTGCTGGAATGCCGCAGCATTGCGCTGGAGGCACTGCCGCGCTATCTCGAGGAGACCACGCTGTACCGCGAAATCAACCGGCGCTACCTGCGCCTCGCGCCGGAACGGCTGGCGAGTTCGCTGGCGCAGGATCTGGTCCGCGCGGGCGTCGCCCGCATCGACCACGGAATGCTGCATGCGACCTGACGGCCCCGCTGGCGCAAGGGGCCCGGCTTTGGTACAACGACACGGTAGCGAATCCGCGCGAGGCGTCTCATGCAACTGGTGCTGATCAGCGGGCTGTCCGGCTCGGGCAAGTCGGTCGCCCTGAAGGCGCTCGAAGACGCTGGCTTCTACTGCGTCGATAACCTGCCGGCGACCCTGCTGCCCCAATTCATCGCCCATCTGCGCAGCGGCGGCTTCGGCCGCGCGGCGGTGGCCGTCGACGTGCGCTCGGGGGCCAGCCTGGCGGCCTTGCCACGGCAGCTCGAGCAATTGCGCGAGATCGTCGACGACCTGCGCTTCATCTTCCTCGAGTCCCGCGACGACACGCTGATCCAACGCTTCTCCGAGACCCGACGGCGACACCCGCTGGCCGACGAGGGGGTCTCGCTGGCCGAGGCCATCCACCGCGAACGCGAGACGCTGGCCGAGGTGGCCGAACTCGGGCACCGCATCGACACCAGCGACCAGGCCGCCAATACCTTGCGCGGCTGGATCAAGAATTTCCTCGACCTGAAGGCGGCGGAAGGGCTGACCCTGATGTTTCAGTCCTTCGGCTTCAAATACGGCATTCCGGTCGACGCCGATCTGGTGTTCGACGTGCGTTGCCTGCCCAATCCCCACTACGACCCCAAGCTGCGAACCCTGACCGGCAAGGACTTGCCGGTGGTGCAGTTCCTCGAACGGGTGCCGGAAGTCACGCGCATGGCCGAGGACATCTACCGCTTCGTCGCGACCTGGCTGCCCAGCTACGTGCGCGACAACCGCAGCTACCTGACGGTGGCGATCGGCTGCACCGGGGGCCAGCACCGATCGGTGTATCTGGCCGAGTGGCTGGCCGCGCGCTTTCGTCCGACCGCCAACGTGCTGGTCCGGCACCGTTCCTTGCGCAGCGAAGTCGCCGCATCGCTGCCGCCGAGGGCCGGCACGGTGGTCTGAGGCCCGTGGCAGGGGCCGAAGGACACGCCGGCCGGTGCACCGACGTGGGGGGCATGCGGCGATGGCCGGCAGCCCGCTGAAGACCTGGCTGCGCCACCTGCGGGTCGGCGACGTACTGACCCTGGCGGTCGCCGCGGCGGGGTGTGTCGCCAGCTTCGCGCTGATGTGGCGCGGCGAGGCGCCGGACCGTGCGATCGTGCGGGCCGGAGGCCGCATCGTCGCCGAACTGCCCCTCGACCGGCACCGGGAACTCGATGTGGCCGGACCGATCGGCACCACCCGCATCGAGGTCGACAGCGGGCGGGCCCGGGTCGCGTCGGACCCCGGCCCGCGCCAGTACTGTGTGCGCCAAGGCTGGCTCAGCCGCGGAGGCGCGGTCGCGATCTGCGCCCCCAATCAGGTATCGCTATCGCTCAACGGCGGCGACAACAGCCATGACTCGCTCAGTTACTGAATTGACGGTCAGCCGCGACGACACCCGCATCGCCCGCCTGGCGGCAGCCGCGATCGCGCTGACCGTGGCCGAAGCGGCAATCCCCTTGCCCTTGCCGGGGGTCAAGCCGGGCTTGGCCAACATCGTCACGCTCGTCGTGCTGTGGCGCTACGGCTGGCGCGACGCCGCCTGGGTGACCCTGCTGCGGGTGCTCGCCGGCAGTCTGCTGCTGGGGCAGTTCCTCGCGCCCGGTTTCTTCCTCAGCGCCGCCGGCAGCATCGCCAGCCTCATCGCCCTCGGCCTCGGGCAGCACCTGCCGCGACGCTGGTTCGGCCCGGTCAGCCACAGCCTGCTGGCGGCATTCGCCCATATCGGTGGGCAACTGACGGTGGCCCGGCTGTGGTTCGTGCCCCACGACGGCGTGTTCTACCTGGCGCCGGTGTTCCTTACCGCGGCGTGGGTATTCGGACTCAGCAACGGCCTCATCGCCGCCCATCTGCTGACTTCCGGCAAAGCCCCCGGGCGCACCTGAAACCGGTACGAGCGTGGTCGCGTTCACGGGATTCTCTATAACGTTTGGCGTATATTGTCGGAACAGCCGTTGTCCACGTTCGAGCCGCCCCGCGATGCGATTGCTCAAATTCCTCTCCCTCGCCCTGATCGGCCTGATGCTGGCACTGCTCTTCCGCCTACCAGCCGGCGGTGACGATCGGATTCCGAAATCGGTGCACGCGGCCCCCGCGGCGGAGCGCTGAGCAGGCAGACCGTGAACGATCGTTGACGAGGATCAAGCGCCTCGCCTGCGCCCGGCCCTAAGCTTGCCGGCTCGACCGCAATCCCGAAGTGCGCCCATGAGCCTCGAACTCGTCTGTCCCGCCGGCAGCCTGCCGGCCCTCAAGACCGCCGTCGATTGCGGTGCCGACTGTGTCTACGTCGGCTTCAAGGACGCCACCAACGCCCGCAATTTCAGCGGCCTGAACTTCGACGACAAGACCATGGCGGACGGCATCGCCTACGCCCACGGACGCGGCGCCAAGGTTCTGCTGGCCCTCAACACCTACCCTCGCAGCGACAACTGGGCCCACTGGACCCGCGCCGTGGACAAGGCCGCCGAGCGCGGCGTCGACGCAGTGATCCTGGCCGATCCCGGCCTCATGCGCTACGCCGCGCGCGAGCACCCGCAGCTTCGCCTCCATCTTTCGGTGCAGGGTTCGGCCACCAGCTACGAGGCGATCAACTTCTACCACGAACATTTCGGCATCCAGCGGGCAGTGCTGCCGCGGGTGCTGTCCCTGGCCCAGGTCGAGCAGGTCATCGCACGCACGCCGGTAGAAATCGAGCTGTTCGGCTTTGGCGGCCTGTGCGTGATGGTGGAGGGGCGCTGCGCCCTGTCCGCCTACGCGACCGGCGAGTCGCCCAACTGCAACGGCGCCTGCTCGCCCGGCCGCCACGTGCGCTGGGAACAGACCGACGCCGGCCTCGAAGCGCGGGTGAATGGCATTCTCGTCGATCGCTTCGCGCAGCAGGAGCGCGCCGGCTACCCCACCTTGTGCAAGGGCCGTTTCGAGGTCGGCGGCGAGACCTACTACGCGATCGAGGAGCCCACCAGCCTCAATACCCTCGAACTGCTGCCGCAAATCGCCGAGATGGGCGTGGCGGCGATCAAGATCGAAGGCCGCCAGCGCTCGCCGGCCTACGTCGGCCAGGTCACCCGGGTCTGGCGCCAGGCGATCGACCGGGTCTTGCGCGACGCGCAGACCTTTCGCCCGGAGGCCGTCTGGCAGAAGGAGTTGGCCAAGATCTCCGAAGGCCAGAGTCAGACCCTGGGCGCCTACCACCGCCCCTGGAAGTAAGCATGGACAGATCGATGAAACTCGCCCTCGGCCCCCTGCTCTACTATTGGCCGCGCCAGCGTACCCTGGACTTCTATCGCGAGGTCGCCGCGGCGCCGGTGGACATCGTGTACCTGGGCGAGACGGTGTGCTCCCGCCGCCACGAACTGCGCCTGCCGGACTGGCTCGACATCGGCGAGCAATTGACGGCGGCCGGCAAGGAGGTGGTGCTCTCGAGCCAGACCCTGATCGAGTCCGAATCCGACCTCAAAACCCTGCGCCGTATCGTCGAGCAGGCACGCTTCCGAGTCGAAGCCAACGACATGGCCGCCGTCCACCTGCTGGCTGGCAGCGCCGGCTGGGTCGCCGGACCGAGTCTCAACGTCTTCAATCCGCAGACCCTCGCCCTGTTGGTGGAACTCGGTGCGCGCCGCTTCGTGGCCGCACCGGAGGTGTCGGGCGATGCCCTGTCCCAGTTGCTGGCTGCCCATGGCGAGCCACTGGAATGCGAAGTCTTCGCCTACGGCCGCCTGCCCCTGGCGTATTCGGCGCGTTGCTTCACGGCGCGCCACTTCAACCTGCAGAAGGACGCCTGCGAATTCCGCTGCATCGCGTTCGAGGACGGCCTGCCGCTCACCACCCGCGAGGGCCGGCCATTCCTGACGATCAACGGGATCCAGACCCAATCGGCCCGCATCCACAACCTGCTGGCCGATCTGCCCGCGCTCGCCGGCGCCCGCGTCGACGTGCTGCGCATCAGTCCCCAGGCCCACCACACCGCCGAGATCATCACCCTGTTCGCCGACGCCGTCGCCGGACGAGGCACGGCGCGCGCAGCCTTCGACGCGAGCCGCCCGCTGATGACGGGCGAAGCCTGCAACGGTTTCTGGTACGGTCGTGCCGGCCTTGACCAGACCATCGCCTGAGGAACTGAAGATGCCGCGCACGCTCCCCGCGATCACGATCCCGCCCGGCGTTGCCGCGCTGGTCGGCCGACTGCCGCAATTGCCGCCGACGCTAGCCCTGGTGGGCGCCCTCAACCTCGCCCTGGACCGGCTGCTGCCGCGCGATCAACTCGAGCCCCTGACCGGAAAGCGCCTGCTGGTCGACGTCTCCGACGCCGGCCTGAGCCTGCGCTTCACCCTCGGGCCGCGCGGATTCCGGGCACTCTTCGACCGTCAGCGGGAGGATCTGCGGATCGCGGCGACACTGCGCGACTTCCTCGCGCTGGCGATGCGCGAAGAAGACCCGGACACGCTCTTCTTCAGCCGCCGGCTGCTGCTGGAAGGCGACACCGAGCTCGGCCTGCTGGTCAAGAACACCCTCGACGCGGTCGACTGGAGCGTGCTCGAGCCGGCGCACCTGCAGACCCTGCTGCGCGGCGGCTGACGCAGCGCCTGCGGCGCGTCGCGAAGCGCGCCGAGGCGATTTGGCCGCCACGGCCGCCAACACGTCCTAGAATGGGGCGCCCGACCACCCGTTCGCGCGTCGCATGGCCGCCGTGTTCCGTTCCACCACCGATCTTCCGCGCCACCTGGCCTTCGCCTATGCGCTGCTGGTGATCTATGCGTGCCTGCACCCGTTCTCGGGCTGGCACGAGAGCGGCTTGCATCCGTTCCACTTCCTGGACGCGCCGTGGCCCCGCTACTACCGGGTCAACGACATGGTGCTCAACCTGCTCGGCTTCGTGCCGCTCGGCTTCCTGCTGGTGCCGGCCCTGCCGAGGCGAATGCCTCTGGGCACCTGCGTGACGGTGACCGTATTGGCGTGCTTCGCGCTGAGCCTCGGCCTCGAGACCCTGCAGAATTTCCTGCCGACCCGGGTCGCCTCCAACCTCGATCTCGGCTTCAATACCCTCGGCAGCCTCGTCGGCGGCCTGCTCGGCGCCTGGTTGGGCCCGCGCCTGTTCGCCCACGAGGGAGGCATCCATCGCTGGCGCAGCCGACGCATCGTGGCCGGCCCGCTCGGCGAAACCGGATTGATCCTGATGGCCCTGTGGCTGTTCGCCCAGCTCGTGCCGGACAGCCCGGTATTCTCGACCGGCGACCTGCGACGCCTGCTGGAGTTGCCGACACCACTGCCCTTTAGCCCGCAGGAGTTCCTGCGCCTGGAGGCGGCGATCACCGCCGGCCACCTGTTGGCGGCCGTGCTGCTGGCACGGGCCATGACCCGCGACGGCGCCCTCGGCTGGATTCTCCTGCTGGTGCTGCTGGCGCTCGGCGCCAACACGCTGGCCAGCGCCAGTTTCCTGATGGCCGCGGATCCGTTCGCGTGGGCCACACCGGGCTGGCGGGCCGGCCTCATCGCGGCGGTGCCGCTGGTGTTCGTGGGTCTTTCGCTACCGCGCCCGCTGGCCCACGGTCTGGCCGCGACGGCGCTGTTGGCAGCCACCGTGCTAGTGAACCTGGCGCCCCAGAACCCATACTTGCTGTCCTACCCGCAACTGATCGGCGAAAGCCACTTCCTGAACTTCCACGGCGCGACCCAGCTGGTCTCCAGCCTGTGGCCGTTCCTGGCCCTCGCCTACCTGATCCTGCTGGGGGCCCTGAACCCGGAAATGCGCCGATGAGCCCGGCGACGCGGATTCGCCGCGCCCGCAGCGGTCCGCCCAGACACCGACGGGCGCCCGAGGCCGGGTCTGCGGCCGATCGGCCGCAGACCCGGCAGACTGCTAGCATTGTCCGTCCGTACCGGAATCCAACCCCGCCGCCACCGGAGTCCCACCATGAGCTACTTCAAGCACCACGTGTTCTTCTGCCTCAATCAACGCGCTGCGGGCGAGACCTGCTGCAACGACCATAACGCGGTCGCGATGCAGGCCTACGCCAAGGACCGCATCGCCAAGCTCGGACTCAAGGGCAAGGGGAATATCCGCATCAACAAGGCCGGCTGCCTCGATCGCTGCGACGACGGACCGGTGCTGGTGGTATATCCCGACGCGGTCTGGTACACCTACGTCGACACCGAAGACATCGACGAGATCATCGAACGCCATCTGATCAAGGGCGAGATCGTCGAGCGTCTGCGGCTGCCCTGAGTCCTGGAGATCCTGCGATGACCCGTCCCCTGCCGACCGAGAAGGCCTTGCTGAAGGGCCCTGACGGCACCATCGAGGCCCTCATCGACGCACCGTCCGAGGTGCGCGGCATCGCCCTCGTCGCCCACCCTCATCCGCTCTTCGGCGGCGCCAACACCAACAAGGTCGCCCACACCCTGGCGCGCGCCTTCCGTGACCTGGGATTTGCCACGCTGCGACCGAACTTCCGGGGCGTCGGCGCCAGCGAGGGCGCCCACGACCATGGCGGGGCCGAAACCGAGGACATGCTGGCGGTGCTGGCCTGGGCCCAATCGCGCTGGGGCAGTCTGCCGATCGGGCTCGGCGGATTCTCGTTCGGCGCCTTCGTCCAGACCCGGGTGGCCGCGCGCCTGTCCCCCGGCGTCACTCCGCCCGATCGGATCGTACTGGTGGGCACGGCCGCTGGGGAGGTCACCGGCGCCCGCAGCTACAGCACCGAAAACGTGCCGAAGGGGACTCTGCTGATCCACGGCGAACTCGACGAGACGGTCGCACTGGCCAATGTATTGGACTGGGCACGGCCCCAGGAACTACCGGTCGTCGTCGTGCCGGGGGCCGACCATTTCTTTCATGGCAAGCTGCATGTGATCCGCGAGATCATCTCGCGCAATTGGCAGGCGCTCTGACGCTGCGCCGTCGCCGCCTCGCCCCAGGAGGAATCCGAGATGCGCCTGATCTGCTCGCTGACCAGCCCCTATGCCCGCAAGATTCGCGTCGTTCTGGCCGAAAAGGCGCTGCCCTTCGAATTGGTCGAGGACATCCCGTGGAACGAGGCCACCCGGGTGCCCGAATTCAACCCCCTCGGCAAGGTACCGGCGCTGGTCGCCGACGACGACAGTGTGTGGTTCGATTCGCCGGTGATCGCCGAATACCTGGACGTGATGCATCCGGAGCCGCCTTTGCTACCGGCGGATCGCCGGGCGGCGCTGCCGGTGCATCAGAGCGAGGCGCTGGCGGACGGCATCATCGACGCTTCGGTGCTGGCCTTCCTCGAGCGCAGCCGGCCGCAGGAAACGCGCAGCCAGGCCCAAATCGATCGCCAGTACGGAAAGATCGGCCGCGGCCTCGATGCCCTCGCCCGGCGGCTGGCGTCGAAGGCGGGCCTCGATTGCGGCCAGCTCTCGATCGCCGACATCGCTGCCGGTTGCGCCGTCGGCTACCTCGATCTGCGCTTTCCGGACTTCGGCTGGCGCGACGGTCGCCCGGCCCTGACCGCGTACGGCGAGGCCCTGCTGGCGCGGCCGAGCTTTCGCGACAGCAACCCGCCGGGCTGAACCGGGGCGAGCGGGCGGCTCAGTCGCGCGCCACCTCGACGCGGTTGCGCCCGAGGCGCTTGGCGTCGTAGAGCGCCGCATCCGATGCACGCACGAGATCGGTCGGGGCCGTCAGCTTCCGACCGCGGTCGGTCGCGGCGACGCCGAAGCTGACGGTGACCATCGGACCGACGTTCGAGGCCGCATGGGGCAACTTCAACGCGGCCACACGCTCGCGTACCTGTTCCGCGACGGCCCGGGCGCCGTCGGCACCGGTGCCCGGCAGCACGAACGCGAATTCCTCGCCGCCGATGCGGGCGACGACATCGCCCGGACGGGACAACGCCTGCTCCATCGCCTGGGCGACCTTGATCAGGCAGCGATCCCCGGCTGGATGACCGTAGCGGTCGTTGTATTCCTTGAAGTGGTCGATATCCGCGGAGATCACCGCGAGCACGCCGCGGTCCCGCTCGGCACGCCGCCATTCCTTCCACAGCTCCTCTTCGAACAGTCGGCGGTTGGCGATGCCGGTCAGGGTGTCGAGCCGGACCAGGCGTTCGAGCTCGTGACTGACCTCGCGCGAACTGGACAGCTCGCGCCGCAATTGCTCCGCCTCGCGAAAGACCCGTTGCACCTGGGCCGACGACGCCAGCATGCCGACCCCGAAGATCGCGAGCAGCAGCGCCATGACGAGATGGATGCGGTCGCCGACCAGCAGCATCTGCACCGCAATCGGCACGAGCGCGGGGATCGCGAACAGTGGATAGACCCGTTCCAGAGCGGACAGCACCGGAATCGCGCCGGCCATCATGCCGCCCAACAGAAAGGCCAAAAAAACCTGATGCGGAAAGGAATCCGGGTGGAACATGAGCGCGCCCGCGAGCCCCCAGACGATGCCGCCGGCCAATACACCAGCCACGAATCGCCGCCGCCAGCGGGCGAGGGAAACACCATCCGCCAGCGATCGCTGCCGGAATGCGCGCAGGTGAAGGTAGCGAACCGCCGAAACCGCCAGCAGCAGCAGCAGCCAGCCGAGCATCGTCGCCGGCTCGATCGCCCCCCACAGCACCAGCACCAGGATGGTCCCGTTGACCAGGCTCACCGCCAGTGCGATCGGCAACTGGCGATAGCAGTGCTCGATGCGGGCATCGAGCGAGCCGCGATCGTGCAAACTCCGCGCGTCCGAGACCTTCATGTTCAAGCCGCCGCCACCTGCGATCCAACGGGAGCCGCAGGCATATCTGCCCACGCCTGCGCTCGAGTGTCGTATCACTGTACGCGAAACACCGCACCATGGGCGCTTCGCACCTGATCCTTCCGGGCTTAACGGCCGCAATGCCGCAACCTGTTGAAATCGCCGCCGAACGCGGCGGGAACGGCGCCCGGCGGACTGCCCCGCCGCGCGCGCCCGTCCAAGCCCGCACCCGGCCGCCGCGCGGGACGAAAAGCCGTCGCCCTCGCCCCAACATAACCCTACTGGAGCCGATTTGCCCATGGCCGGCGGCAAAGCGGTGCATGCAATCCATGCATACGGCGCATGCAACGAGCACGCCACGTTCCTGATCGGAATTAATTTCGCCGGTCTGTTCGCGCTGATCGCGCTGCTGTCGATACCCCTGCCGCAGTTCGCACTTGGCGCCGAAGCAGCCTACATCCACCGCGTCGCGGACGCTTTCCGGGCATTGCCGATGGGCGCCGGCACGATCGGCTTTCTCGGTGCAGTGCTCGCCGACACCAACAGCAAGAACCGGGCGTTGCGCATGCAGCACGGGGCACGGTTAGCCCACGCTCGGCAGCTCGAAGCAACGATCGAGCAATACGGCTGGGGCCGGTCGCGGCGCCGCCGACCTACTGCCGGATATCGCCGAAATTGCCGGGCGGGGAGGCATCCTCGACGTCGGCCCGGAACGGGTTGATGTCGAGCCCACCGCGACGCGTGTAGCGCGCCCACACCGCCAGGCGTTCGGGTCGGCAACAGCGACGAATGTCCATGAAGATCCGCTCGACGCACTGCTCGTGGAATTCGTCGTGCTCGCGGTAGGAGACGATGTAGCGCAGCAAGCCGCTGCGATCGATCGGCCGGCCCCGGTAGCGCACCGCCAAGGTCGCCCAGTCCGGCTGGCCGGTGATGAGGCAGTTGGACTTGAGCAGATGAGAGACCAGGGTCTCCTCGACCATGTCCGCCGTGGCATCGACGCCGAGGAAGCTGGGCTCCGGCCGATAGGTGTCGATGGCGACGTCGAGATCGTCGATCAGCACGCCGTCGATCGCCTCGATCCGGCGCCGCGGCCGCCCGGACAAGGGCTCGATGCGAACGCCGACCCGAGCCCCGACTGCCTCCGAGAGGTCGGTGGCGACGCGCAGGCGGACTTCCTCGACGGACTCGAATCGGCTGCCGTTGAGCGAGTTGAGGTAGAGCTTGAGGGACTTGGATTCCACCAACCGGGGCGAACAGGCGGGCACGTGGAAGCAGCCGATCGCGACCACCGGCTTGCCGCGGGGGTTGAGCCAGGACAGTTCGTAGGCATTCCACAGATCGATGCCGTAGAACGGCGGATCGCGCAGAACGCCCAGCTCCGCACGCTTGGGCGCACGTGCGATCGGAAACAGCAGCTCCGGCGCATAGTCGCTGCGGTAGTCCACCCGGCGGCCGAGAGGGGCGTGGGCGAGAGGCGAGTCGCGATCGGAGGCGGGCATGGCAGCAGCGGGCGGGGCTGGGGTGACCGATTATAATCATGGGTCGAACCCCATCCGCGCGACGTTGCGATGCCCGATCACGACCCGATCCTGCTGGTGCTGACCAATCTGCCGGACCACGATGCGGCGCTGGCGTTGGCCGATGGCCTGGTCCAGGCGCGGCTCGCCGCCTGTGTAAACGTGTTGCCCGGCTGCACTTCGGTCTATCGCTGGCAGGGCGCCACCGAATGCGCCGAGGAGGTGCGCTTGCTGATCAAGACCACGCAGGCGCGCTATGCCGCGCTCGAAGCCCGCATCCTCGCCGATCACCCATACGAACTTCCCGAGATCGTTGCGGTCCCTGTGACACAAGGCCTGCCCGGCTATTTGCAGTGGGTGGCGGGCGAAACCGAAGCCGATTCCTGATCCGATGTCCCGAATGCTCCCGATGGCCCGCCTGATCGCACTCTTTGCAAGCTTGGCCTGGGCGGTGCTGGCCTTCGCCGCCGGACCGCTGCATCCGCTCGAAGCCTACAAGATGCAGGCCCGCTCGCTCGACCCGGGCAGCATCGAGGTGGTCTTCGACATCCACGAAGACTATTACCTCTATAAGGCCAATTTCCGGTTCAAGGCGGACCACCCGGAAGTCGGCTTCGGCCCGCCCGCGTTGCCACCCGGCAAGCAGAAGCACGACGAGTTCTTCGGTGACGTCGAGATCTACCGCGACGAGGTGCGTTTCACGCTGCCGGTGGAAGCGCCCGAGGCGGTTGCCGGCTTCCAGTTGACGGTGGTCGCCCAGGGCTGCTGGGACGAGGGCATCTGCTATCCGCCCACCGATTACGTCGCCGACGTCTCACTGACCGGCTCGGGCGGTGGTGGTGGCGGTCTGCTCGACAAGCTCCTCGGCGGACGCACGGACGGTCCGCCGGGAGACGATCCCGGCGCGCGCCAGGCGTCCCCGGTCGCGGCGACCGCGAGCGCGGCGGCGACCAGCCCGGCCGCCGACGACGAATCCGGTTCGATCGCGGCGATGCTGAGAAACGCCAGCGGTCCGTTGGTCCTGCTGTCGTTCTTCGGCTTCGGCCTGCTGCTGGCATTCACGCCGTGCACCTTTCCGATGATTCCGATTCTGTCCGGCATCATCGTCGGTCACGGCACCGGCATCAGCCGCATGCGGGCCCTCTCCCTGTCGCTGGCCTACGTCCTCGGCATGGCGGTCACCTATGCGCTGGCCGGCGTTGCCGCTGGCATGTCCGGGACGTTGCTGTCGGCAGCGCTGCAGAACGCCTGGGTGCTGGGCACCTTCGCGCTGGTCTTCGTGGTGTTGTCGCTGTCGATGTTCGGATTCTACGAACTGCAGTTGCCGACCGCGCTGCAGAGCCGGCTGTCGGAGACCGCCAACCACCAGCGCGGCGGCCAGTTCGGTGGCGTGGTCGTGATGGGTGTGCTGTCGGCCTTGATCGTCGGCCCCTGTGTCGCGGCACCGCTGGCCGGCGCGCTGCTCTACATCGCCCAGACCCGCGACGCACTGTTCGGTGGCCTGGCGCTGTTCGTCATGGCGCTGGGCATGGGCACGCCGTTGCTCGCGGTCGGCGTGGCGGCGCGCACGGTGCTGCCGAAGGTCGGTCCGTGGATGGAAGGCGTCAAGAAGGCCTTCGGCGTGATGCTGTTGGCGATCGCGGTGTGGCTGATTTCTCCGGTGCTGCCGGCGCTGGCGACGATGCTGGCCTGGGCAGCGCTGCTGATCTTCTCGGGCATCTTCCTGCGGGCGATCGACCCGCTGCCCCACAATGCCCACGGCTGGCAGCGCTTCTGGAAGGCGGTCGGCGTGATCCTGCTGGTCTGCGGCGGCGCCATCCTCCTCGGGGCGCTGGGCGGCGCGCGCGATCCGCTGCAGCCGCTGGCCGGCCTGCGCGGTGGCGCGAGCGCGGTCGCAGCCGAACAACCGGTGCACTTCCAGCGCGTGCGCAGCGTGGCCGAACTCGATGCCGCGGTGGCGGCTTCGACGCGCCCGGTGATGCTGGACTTCTATGCCGACTGGTGCGTTTCGTGCAAGGAGATGGAACGCTTTACGTTCTCGGATCCGGCGGTCGCCGGCCGCATGGCGCAGATGCTGTTGCTGCAGGCGGACGTCACCGACAACAATGCCGACGACAAAGCACTGCTGGCGCGCTTCGAGTTGTTCGGCCCGCCCGGCATCGTCTTCTTCCGCCCCGGCGGCGAGGAAATCGAAGGGGTTCGCGTTGTCGGCTATATGCCAGCCGATCGCTTCAAGGCGGTACTCGAACGCACCACCGGCGGCTGACCTTCAGCGCAGTGCGGACCGAATTGGCCTAAGATCGGCCTTTCCCGTTCGTGGTCCGCACCAGCATGTTCTCCGGAATCATCTCGGCCATCGGCCACATCGACACCGTCCAGCCCCTCGAAGACGGGGTCCGCCTGCAGGTCGAAGTCGGCGACCTGGGCCTCGACGACATTGCGATCGGCGACAGCATCGCCAACGCCGGAGTCTGCCTCACCGTGGTCGCGATCGACGGCAACCGGGCGAGTTTCGACGTTTCCCGCGAGACGCTCGACTGCACCGTCGGACTCTCGGCGCCGGGGGCGGTCAATCTGGAGAAGGCGTTGCGGGCGGACGACCGCCTCGGTGGCCATATCGTCACCGGCCACGTGGACGGCGTCGGCGAAGTGCTGCGCTTCGCACCCGTGGGCGAGAGCCACGAACTGGTGATCCGGGCGCCGGCCTCGCTCGCCGGCTACATCGCCCGCAAGGGCTCGATCACCGTGGACGGCGTCAGCCTCACCGTCAATCGCGTGGACGGCACGGATTTCTGGATCAACCTGATCCCCCATACCGTCGCCGTGACGACGCTGAAATGCCTCGCAGCGGGCAGCCGGGTCAATCTGGAAATCGACATCATCGCCCGCTACGTGGAGCGCATGATGGCCTGGCAGACTCAGCAGCACGGTTGAGCGGGGCGTCGGACTGCGACACGGCCGATGCGGCCGTACAGATTTTCCCGCCGCTGCCGTTAGGGCATTTTCCAGTTCTCCTGCCCCGAATTCGTGACCGCCGGATTTCGCCCACTTCCGTTGCTCGTGGCCGCACTCGCCGCCCTGATGGCCGTCGGCACTGCGCAAGCTTCGGCAGATCGCGACGAGATGGAGCGCCTGTTCGCGATGGATCTGGCCGAATTGAGCGAGATTCGCATGGTGACCGCGGCGGGACGCTTTCCACAGAAGCTGACCGAGGCGCCATCGCGGGTCACGATCGTCACGGCCGAGGAGATCCGCGCCTTGGGGCATCGCAATTTGGCCGATGTGGTGCGCTCGATCCGCGGACTGCACACCGGCTACGATGGCAGCTACGAAATCGTCGGCACCCGCGGGGTGCTGCCGGCCGGCGACTACAACACCCGCCTGCTGGTGATGATCGACGGTGTGCGGATCACGGACCCGGTGTACTCCCAGGGACCGGTCGGTAACGAATTTCCGGTGGACATCGCTCTGGTCGAACGCGTCGAGTTCCTACCGGGGCCGGGCTCGGCGGCCTACGGCAACAATGCCTTCTTCGGACTGCTCAACGTCATCACGCGTCGTCCCGACCCCCTCGGCCGGCGCACCCTGCGACTCGAGGCCGGCAGCCACGGCGAGCGGGCCGCGTCGGTCACCGTGGAAGGGGCGCCGACGCAAAGCTCGCGGGCACTGATGTCAGTCAGTCGACGCTATCGCAGCGGCGGCGACGTCCGATTTCCGGGCCTCGCCAGCGAGGACTCCGACGGCGTCGCCCGCGGCATCGACGGTGAGGCGATCAATCGCCTGTTCGCGCGGGCCGACGTGGACGCCTGGCGCTTCATCCTGGCCGCTGGCGAACGGACCAAGACCGACCCCAGCGCACCCTACGGCACCATTTTCAACGACCCCCGGCTGCGGCAGAACGATACCTTCGTCCAGGCCAGCGCCCGCCGCACCCTGAACATTTCGGCGCAGACCGAAGGGGCGCTCCAGGCTTTCTACAATCGCTACGAGTATCGTGGCGACTTCCCGACCGACTATCCCCCGCCCACGGTAAACCACGACTTCGACCTGGGCGAACGCTACGGGCTGGAAGGTCAGCTTCGTACCCGCCGCTACGACGGCCACACCCTTTCCCTCTGGGGCGAGTACCTGAGGGACAGTACCATCCGGCTGGTCAATCGTGATCTGTCGCCGCCCGAAACCTATCTCGACATCGACCAGGACGAGCAGGCATGGGGCGTGTTCGTGCAGGACGAATTGCGGCTCGGCGAGCGCTGGCTGGTCAATCTCGGCCTGCGCCACGACCGGCTCGCGACCGGCGACACCTCGACCAATCCGAGGCTCGCGCTGATCCGCCAGGGCGATGCCGGCACCA
>JAGRFZ010000220.1 GCA_020445785.1 Rhodocyclaceae bacterium
TGAGCGATCTGCTGATCGACGACGAACACGAATCGCAGGCCGAGCGCAGTGACGCCGAGCCGGACCCCGCCGACGAGTCGAGCTTTGGTGGCACCGCCAGTGCCCCGGAGGATTCCCAACTCGATGGTGACGATCGAGACGCGGCGACCGTAGCTTTGGATGCCGTGTCGGCGTCGGCGGAACCGGTCGAAGCTGGGCTGGTGACCCTGTTCGGCGAGGACCTGGCTCGCGCGATCGAGGCCCGCTCGCCCGTCAAGCTGGATGCGACGATCGAGCGACTGCGGTTTCGCGAGCAGCGCGATCGGCTGAAGCGGGACCTGTCGTACGGGTTTGTTGCGGATGATCAGACCTGGTATCCGCGGGAAGCGGAAGCGTACCTCTCCTACCTCTCCCGGCGCAGCGGCCGGGACGGACAGTAAAGCACCGGATGGCCCGCAACTCGCGGGCTGTCCGCAGCGAGGCCGGTCTTGCTGCGGACAGCCCGCCTGAGGCGGGATCGGCGCGAACCCGGACAGCCGCGCGTCCGATGCGCGGCGGCATTTCGGCGCGGGTGTCTCGCCCGCCCACGGCATCGGCACCAGGCCTCCATCAGCGGTGCCTCGCGACGCCGGTCATCGGCGACCGCGCAGGAGGCGCAGTTCAAAGCGCTCGTTCAATCCACAGGAACCCACACGGTTCCCAAAGCGGATGCCATCGCGTCCGTTTCGGGAAGCGTCATGGTGTCACCGCCGGTCGCCCGGCAGAAATATGAAACCTGGATAAAGCAATCTGCGACCCACTCGGGTCGCGGCTTTGCGAATCGAGGAGGAGACCATTGATGGAAGCGCCCAAGCTCGAGGACAGGGATGGTGGCAAATCTGGGCTCTCCGGAATCGACGTGCCCGCCGAGGTCCGGCGTGACGACGTCGTGGACCATCCGCGGCCAGGCGGCCTTGGCGGGCCGCGTCTGGCGGCTTCGGACTCGGAAGCCTGGATCCTGATCGATTCGCTTGAGCGGTGCGTGCTGCCGGGGGCAATCGACCTCGATCGCTCAATCGACGCCGCACGAGATTGGCAGGCATTCCGCAGCAAGCTCTGCGAGCTCCGGGCGCGACGACGGCAGGCCGTTGTCGCGCGACTGGACGCCATTGCAGCGTTGATTGGCACGACCGGTCGTTCCAGCGGCTGCTCGCGAGAAACCGATCCGCCGGCGGTCAAGGGTGCAGCCGTCCTGCTGGCGCTCGAGCGCCAACTCGCCCAGGGCGACCTCGCCGCGATGTGTGTCGCCAGCCCGCCTGTCCGCCGACTGCTCGCCGAGTTGTCCGGGATCCTGAATCCGCACTTGAACCTGCACACGATCTTCCTGGACCTTCGCGACGACATCCCTTCGAGCAGCGTCCCCGACGCAGGAGCGATCCGGCGACGTTCGCACGTCGACGGGCACGGCCCGATGCTCGTCCCGGTGCGCTCCGAGCGATCCTGGTGTTGAGCTGGTGCAGAGTCCTGCTGATGCTCTGGGCATAGGCAGAGGTTTGTCCTATGATCCGAAGTGTAGCCTCCGTGTCCGGTCAGCCCAGGCGGGTTTAGCACCTGCCACCGAATGTACCCGAAAGGGTGCCGGGCCTCGTGACTCAGATCCTCCTGCAGCAGCGAAAGTCGCATTTGCCGCCTTCCCTTAGGGTTTCGCCTGGACGTCCGCGCGGGTTTGCCCGCCGCCAGCGGCAGCCGTTGCCGTCCTCTGCACCCGTTGGTCGAAGCCAACGACAAGCCGCAAGCGCTCGATGGCAAGGTCGAAGGTCTTGTCGCGCGTCACGTTTCTCGCAAGCATCGCCGACGACCTGCGGATCTGGTCGATCCATGGCTCGACTCGGCACCCCAGATTTCGCCACGAGGGGACTTCTCCGGCACGCGCGTGCGCCTGCCTGACAAGTGCCTTCGGCCAAACACATTCATCGGCGTCACGCCGTGAACCGTCCGGTCAGCCCAGGCAGGTTTCGACCTGCTGCCGGATGCGCCCTTCGGGGCGTCGGGCATCGTTCGCAGTTCCACCCCACGGGAGATCCGTCTCCCGTGGGGGACGGATCTCCATTTTCAATGGAGATCATCATGAAACAGGACTCGTCCGAAGTCGCTGCAGCGCTCGCGAAGCACAATGCCGAGCAACTGCAGATCCTCCTGTCGGACGTCGGCGACCCCGACGTCGCTCGACTCGTCGTCGATCATTTCGACGCGCATCCCGAGATGCGCAGCCGTTACGCCGCCCTGTACCTGGCGGCGCGTCGCGCCCTGATCACCAACCCCGTCGAGGCGGCGGGGGTCGCGGTCGGCAGGGCGATCCGTGGCCTTTTCAGTGGCCTCAAGTCCCCGCCCGAGACGCCCGCCAGGGCGTCACGGGCGGATTCCGAAGGTGCGCTCACCTGGCCGACCCTGTTCGGCATGGACGAGGGGAGGGCGTATGTCGCGAACCACGACTGATCGCCCGATGCACCAATACGCCTGCCCGGATTCCGGGCAGGCACGCACCACTCATCCCAGGAGAGCCGAACCATGAAGCGACTGACGATCACGATCGATCTGCGGACCAGCTGGAGCGAGTTCGGACGCATGTATGCCCGCTTCGCCGAGTCCGGTGAGCAGGCCGCGCTGGTCGAACTGCGTGCCGATCTCGCGCTGGCGATGGCCGCCGCGCAAGCCTTGCAGGAGCTGGGTAGGTCATTGACGTCCGAGCAGGCAGCCATGCGCGACCAGATCATCCGGCGTGAACTGGCTGTTGAGTGCGGCCGCACCGGCACGACGCACTGAACGCGGCGCTGCCCATTCTTTGCCACCCGTCGGGGAGTCATTCCCCGAACGGGGCGGACATCCCCGATCCATCTGGAGAGATGCGATGTCCGATAGAAATCCCTGTGCCGATCTCCCCGATCGGACCCTTCTGGCCACGCTGGTCGGCACCGAGCAGGCCGACGCGCTGCTGGCACGCGCGAACGGCCGACTGTGGCCGGTGCTGTGCGAGGCCCAGCGGATGCCATACACGGTGACCCAGGGTCTGCCACCCTCGACGCTGGCTGCGGCCATTGAACTGGTCAAGCGCATGCTGGTGAGCGAGGCTGAATCCCGTTCGGTCCTCACCTCGCCGGACGCCGTGCGCAACTACCTGAAGCTCGAGCTCGGGCAACGCCCGGTCGAGGCCTTCGTCTGCCTGATGCTCGATGCCCAGCATCACCTGATCGCCGCAGTCGAGCTCTTCCGCGGCACGATCGACCAGACGTCGGTCTATCCGCGGGAAGTGGTTCGCGCGGTGCTGGAGTGCCACGCCAAGGCGCTGATCTGCGTGCACAACCACCCGTCGGGGACGGCCGAGCCGAGTCAGGCCGACATCATGCTGACCCAGGCCTTGAAGTCGGCGCTGGCGACAATCGACGTCCCGGTACTCGATCACCTGATCGTCGCGGGCCCGGAAGTTCTGTCGATGGCCGAACATGGCCAGATCTGATGCGGCGGGAGGCGACACGTGCGTCTCCCGCAATCATCCAAGGTTGGCCGGCGGCGTCACCGTCGGCCACGACAGGCCCGAGGGCCACATTGGCCCTGAGGGCGGTCGCGCCGGTGCCGAATCTGCGTCGGCCGTGCTCCCGCAATGCCGGAGAGGGTCACCAACCCGCTCCCTACGGCCAGGCCTTGAACAAAGGCGACGGTAGTTTTTCCTGCTGAGGCTCGATTGAGCCTTGCCAACCACCCTTGCGGGAACCCACCCGCAAGGGTCGGCGTTCCCGCCAATTTGCTGGAGAACGCCATGGCTTTGATCTTTCCGCGCCTCGCGCGCAATTTCATTTGCAACGGCTACTTCCCGACCGACGAGGTCACGCTGGAACGCATCCTCGGCGCGCTCGATGCCGATGGGCCGCAACTCCGTATCCTCGATCCGTGCTGCGGTGAAGGCACGGCGCTCGCCGAAGTGCGGCGGCATCTTGGCGACTGCGGTGCCGCCGTCTCGGCGCTCGGCGTCGAGTTCGACCGGGATCGCGCCTGGCATGCCAAGCGCCTGCTGGATACGGTGCTGCATGCCGACGTCGCCGACGTCTTCGTCTCGGGCCGCTCGATCGGCCTGATGTTTCTCAACCCGCCCTACGGCCAAGCGATCGCCGACAACGCCGGCACCGGCGAGGGCCGGCGGACCGACCGGCTGGAGCTGCAGTTCCTGCGACGCACGCTGTCGTGGGTCCAGCCCGGCGGCATCCTCGTGCTGATCGTGCCGCACACGATCTTCGACGAGGAACTGGCGACCCTGATTGCGCGCAACTTCACGCGCGTCACGTGGTGGCAGGCGCCGGAGACCCGCTTCCGGCAATGTGTGCTCTTCGGCGTCAAACGACGCGCGGCGGGCATCCACCATGCCCTCGCCGGGCAACTTGCGGCGATGGGCAAGGGCACGCTGCCGCCGGTGCTGCCGGAAGACTGGTGCGAGGAACCCTACCGGGTGCCGAACGCCATCGAGGCGGCCGACTTCGCCTTCAATGCGATCCGTCTGAACGGACCTGAGCTCGCCGGCGAGTTGGAACGCCTGGCCGAATCCACCTTGTGGCCGCAGTTCGGCCAGCACTTCGCAACCGCCGAGGCGCCGCCCCGGCGTCCGCTGCGCGATCTCTCGGACTGGCACCTGGCGCTTGCGCTGGCTGCCGGTCAACTCGGCGGCTTCGTCACTTCGCGATCCGGCCGCACGTTGCTGATCAAGGGTGCGACCTACAAGGGCAAGAAGGTCCGTACCGAGGTGGAGGAGGGCGGGGACGGCAAGTTTACCGAGACCCGCATCGCCACCGATGTCTTCGTGCCGACGATCCGCGCAAGAGTCCGGGTCGGCAAGCCCGGGTGGCGGCTTAACGACATGGGTTGAATGCATTCACGGAATCTTGCGGCCGTCCGCTCACTCCGAATCCCAACACTCAAGCCATCGCTCGGCTGACGCCCGCGTGGCGCCAAATCCCGGGGCTGCATTGCAGGTTGGAATCAAGGCCACATTCGGCCGACCTCGTCGATTGCCTTGATCAGCTGCAGCGGCGCATCTTCGCATCCGATCTGGATCGTCGCCGGCGCCCAAGCGCACAAAAGGCGAACCAGCGCAGGCCTGTCCGTTCGAACGCCCGCGTCCAGCCCCTTGCGCAGCGATTGCAGGAAAGCACTGCGCATATCGTCGGCCGTTTGCAGGTGCAGACCTCGGATCAGTCGGCACAGTCGCGCTGGTTCCTCGATGCGACCCAGCTCCGCTACCAAGACCCGGCTGTCGGCTCCGGTAAGGCCTGGCGCGATCTTCATGAGGGCTTGATCCAGGCGATCGGGTCCGAAGTGCGCCGGCAGCCTTTCCAGCAGCGCTATTCGATCGGCCGATCTCAGACCCGGCAGCGCCAACTTTAGCGCCTCGAAACGGTCGGTCTCGGCTTCGAGCGCCTCGAGCCGCTCGCACAGCAAGGCCAGCCCAGGCGATGGCACGCGCGCGGGGGGGGGGCGGCCAGCCGCGCTCGTGCGGGAGTGCGCGGGCAATTCGTCCATTAGCGCGTCGAGTGCCTGCACGGCGGCATCGCCTGGTGCTTTATGCAGCGGCTCAACTGCTTCCGAAGGGGGCAAGCTCGAAGCCAGGTCGACTTGGCTGATGGACGCCGCGCCCGCGAGCCATTGCTGCATTGCCTCTTGCTTGATCAGCGGCCGCACGCACAGCAGTCGTCTCGCCCTTTCGGTTTGGCGCGGGGTGTCGACGAGGGCTGTGAGCAGGATTCGCTGCTGTTCAGCATCGAGCTGCGCGGCGATCCCTATTAACGCCTCCGCGCGCCAGCACGCATCCCTTATCGCCAGGGCCGTCTCGAGCGCTGCGGATTGCGATGCCTCGTCACCAATGGTTGGCGCCAAGCGGACCAGCACCTGGGCACCGTGCCGCTCACCGCAAACGCGCGGTGATGCACGCAGTAGGGTCGGCAGGCCCACCGGGCCCATCGCTGGCGCCAGTGCGCACAACAAATCCGAACATTCCGCAGTGACGCACGAGAGCCGGTGCCAGGGCACTTCATCGAGTAGGCGGTATGCCATTGCATCGTCGAGCCAGGGCGCGACGTCGCGAAATGCCTGTAGCGCCGGCAGTCGGTAGCTCTCGAAATGCTCAAACAAGGCATCGAAGACCGGCACTACCATAATGCCGGCGCGGCACACCATCGCTACCGTGGTCTCGATGCGCAATCGCACATGGCCACATCGATTGGCCTCGCTCAGCGCTTGGGCGAGTAGGTACAGGTCGACAGGCTCCGAAAGCAGCGCTATCTGGCCGAGCAGTAGTGCGCGCTGTTGCGCGTCGCGCAGCGCGCGCACTGCGGTGACCAGTTCTGCTGGAACATCGGTCCCGCAAGCGCGGATCGCCGACGCGAGCACGCCGCCGCGCAGCGCATCGCCGCGCAGCGCGGATGCTGCCTCGACGAACAGAGCCCACTCCGAAGCCGGCCAAGCCGACGCAACCCGCTGTAGCCAGCTTCCGATGTAGGCCGGATCGTGAATCTGTGCCATCGCGTCGCAGGCGCGCCGAGCGCGGGCTGGAGTCAGCTCTGCCGGCCAGCGGGCAGATAGCGCGCCCAACGCCTCGAGCCAAGCGAAGTCGGGCTCGAGGCACTCCAGCAATTCAACGGCCATGCCGCGTTGCGCGTCAGTCATCCGGGGTGCGCAGGCCACGAGGATGCGGTGGCGCGCTACGCCGCCCCGCATGCATGCCGCGGCCGCGAGCGCCGCACTGGTGGCTGCGGCGCCGAACGTCTCCGCCCGGTCCGCGAGCAGGCGCGCACAGCGCCACTCGCCGAGCTGAGCCTTAACGGCACAGACCCACTCGGCCAGCGCACGGTCGGGCCAGTCGTTCTTACACTCGACCAGACCTCGCAGGGCATCGGATCGAAGGTCTTCCTCGGCTGCCTCGGCCATTAACGCCAGTACTTTCGGCAACAGCAATGGCCACTGCAGGGCACAGTCGCATGCTGCTCGAAGTCGGTCGAACGCTTCAGGTGCGGCTTCCGCGGCGGCCAAGCCCATCTCGAGCAACTTTTCGCGTGCGCTGCCGGATGAGCGCAGTGCCAGGCGAATGAGAAACCACGATCGATCGCCGGCATCTTCGATGTCTTGCACGGCTTCGATGGCCTTGGGCAGCGAGGCCTTCCCAACATGGAGCGCCAAGCAGCGTGTCGCCGTATGGCGCGCGTCGGCGTCGCCAATCGCTCGTGTTGCGGCTACGGCCGTCGCGAGCGCTGATGGTGACAACGTGCCTCGTGCGATCCGGCATATGGCGGTGCAACGCTGTAGATCATTGGCGGCGCGAGCCAATTGTGCTTCGATGGCCGGGCCAGTGACATTGGCCTCGCCGGGTGCTTCGAGCCGGACCCTGCCCGCCTGTGCGTCACTCACCCGTCGCAGCAAGGTGCGCGCAGTTGGCGGAAGGCGCGACCCCAGGGCGAGCGCATAGTCGATCTCGTCGGCTGACAAATCGGCGACCAGCGGCAACGGAAGGTCCGCACTACTCTGTTCGGCGATTAACACCACCGTCGGCAATCTCATGCCCGGCGGCAACCCTGGTAGCAGCTGACACAACGCCTTCGAACGCAAATCGGAGGCGGGCCAGCGGCCGAGCCACCGCAAGGCCGCGTCGCAGATGCGCCAGGGTGCGTCCGTCATTGCGTCGACGAGTGCATCGACCAACTCGCTGGCCACAAACCCCGTGCCGGTGCCCGGTGCCTGTCGCAATGCATCGGCCAAGAGCGGCCACCGCTCGTTCGGCGGCCACAACGGCGAGGCGAATACTAGAGCCTCCGCGCGCAAGGCATCGGCGGGCAGCGCCTCGATCGCCAAACGCAAGTGTGCCGCGGCTTCCGGTCGCAGCGCCGCCGGACACACTTCCGCGCAGGCGCGCATGGCCCGAACGCGTTCTGCCGCATCCTCGATGCGGCGTGTCGAGGCCACCGCTGCGGCCAAGGGTTCGCCGTCGAGCCTAGTAACCAGTGTCGCAACTGCATCGCTGCGCAGCGTACGGTCGGCTATGGTTACCGCGGCTGCGATCGCTTGCTCACGCAACGAGGGCTCGTCAAGCCCGAGGTCCACCGCCATCTGCACGAGGGTGCATGCAATCCCGGGCTGCTCGGGCACCCTCGGCGCGAGGCTCAACGCCTCGGTCAGCGGTTCAGAGCGCTGTTCGCGCGATAGCGCGGGGAGCAGCGCGCACAGTGCTGCTAGGCGATCAGGCGGCGAAGGGAGCGCTCGCCCGATGGGCAGCGCTTCAGCCCAGGGCATGTCCAAATGCAGCAGTGAAGGACTGCTGGCGAGCCTAACGAGCCAATCCCGGCGTTCCCTCGGATCGCTGACCTGCGCTACTGCCTGCACTAGCTGGCGCGAGAGCGGCAGCGGATCGATTACCCCCGCGTGCAGATGCTGCAGCAACTCCCCTACATGCTGCTTGGCTCGCCAAGCAGCTTCCAGCCACCGCGCCAGTGCGGAGCGTGGCAGCACGTAGGCAAGTGGTTTGAGTGCATCGCGCCGCTGCGAGGGGGTTAGACTCAAATCCTCGCGCAATGCGGTCAGCACCCTTAGGACAAGACCGTCGGGCGGATGGGCCAGTCGCGCGATATGGATAGACACATCGTATAGCTGCGCCCCTGCGGCCTCAAGACGGCCCGGCTCACCCAGCGCAAATGCAAGTACCCTGTGACGCACAATGTCGGGAACAGGTCGTGGTTTCGCGGGCCGTGTTGAGCCGAACATTAGCGCATTCAGCGCGGCGGCGTCGGCACGCACCCACACCGATTCCAGGAGTGGACGCAGGGCCGCAATCGTCTCCTCGCTTGGTGGCCATAAGGCCCCAGTGGCCGCCAGCGCGGGCGTGGCCAACAGGTCGTTCACCTCAGCGTCCTCATAGGTCTCGCCGAACAGCGATGCCGCCAGCGGCCCGGCGAGTACATGAGGCACGGTCTCGCGCGCAAGCTCAGCGTATCCGTAGCCGGCCAACTCGCCCAATAGCTTGAGCATTTGTGCGAGCGAGGGCGGCGCGCGCTCGCCGAGGGCCACTTCTGCGGCAAGGTCCTCGGGGCTAAGGCGTCTCTCTTCTAGGCGAGCCAGGACTCGCGCACAGCTAGGCCCGACATCGGCCCCCGGCGCACCCTTCGAATCGGTAGACAGCGAAGCACCTATGCGCTGCATGCGAAGCCACTGCAACCTCGCAACCTCATGCCGTTCCGGTAGCCTGCGCGACAGGTGCTGTGCAGAGGCCCAGAGCTCGGAGCGAGGCGCCGCGGCTAGCTTCATCAGGAGCTTCGCCTGCCGTCCCAGCGGCGGTGGCCCATCGCCTTCCAGAGTGACGGTGTCAGTAGGTTGCAGCTCGCGCCAACCCGCGAACGAGTCGCCAAAGCCCGGTGGCTCCACGAGGTCCAGCAAGGCCTCCAGAGCCAAAACGCCATCGTTGGTGCCCTGCAGGCCTTCCATTGCGCGCAGCGCCCAACGTCCCATTGCAGCGTGTAGTGCGGGCGCGACACCGCGACGCGCGACCCGCCAGCAAAGGTGCAGTGCCTGTGCGGCCGGCTGCGCGGCGATGCGAGCCTCAAGTACCTTGTGCAGAGCGGCGTCGTGAACTTCGATCAGGGCTTCGTCGAGATCGGGCCCGTGCCCTGCGCCGGGAGCGACCTTGGCGCGTACCTCGGCCAGATGGGCACCGATGCGATCGCGCCTTGAAGCAGGCAGGCTTCGCAAGAGCCATTCGAGCATGCTCAGATGTTCTACACGAGGATGTTGCCGAATTTGCTCCAGAAGGGTTTCCAGCGCCGCTGGCTTCAGCGCCCTTGGCACGCCCTCGAAGATCGCCGCCGCATGCTCAGGCGAATTGCTCGTCAGCCACAGCCAGCCCTGGCTGAGCAGCGTGACCCCGTCTTCGGCCAGTTCGCCGTGAATCGCTGCGGCGCAAGCTAGGACCCCGATGGCAGCTTCGAGCGCAGCGAGTCGCCATTGAAGTGGAATCGATTCGCCGCCGTCGCCGTCGCTGAGTGCGCGACGCAGCGGCCGCAGGCGGTCAGCAGGGTTTTCGCGTGAAGCAAGCCTGACGCTCAAACTCTCCAACGCAGCACGTCGTGCATGTTGCACGGCGTTGGACGGCGTATCGCGCGTATCGGCCACGCAATCAAGAAGCGCGGCCTTGTATTTGGCGCTTACGGGACAATATAGCGCGGCCTGCTCGAGCGTCGCTAGCAGCTTGTCGCACTGCTCGGTACCAAGGCCCTGCTTCGCCAGTTGACCGACTGCGGTAAAAAGTGCTCCTGCCAACGCTGGCGGTGTGGAGGCGTCACGGGCGATGCCGACCAAAACCTCCTGAACGATGGCGAGTTCGGGTTTGCCGGCCATCAAGCTGCGCAATTCGGCTTGCGCGGCCGCAAGCGCCAGTGGGCGTTCAGACTCCTGCGCGACTACCACTAGTGTCAAGGAGGTGTGCAGGCGCAGTGCAGGCCCGGGAACGCGCGTGGCGAAGGCGATAGCCTGGGGCAACGTCCAGGTACCGCGCTCGACCAGCGCGCCTAGCAGGCGTGGCGACATGGCGCTGGCTTGGCTGGCGATGCTGGCGACGCCAAGTGCGCAACGCCACTCGGTGGCAAGATACGGGGCCAGTTCCTGCTGCGCTGCATGTTCGTCGTCGACGCGTTTGATAATCTCGCTTACGCGGCGCAGGTCGCTCAGGAAGCCGCTATTGCTGCCGCGGTCAAGCCGCTCCCAAGCCATGGCCCAGGCGGTGCTGGCCAGACCCAGGTAATCCGCGGGCGGTGACGCGGCGCGGTCAAAGTGCGAACGCAGATACCGCAGCAGGTAGCCCGGCACATCGGAGGGCAGACGCTGACCACTGGCCAACTCGCCGAGGCAGCGACGGCCCCAGGCCACAAAGCGCTGGGTCTGCTGAAGTTCGCTGCCGGCTTGAGTCAGCCGATCGTAGAAATAGTCACCGAGGCGCGGATGGCTGAAGCAATAACCTTGGACGTCGCCATCGCCCACAACGAAACGGCGCAGACTTTGCATCACTTCGTCCAGCCTCCAGACTGAGACACGTTGGGCCTTGGGTAACAGTTCGAGTAATTCGGCGGTGAGCAAAGGCCCAAGCGCACAGGCCAGCGCATCGAAGACGGCGTTCACCGCCGGTTCGCGCAAGGGCGATTCGTGCTCGCCCCAAAGCTCGTGCTGCTCCTTCCACCATCGCTTGAAGTAGCCCTCCAGGCCGGGCTGCAGCGCGGCGAGGTCTTCCGGTTGAAGGCGCGCCACCTCGCCGCCGCGTGCCCACAGGTCGGACACGTAGAGGTTGATCAGCAGTGGATCGCCGGCGCTCAGGCGAAAAAGCTCGGCCACTACGTCGGCGCGTGCGCTGAGTAGTTCGAGCGGCAAGCTGGTCTCTCGCAACACATCGACCAACCCGCTCGGAGCGAGGGGCGCCAGATCGATCGAGTATGCGGCACGCGGCCGGTCCCAGCCCAACCGTGCCAGCCAGCCGCCAGCGTCTAAGTCTCCAGCAAGGTAGCGTGCCGACACCAGTACGCGCAGCCCGTCGGGCGGGGTGGAGGGAAAGATGTCTGGCCCCGGTTGCCAGTCAGCGCCCTCATCAGCGCCATCGATCAGCAGCAGGAGTCGGCGTCCTGGGGGCGGTGGCCTTCGCAGGTAGGACGCCATCAGTTCGCGCCACGCCTCATCGGGCGTTTCGGGCCCGGCGGGCACCGGCTCGCCGTGCAACTCCGCCAAGCGCGCGGTGATCGACGAGTAGGCGACCGACGCCAGATTGGTTCGAAAGCGGATGCTGATCGGAAAGTACACCAAGTCCAGGTCTTCGTGCCGCGTGAGTTCTCGTGCCCAATGCACGAGCAGCGCCGATTTCCCCCGACCGGCCGGCCCGCCGAGAAGCGCGTATGGCGGACCATCGGCGCGTGCTAGCCAGCGCTCGAGCTGACCGAGCTCACGCTGGCGTCCGCCGAAAGGTACGGGTACCTTGGACGTTCCGAGGTACTCGGACATGAAGCGTTGGATGCGGCTGCCGTAATCTGCATGCAAGCGTCCCATGCCACCGACGACGAGTTGGTGAAACAGCAGGTTGTGCAGATCTGCAACGAGCTTGGTGGCCAGGTCTTGCGGGCTGTCGAAGTGACTCACCGTGTGGGTCGCGCTGAGTTCCTTCAGCCACGCGCCAAGTCGAATGGCATCCTCCTGCGGTTGCCCGTCGACGACGGGCCTTCCGCTCTTGCAGTAGATGAGGCAGGGCAGCTCAAGCACACGTGCGCGGCGGTATTCCGCTTCGGTGATTCCAGAGCCCCAGCGCCAACCGAGCACACCTACGTATACTTGGCAGCGATCGACTTCCTCTAGCGACACCTTGCGCGTGTCGGCATCGCGCGCGCCGAATTGCTCCATGCCGACAAACTGGATCGAACGCAAGCGGCGAGCGGCCTGCTCTACGGCCTGCCGCTCGGCGATCAGGTCGATCCATGTGGAGCTGACGAAGACCTTCGCTGTATCCATTATCCAGCTGCGGCGCCGCTATTCTTGGCGCATGTAGTCGTGGAGGTTATCATGCGCAGCGCTGGCGAAAGGTACGGGCATCCCGCACTCGCGGGCGCTGAAACTGAGCAGCGGGATTGCCCACTGGAGTTTCACGCATGTTTGAGATCGAGCCCCTCCTGAACCCGGTGCCCGGGCCTGACCCCTGTGGCCCGGATCTGTGCTACGACCCGATCTTCCTGGCGATGGAGTTGGCTGCACGTGGCGTGCCCGAGCGGCGAATGGGTGCTGCCCGCGTACCTAAGACACCACCTGACTGGACGCGAGTGCAGGCTCTTGCGATCGAACTGCTCTCTCGAAGCAAGGATCTGCGCGTGGTGATGCACCTGATCACGGCTGCTTTGCATCTGGACGGACTTCCGGGTTTGACCCAGGGCCTGCGGCTAATCATCCGATGGCGCGAGCAATCGCGGGACAACCAAGAGCATCCTCGCATTGAGGATGAGGATGGAAACATTGGGGGTTTCTACTGGTTTGCTGATCAACTCGATGCGTTGCCACGCGGCGCGCTCGGAGACCTGAAGCTGGGTGACGATTCTTGCTCCATTCAACTGCGCAAACTCGCGGTTGATACGGCGGCTGCCGCGGATGTGGATCGCGCACTGCGAGCCGAGGAACGCCGCGTGCCGGGTCTCGTAGACCGAGTGAAAGAGTGCCGCATGGCTTTGGAGAGGCTGCAGGACTCCGACTGGATTTTTGGCAACAAGGACTCGATGCGCGTGTGCCTGCAACGCTTTGCCGAAGCCGCTGCGGCCGCGCTGGCATATCCCTGGGCGGAAGAGTTGGCAGAACCTGTGGCGCAAGCGCCGGCAGACCCTGTGGTGCGTGTGGGGCACACGGTTATCCTTGGCGGATCGCATGTTCCACCGTGCATCATTAACCTGCCAGATCCGGTGCTGCTGTCGGCGCCGATATCGGTCGAGGCGCCTTGCGGGCCCGATCTCGAATACGACAATGCTTTTCTAGAATTCGAATGGGCACTGGCTGGGACTCCCGAGCGGCAGTTGGGGCACCATATCATTCCGGCCGAAGGGCCGGACTGGTCCGAGGTTCATCGGCTCGCGATGGAACTGCTTCGGAAGTCGCTCGATCTGAGAGTTGCCGTCGCGCTTACCCGGGCGTGGACCAGCGATCACGGGCTCCCGGGCACGGTCGTCGGCCTAGACCTTATCGAACGGCTGCTCAAGCAACATTGGGAAGATGTACATCCGCAACTCGACGCCTCGGACGGGGATGATCCGGCCATACGTATTCATGCGTTGGCGACGCTGTCATGGAAGGAAGGTCTTGTGCGCGACCTCAGGCGGCTGAAAGTTGTGCCTGGCCCGACGTTGGCCGCGCAGGCGAATGACGCGCTGCGCCTGGTGGAGTCTATCGAGGAAACGCTGGTTTCTCGGCTTTCTCGTTCTTGTACGAGTGGCTATGAAATCCCGACGCTCTCCTGGCGTGAATTGCAGGAATATTTGCACGAATGTGGTGGTGACGAGATTGCCCTGTCGTCGCGTGTCGCCCCGGCCACCGGGGATGACCACGCGACGCTAGACGCCGAGTTGTACGAAGCAATTTGCGCCTGGATCGACCGCACGGGCGTTGACGCAAGCAGCGAATGCCGCCGCGCGCAGCGGCTCACTACCCGCGATTTCCTCGACATTGTTGAGACGGTAGCGCCGGCGCACTTGGACCACGTGCGTGAATTCTTCCAGCCCAAGGCGTCTTGACGTGGCAACCGCCGCACACCGGCCATCCTTTGCCAACCCGTTCCACGCAGGCGCGCGCGTCGACATGCATTACGAGGTGGATGTGGGTGGCGTGCTGCGCCGAGTCGAGTTGCCCTTCGTGACTGCAGTCTTCGCCGACCTAAGGGGGCAACCCGCGGACACGCCCGAGCGGGTAGAGGAGCGCCGCCTGATCGAGATCGACCGCGAACGCTTCGACGCAGTTATGGCTGAGTTGGCGCCGCGAGTGTCGTTCCGAGTGCCCAAGGGCCTGATCGGCGAAAGCGAACTGGACGTCGAACTGAACTTCAGGCGGGCGTCGGATTTCGAGCCCGAGGCGTGGATGCGTCAGGTCGAAAGTCTTCGCCCGCTGCTGGAAGACCGCGACGCTCTGACGCCGGAGCGGCGAGCTACTTTCGACGAACTCGCCTCGCGAATCTGCCATCACGAAAGTTTCAAGCAACTCGAGGCCACCTGGCGCGGGTTGCACCGGCTGGTAACGCAATCCGAATGCGACGAAACGCTGAAGATCCGCGTGCTTAGCCTGAGCAAGGTCGAACTGGGCAAGACCCTAAAGCGCTACAAGGGAACGGCATGGGACCAGAGCCCGATCTTTAAGCGCCTGTACAGCGACGGATACGGCAGCTTCGGTGGCGAACCAATCGGTTGCGTCGTGCTCGACTTCGCCTTCGATCACAGCCCGCGCGACGTGGAAATGTTGGGCGAACTTGGCAGGATCGCCGCGGCCAGCCACGTGCCGATGCTGGCCGCCGCCGAGCCGGCCCTATTTCAGATGGATTCCTGGCAAGAGCTCTCCAATCCGCGCGACTTACAGAAGATCTTCATGACTCCGGAGTACGAGGCGTGGCGTCGGCTACGCGACAGCGGCGATTCGCGCTACCTTGTGCTGACTCTGCCACGTTACCTCGCGCGTGCTCCGCACGGCGACGACGATGATGCGAACGGCACCGCCTGCGTCTTGCGCGAGTCCGCAATGTCGCACGCTGACTTCCTGTGGGGTAATGCCGCATACCTTCTAGCCGAAAAGCTCCATCATGCCTTCAAGATCCACGGCTGGTGCGCACGGTTCATCGGACTTATCGGCGGCGCAGTGGAGGGGCTGCCGCAGGTAGGCCTGTGTCATCTCGACGGCGAGCAACGGTCCGTGTGTGCTACCGAAGTGGCGGTCGATGAGCGACGTCGGGCCGAACTGGCTGACGCAGGCCTGTTGCCGATCGTATCCCGCACCGACCTCGGAGTGGCCGTCTTCATGAGCGCTACCGTCCTAAACCGGCCGGCGCAGTTCGATGATCCGGACGCTACCGACGATGCCCGCCGGGCCGCGGATCTGCACTACGTCTTCGCGACCGCGCGTATTGCGCACTACCTCAAGGCGATTGAGCGCGACGTACTCGCCCCAATCAGTCACGTCCAGCGGGTGAAGGACTGGCTGCGGACATGGATCGGTGATTATGCGGATCCCTCACCCGGGGCACCGGACGCCTTCGCATATCCGGCAAGGCCGTTTGCATCTGTAGAAGTGGAGGTTCGGGAATCTCATAACAAGCCCGGCAAGTTCAACTTGAAGTTCTGGTTGCAGCTCGCCGAATGGGTGACGAGCAGCGTCCGGCCCCTTTGACCGCGTCCCGACTTTAGCTCGAATCGTGTCCAACTGACCGAACAGTCCGGTCTGCGAAGGTCGGCGATGTGAAGCTGAACAGTCGTCGCCACAATGGCAGCCTGCGGCGCCTGCTGATAGGGCTCGCGGTCGGGACGCATCGACGAAGCGATGCTCGCGGCCGTGTCTGACAAGCCGCCGAGCGCCTGAACCTGTCTTGCCTGGCCGGGACGGCATCGCCAGCACGCATTGCCCAAGATTGAGGCACCCGGGCGCGGCCAGCGGTGGCGGGCGGCACAGCAGGTTTTGCAGGGAATTGCCCACAGATTCTGTGGATAGATCGGAATTGGCGGAGACGGCGCAGGCGGCCCCGAGGAAGACCGAGTAGTCGAGGATATGCCAAAGGAGTAAGCTGATGCCTCGGCCTCTGTCGAGCATCCGCTATGGTGACGCAAGCCCTCATCCGCATCTGGCTGGAAGAACTCTCGAACGGTCCTTTGCCGTACTGCGTCTATGACCGCGGCGGACGGCTGCTCTACCGCAAGGGCGTGGTCATCGGGTCGGTGGGTGTGCTGCGCCTGATGATCGCGCGTGGTCTCTACAAGCGATCCGACGTGCTGGAGCAGACGGGCAAACCATCTCCGCGCACTCACTGAGTTGGCACCAACGTCCCGGGGCGTCCCATGGGTGCCGCAGCTCAGCGCGCCCCCGGCTGTGCCCGTAGCCGTTGTGGGGCTGCTTCCGATTCGCTGGAGGCCTATAAGGGATTCGAGCCCCCGCAGAGGGCGGTAGCACGTTCCGACAGTCAATCCGAGGGGTGGAACTCGATGGCCGCTTGCGCGATGACTCAGTGCAGGATCACAACCAGAATCAACACGACGAGGATCGCGCGCAGAATCGTCTGCCCCATGTCGCCGGCAGCGACGTGGCCGGCGGTGTAGCCGCCAAAGGTCTTGACCGTGACCGCGCCGAGCCATAGGAAGAGACCCGCGGCCACCAGCGCCGTGAAGTAACCATGGAACTCTCCCATCTGGTAACCAGTAGCGGCCAGGAAGCCCTGCTGTGCCGAACCGTAGGCCGGCGCCGGTGCGTTGAGGGTGGGACCGGCGGCGTCGGCAGCGAGGGGCGGCGCGGTGTAGGCATAACTGAAGTCTGAGCCGGGATGGCTGACGACAGTATTGCCGCCGCTCGGCGCGGCCGCGAGCACCTGGGCGAAGGCCGGCGCGGCTGCGTCCAGGCTGTAGCCGGCGAAGCGCTGCAGGTACTCGGTCATCCTGGTGGCATTCTGGTCCTGCGGGTCCGTTGTGCCGCCCGAGGCAAGCCACCGGGTCACCGCGGCATGACCGACCAGGTGGGCCGCGGCGATCAGCCCGCTCTGGGTGACTGTGATGCCGCCGACGGTCTGGCCGACATAGTCGGCCGCGCCGCCCTGGCCGTTGTCGGTCAGATAGCGGTTCCAGACCAGGTTGTGGTAGTCGGTGACCGCCCGGGTCTGGGCATCCGGGTCATCGAGGAAGTCGTCGAGGGAGCGCACACCGTACTTGCCCGACCACCCACCGGAATAGTCGTTGCCGGGGTTCGAGTCGCCGCCGTAGAGGCCGACATCCTGCAGTGACATTTCCCCCAACTGGTAAACGCCGACGTAGCGGGTGGCGGCATTGACGGCGTCCGCGCGCAGCGAGGATTCGCGCTGGGCGAGGGCATGCAGGAAGTCCGTGTAGCTGGTGCCGGCGACAACTAAGCCGGCGATCAATGCGAGCGCGAGGCCTGCCCGGCGCAGTCCGTGTGTGCTCAGGGCGTGCACGGCGAACCGTCCTGATGGATCGAGCGCGCATAGTCGTAGTCCCCGCCGGCGCGGGTCCACAGCCCGATGCAGTGACTGCGCCCCATCAGATGGAGATCCGACCAGCCGCCGGTGCGCGTGGGCGCGACTTCGGCGAGTGCCGCGACGACGTTGATCTCGGCGCGCCACCGGCCGTCTCGACGGACGAACAGCCAGACGCCTCGACCGGTCGTGCCGTGGCTGCAGGCGTTGCCGGCCTGGACCAACACTTCGGGGGTGCCATCGCCGTTCAAGTCGAGCACCTTGACGACCGGCAGCGTCGCCTTGCCGGCGCAGATCGGGTCGGCCGCTTCGACTTGGCCAATGCGCAGCGTCAGCGCATAGTCGCCGGAGGCGATTTGCCCTGCGATCTCCCGGCGATCCGCCATCGGCAGCGCGTCTGCCGTGATTCCCCCGAAAAGCCCCTCCTCGAGGCTCTGCGGCGAGGCACTGACCATGCCGGCGTATATCGCCAGTGCGAATGCGGCGGCTATCGGTCGCGCTCCGTTCTGTGTGCTCATGCTGACCTCGTCTCTCTCGCGCGCTGCGCGCGTTCAATCTACCCAAACTGACCATGCGGTGGCGCAGGCCCTATTGCGATACCTCGCCCTCGGCCGAGATCAGCAGTGGCCACACCGACAGGCCGAGTTGCTTGAGCAAGGCGTCGGCGCTGGCCGGCACGAAGGGCAAGCCTTCGGCCAGGGCGCGTAGCGCCGCAAAGCGCGCCTGTGACTCGACCTGGGCGACCAGCACGCCGGCGCGGGCCGCCTGCAACTCGGACGCCCGGGCGCGCAGCCAGGCGATCGACTCCGGATCGTCGCCGATCACCACAATCATCCGGCCCGGGCCGCCCTTGAGCCTGGCCTGCTGGGGGTTGGGTTCGAGCCGGCCGGGCGCGCCGCGCGGGGAGCGCACCGGGAACACCGGCACCGTGGCCGGCACTGGCCCTGGCGCGACCTCCGGAGCCGGCTCGCCGTCGAGCTGGGGATCGATCAGCTCGAGGATCGAGACACCGCCCTCGTCGTGGATCACCACCGGCGCAGCGGGCGAGGGCGGCATCGGCTGGGCTGCCGCGGCCGGCGCAACGGTCGCGGCAGCGGTGGCCAGCGCTGCGAGAACCCATCGAAGCGTGCTCGCCATCACCACAGCCCCCAGGTGATCGCGCCAATGAAGGCGCCGCGAATCCGGCAGCAGCCATAGGGCCGCCACAGGGTGAAGGCGTAGGACATCGTCGACGAGGTCGAGAAGTCGCCGTAGGACAGGGGCCCGAGATCGGCGAAGCCGAACACCGTGCAAGCCGCCGCAGCGGCACCGACCGGCGGCGCCGAGAGCTGCCACAGGCCGCCGCGCAGCCAGTTCTCGCGCGCCGAGGGCGGATTCCAGACCAGATCGTTGTTGCGCCGGGATACGCCGTTCGCCGGAAGCTGGCTGTAGACATGGGGCTGGCCCGCGCGGGTGGTGAAGTCGGCGATGCGTTGCGAGAGCACCGCCGCACCCTTGACCGGATGCTGCTGGGTGGTGTCGCCGTGGCGCGGATAGACGTTGCCCCAGGTGTTGATCAGACCAAAGCCGCCGGTACCGACCTCGCGCAGGCCGGGAATGAAGGACGCCGGGTGCAGCAACTCGACCGGCAGGATGCCGCGCCAGACAAAGCTGTCGAGCACGCTCTGGTAGTAGGGCCGGAAGGCCTGGACACCGGACGGGCAGGACCGCGGGAAGATCGCGCCGCCGGGGTGGCCGATCAGGTCGCCGTCCTTGAAGTCGCGCATGCGGTCGGTGCGGCTGTTGGCGAAGGCCCGCCCCTGGCTCGTGCGGGTGCGGGACCCGGCGCTGTCGAACAGGCCGCCGAGAATCGCCTTTCCAGCCCCCTGGGTTGCCCTGGCGATCGGTACGCCGATCTCGGGCCACGGATGGGAGCCGGCGTCGTGGTAGGTGCTGACCACCGCGTCGGGGCGCATATGGCTATAGCGCGTGCTGGTCCTGACCTTGCAGCTGAAGATCGTGCAATGCAGCCAGAAGCACACCCCAGAGACGTGCCAGTAGCCGCAACTGAGCGAACTGGCCGCGGCCTGCGCGATCAGCAGCGGCGTCGTGGTCACCTCAGAGGCGGCCCGCGCGACAGGGCCGCCCGACGCCAACGCGACTGCAATCAGCAAGCCGCGCTGCAACGCGCCGCACTGCGTCCTCATCGCCGCCCCTCCTGCCAGCGCCGGTAGATCGTCCGGGCGCGGGCGACATCGGTGACCCCGTAGATCACGGCGCGGCCGTCGAAGACGATCGCCGGCACCTTGTCGATGCGGTAGTGGGCCGCCTGGCCGACCACCCGGGCGGCATGCTGCAGTTCCGCCTGCTCGGCGTCCGACATCGAATCGAAGCGCGCCCGCGCGATCTCGCCGGCGCGCTCGGCATCGGCCGGAAGACCGACCGACAGACGTTCGGTGATCGCCCGCAGCCGATCGACTTCATAAACGGTCGCGTCACCGACCCCGGTGAGCCGCTGCCCCCCCAGCTTAAAGACCTCCACCCGCACGGCCTCGCCCGAGGCGCTGCCAAGGCCGGCGACCACAAGCAGGAGAGCAGTGATAGTCCGCCTCATCGCCCGCTCCGGGCGAGTGCCGCCTGCAAGGCGTCGGCCGACTGCAGCCCGACCAGGCGCGAGCCGTCGGCGAGGATCATCGTCGGCGTGTTGTCGATCGCATGCTGCTGGCCGAAGGCGACGATGCGGCCGACCGCATCGCCGGCGCCGCGGCATTCGGGCGCGATGCCGGGCGGCAACGGGGCGCCCTGCATGAAGGCCGCCCAGCGTCCCGCGCGCTCGGCTTCGGGCGCGCACCAGGTGGCCACCGCCGCCGGGATCGACGCGCGCGCGATCACCGGGTAGGTGAAGGT
>JAGRFZ010000001.1 GCA_020445785.1 Rhodocyclaceae bacterium
GCCGTCAAGACCGCGCTGTCGCGCGCCCGCCATGAGTTGCGCGAAGCGATCGGCGGCGGGATCGGCGCCGGCATCGACGATTTCTTCGCCTTCGACGGCGCCCGCTGCGACCGCCTGGTGGCGGCCGTGCATCGGCGCCTCGGCCTGGCGCCACCGTCCGGCTGATGCCGGCGGGCTTGCGCGCCCGCCGATTCCCCTCGCCCGGTTATCCCCGGGGTGCGCGCGAGTTGCCGCACCCGGGGGCCGTTCGACCCGAAGAAAGGAAACTGCCGTGACCCATCCCGGCCCGCCGGTTCCCACCTCCGACCGCACCGCACGGTGCGGGTCGCCTTCGCCGCGTGTGCGCGTGCCGCGGCGCCCTCGTCCCCCAAATTGCACAGGAGAGTCATCATGAGCACGGATCGATGCATGGAAAGTACCTGGAATCGTCCCGCCCGGCGCGCGCTGGCCCTGCTGGTGGCGGCGGGCCTGTCTGCCTGCGGCGGCTCGGCGGACGACGACGCCGCCCGGATCGCCCAGGGCCGGGAAATCTTTCGCTTCGACACTTTCGGCGACGAAACCTTCTGGAGCGACACGCTGCGCATGCACGAAGTGATCGAGACGTCGGTGGATCCGCAGACCGCGCTGGCGGTCGGCCTCAAGGTGGATGTCGATGCCTTGCCGGACGACCTGCGCGACGCGATCGCCAGCGGCGTGGCCGACCTCGCCAGTCCGGCGACGACGCTCGCACTGATCGGGCGCGACGCAGTGGTCGGCATCCGCGGCTCGGTCGAGCAGGTCGGCGGCGAGACCCGGCTGACCCGGGTCGGTATCACCTGCGCGCTGTGCCACTCGACCGTCGACGACAGCTTCGCGCCCGGCATCGGCCACCGCCTCGACGGCTGGCCCAATCGCGACCTCGACCCCGGCGCCATCATCGCGCTGTCACCGGCACTGGATCCGGCCAGCCGTGCGGTCTATGGAGGCTGGGGCAAGGGGCGCTTCGATCCGCGTTTCAACGTGGACGGCCTCGATCGCCCGGTGCTGATCCCGCCGGCCTATGGTCTTGCCGGCGTTCGCAGCATCACGTACACCGGCGACGGCGACGAGATTCGCTACTGGAACCGCTATGTCGCCGTCGTCGAAATGGGTGGCCATGGCCGATTCGTCGAGCCGCGGCTCGATCTCGACGTGCAAAACGGCAGCGACGACCGGGTCTCCGACAAGCTGGCGGCGCTGCAGGCCTACCAGCTTTCGCTGGCCGCGCCGGCGCCGCCGCCGGGCAGCTTCGATGCCGCCGCGGCCGCCCGCGGCGCGCAACTGTTTGGCGGCAAGGCCGGCTGCGCCGGTTGCCACGCCGGGCCACTGCTGACCGACGCCAACCAGCGCCTGCACCCGGCCGCCGATTCGATGGCCGAGCCCGAAATGCCGAGCTACGCCAGCCGCTCGGCCACCGGCCAGTACCGCAGCTACCCCGCTGCGGGCCTTGTGGCAGCACCCGCCGTATTTCCACGACGGCTCGGCGGCCAGCCTCGATGCGGTGGTGCGGCGCTACGATGCCCGGTTCGGGCTGCAATTGACCGACGACGAAGCCGGCGACCTCGTCGCCTACCTGAAGTCGCTGTGAGCGCGGGCTAACCGGCGCTGGTGGCGACGTGGGCCGGTGACAGCGAATTGCGGCCGCGCTCCGGATTGGGCTCGACCGAGCGGTGCAGCAATTGCGAAAGCTGGTCGGCACCGCCGACGTAGGCGCCGTCGAGCCAGATCTGCGGCACCGTCACCGGCGTCTTCGGCCCGATGATCGGCTTGACCCGCGCCAGCATCTCGTACAGCGCGCGGGGGGCGCGCACCACGTCGTGGTAGGTGGCGTCGATGCCGGCCTCGGCGAGATAGCGCTTGGCGCGCTCGCAGTGCGGGCAGCCGGCCTTGCCGAAGAGGTGGTTGCCGGTGACCGGCGTCTTGGCCGCGGCCGCGTCGATCACCGCCTGGGTCAGCAACCCGCGGTTGAGCGCCTGGCCCTGGCTGACGACCTTGCCCTCGACCATCACGATCGGCGCGTGCCAGCCGCCCCGCATCAGCGGCCGCCACCACTCGCTGAGCCAGTCCCGCACGTCGAGTTCGACCGCGACGCCGTCGAGTTCGTGGGCCAGCGTGTCAATGATCACGTCGCGGGTCAGCGCGCACTCGACGCAGGGGATGTTGACGCGAAACGGGCCCCAGGCGCCGGCCCAACGGTAGACGACAATCCTGACCGGCGACCCTTCGGTGTCTTGGCGTGGCGTGTTCATGGTCCCATCATCCTCACGGTGTCCTGTCCAGTGATCTGACGGGGCGGGGTCGGCGAACCTGACAGCGGCGGCCGTGGGATGCCCCGGCGCGCGGGGGCTCGGCGCTACTGCGCCCGCGTCGCGATCTCGACCCGGCAGTCCAGCGTCGCCGTCACGCCATTGGCGTAGAAGCCGCCTTCCACCGGCATCGTCCCGGCTTGGCGCGGCGCCGCGCACAGCGCGACGTGGCCGTCGCCGACGCGCGTGCCGTGCGTCGGATCCCAGCCGCGCCAGCCGATGCCGGGCAGGTGCACTTCGGGCCAGGCGTGCAGGAAGCGCAGGCCGTCGCGGGTCTCGGCCTGCGCCTGGTAGCCGCTGACGAAACGGGCGGGGATGTTCAGGCTGCGACAGGCGGCCATGAACAGCACCGTCACGTCGCGGCAGGCCCCGACCGCAGTCGCCAGCGTCTGCACTGGCGACTGCGCGTCGCCGTCGATGCGCACGCGCCGGTCGGTGCGCTGGTAGAGGGCATCACACAAGGCATCGAGAAAGGCGATGGCCTCGAAGCCGGTCCGGCCCGCAATGCCCCAGGCAAAGTCCGATACCGCCGCATCGGGCTGCGGCTCGAACAGGCAGGCCGCGAGCGCGTCGTCGGCCCACGGCGTCCACGGCAGCGCGGGCAGCGTGCCGACCGGCAGCAGCAGCGGCGTGAAGGTCTCGACCGTGAAGCGGCTGATCACCGACAGCAGGCTGCTCATGCCCGAAAAATCGACCCGCACCACATGGTTGCCGGCCTCGTCGGTCTCGCTGCTGCGCACGGTCGGCAGTGGCGTGAGCAGCAGTTCGCGCGCCAGCAGGCGGCAGTCGCCCGGCCGCGGTTCGAGCCGCAGCACGTGCTGCGCAAGCCCGACCGGCACGCTGTAGCGGTAGAGGGTTTCGTGCTGGACGGTGAAGATCATGGCGGGGCAGGGTATTCCGGCGCGCCATTGTCGCATTCGTCGGCCGCTGACCTCCGCAACTTGCCGCCGACCCGAAGCAAGCAATTCGACTGGTGCTGGCGGCCCGCTTGCGCAAGTCGAGCACCGGGCATACGACCGACACCGCTCGCACGATCTTCCGCGATTTCGAACGGCAGGCCTCGAAGTCATCGAACTCGCGCGACAGACCCACGGCCACGACCTGGTCGGTTGGCGCGCCAAAGGACGGAAAAAGGATCGAGAGCCCGCTCCCGATATCGCGCCAACCGCATGAACGCGAACAAGGGTCAGGACGACGATGTACTTCGAGATCTCATATCGGCACTTCGGCGGGCGAACGTACGGCGGGCGAATGGCGGTGGATCGACGCGATCACTATGTTTCGGAAGCTGCCGGCTACAATCGGCTCGACAAAATCGATTCAAACCCATTGGCATGGCAGAACCGTTCACCGCGCCGCGTGCGCGGTGCCTATGTCTCGACATCGAAACGGCGCGCCAGGACCGGCTGGTCTTGCGCGAGTTGGGCGTCTATCGGCCCGATCGCGACCTTCGTTTGAGAATTTCCGGCAGGGCGCCCGATCTGGCTCGCCAGCTCGACGCGTTGACCGAAGGTGCCGCGTTCGTCCTGGGGCACAACGTGATTACCTTCGATCAACCGGCGCTTGCCGTGTTGCATCCGGCTCTGGCGTTGCACCGCCTGCCCTTGATCGACACGCTGGAGCTCTCGCCGCTCGCATTTCCGCAGAATCCGTATCACCGGCTGGTGAAGGACTACAAGCTATGCACGACCACGCGCAACGATCCGGTGCGCGATGCCGAGCTGGCCTACGCGCTGTTCCTCGACCAGAATCAGGCACTGCAGCAACGCGTTGCCGAGCACCCGGACGAGGCGCTGTGCCTGCACTTTCTGATGGCGTCCGAGAACGGCAAGGGCTCGGCCAATTTCTTTGCGACGCTGCGACGCGCACTGCGGCCCTCGCTTGCCGAGACGGCGGCAGCCCTGCAGCGCGCGACCGCGGGCAAGGTCTGCGTGGCCGGGCAGCGCTGGGTGGTCGACCATTGCCTGCCCGACCCGCTCTGGCGCAAGCCGCTCGCCTATGCGCTCGCCTGGCTGCGGGTTGCCGGCGGAAACTCGGTCCTGCCGCCGTGGGTGAGCCTGCACTTTCCGAAGACTCGTGAAGCCATCGCGGCGCTACGCGATGTGCGGTGTGCCGATCCCGCCTGCGACTGGTGCAGAGCGCAGCACGATCCCGATCGATTGCTGCCGCGCTACTTCCCGGGCATCTCGCGGTTTCGCAGCACGCCCGCCACCGCCGACGGGCGGTCCCTGCAACAGGCCATCGTCGAGAACGGCTTTGCGGGGCGCCCGACCTTGGCGATTCTGCCGACCGGCGGGGGCAAATCCCTGTGCTTTCAGCTTCCTGCGCTGGCGCGGTTCTACCGTAACGGCAGCCTGACCGTGGTGATCTCGCCGTTGCAGTCGCTGATGAAGGATCAGGTTGACAACCTGGAGGCGCGCGGCATCACCTGTGCGGGCTATCTCAACAGCCTGCTCAATCCGATGGAACGGCGCGTGATGCTCGACAAATTGCGCCTGGGCGACCTCGGCCTCGTCTTCGTCGCACCCGAACAGTTCCGCAGCACGGCCTTCGCCAATGCGCTGATGCATCGCGAGATCGCCGCCTGGGTTTTCGACGAAGCGCATTGCCTGTCGAAGTGGGGGCATGATTTCCGCCCCGACTATCTTTACGTGTCGCGCTTCATCAAATCCCGCCAGAAGGAAAAGCCTTCGCCGGTGTTCGGCTTTACTGCCACCGCCAAGCCGGACGTGATCGACGACATCTGCGCGCACTTCGAGAAACGGCTGGGGGTGTCGCTCGACCGGCTCGAGGGCGGCGTGAGTCGCGACAACCTCAGCTACGAAGTCCGCGCCGTGCCCGCCCAGACCAAGTACGCCGAGGTGCTCCATTTGCTCAGCGAGGCGCTTCGCGAGGACGGCGGCGCCATCGTCTTCTGCGCCCGGCAGAAGACGGTCGAGGAAGTTGCCGCGTTCTTGAAGGCGGCCGGCCTGGAGTGCGGCTATTTTCACGGCGGCATGCTGCCCGTCGAGAAGCGCGAAGTGCAGGAGGCGTTTGTCGCCGGCAGCTTGCGGGTGATCGCGGCAACCAATGCTTTCGGCATGGGCGTCGACAAGCCCGACGTGCGGCTGGTGATCCACCTCGACACGCCCGGCTCCCTCGAAAACTACCTGCAGGAAGCCGGTCGCGCGGGTCGTGACCAGGCGCCCGCCCGCTGTTTGCTGCTTTTCGACGACGCGGACCTGGATGTGCAATTTCGTCTGCTGAGAAATTCTCGACTGACGCAGCACGACATCCTCGCGATTCTGAAGGCGCTGCGTGTGATCGAACGCAAGGATCGCAGCGAGGGGCAGGTGGTCGTCACCAGTGGCGAAATTCTCCTCGAGATTCCCGATCAGCACTGTATCGACCCGGATGCGAGTGACGCCGACACGAAAGTCCGAATTGCCGTGGCCTGGCTCGAGGAAGCCCGCCTGCTGGCGCGGCACGAGAATCTCACAAGGGTCTTCCCAGGAAGCTTGCTGGTCGCCGATGCGGCGGAGGCACAGGCGGTACTGCGCGGGAAGCTGGGCAGTGAAACCGACATCGAGCCCTACCTTCGCATCCTCTCGGTCCTGTTGCAGGCCGAGGACGACGAGGGGCTGTCGACCGATGAATTGATGCTGGCCACCGGCCAGCATTCGCGCGCCGTGCAGAACATGCTGCGGGAGCTCGACCGCTGGAAGCTCCTGTCGAACGACACCGAGATCGGCGTCACCCTCTACCGGGATCCAGGCACCACCGAGCGGCTGGACGATCTCGCCCGCGTCGAGGATGCCTTGCTGGCGAATCTGCGGGAGGCCGCACCCGACGCGGATCAGGAAGATTGGCAGGTGTTAAACGTTCGGCGCCTGTGCGATACGCTGCGGCGAGACACACAGCTCGCCTTCGATCCAGACCGGCTCACCCGCCTATTGAAATCCTTTGCCGAGCCCTTCGGGCAGGGCGCCGCCCATCGCGCGTTTTTCGCGTTGCGCCCCCTGGGTATCGACAGTCGCCTGCTGAAACTGCTGCGCAGTTGGAACGACATCGAAAGGATTCGCGAGCGGCGCATGCGCCTATCCCGTGCGCTGGTGAACGAGTTTCTGCGCCGACGCCAAGGCAATACCTTGTTGGTCACCTGCAAGCAAGGCGAACTCGAGGCCGCGCTGCAGGCGGACACGACGCTTGCCGATCTCGAAATCGACAAGTGGGATGTTGCATTGTCGGCGGCGCTGCTCTACCTCGACGCCAACGAAGTGCTCCATCTGGCACGCGGCAAGGCGGTCTTCCGCGCAGCAATGACCATCGAACTGAATGCCGAGGCGAGGCGGCGGCAATTCAAGAAGTCCGACTACGCCGAGCTCGCACTGCACTACCAGGACAAGATCGTCCAGGTGCACGTGATGGCCGAATACGCCAAGCTTTCGATTCAAAAGGTGCAGGCGGCCATGGCCTTCGTGGTCGACTACTTCAGCATGGCGCGCGCCGAGTTTGTTCGGCGCTATTTCGCCGGTCGGAAGGACGTGCTCGACATGGCGACCACCGAAGTGGCCCATCGCCGCATCCTGACCGATCTCGCCAACCCCGATCAACAGGCGATCGTCGCCGCACCGCGAGAGGGCAACCATCTGGTGCTGGCGGGCCCCGGTTCGGGTAAGACCCGAGTGATCGTGCATCGCGTCGCCTGGCTGCTGCGGGAATGCATGGTTCAGCCCGAAGAAATCATGGTGCTCGCCTACAACCGCTCCGCGGCGCATGAGATTCGACGGCGGTTGTTGGCGCTCGTCGGCGCCGATGCGGGTGGTGTCGTGGTACAGACGCTTCACGGGCTGGCGATGCGCCTGACCGGTACGAGCTACGCTGTGGCACTCGAACGCGGCGAAACCCTGAACTTCAGCGAAGTGATCCGGCAAGCCACGCGGCAACTTCGCGCGGCCGATGACGAACCGGGCGAAGGCATCGGCGCGCCGGTGCTGCGCGACCGCCTGCTCTGCGGCCTGCGCTTCTTGCTGGTGGATGAATATCAGGACGTCAACGGCGACCACTACGACCTGATCAGTGCCGTCGCAGGACGCACCCTCAAGAGCGAGGAAGACCGCGTCTGGCTGATGGCGGTCGGCGACGACGACCAGAACATCTATGCGTTCGATGGGGCGAGCGTGCGCTACATCCGCCAGTTCGAGGCGGACTATGCGGCGCGGCGCTACACCTTGATCGAAAACTATCGATCGACCACCCACATCATCGATTGCGCCAACCGGGTGATTGCCAAAGTGCGCGACCGAATGAAGGCCGGCCAGGCGATTCGCGTCAACTACGCCCGTCGCGACTGGCCCGCCGGTGGCGATCTAACCGACCGCGATCGGCTAACGGCGGGGCGCGTGCATGTGCTGGAAGTGCCCCGTCAGCCCCACACCGAGGTGCAGATCGCCTTCGCCGAATTACAGCGCCTGCATGCGACGGACGTCGGCGACCAAGGCACCGGCTGGGGCAGGTTCGCGGTCATTGCCCGGCGCTGGGAAGATCTCGAACCGATGGCGATCTTGTGCCGCCGTCGAGGCATCCCGGTTCAATGGCTCCGCGACGGAAATCAGATCGGTCTGCACGCGACTCGCGAAGGCCATGCTTTGCTCGAGCAGTTGCGGGGTACGTGCCGGCGAGCGAAGGGACGCCGCGTATTGTTGAGCGCGGGGGTGCTCGCGCGCTGGTTTCGTCGCCGTTTTGCACTTCCGGTCGACGGCCCGATCGACCATCCATGCCGCGCGGCCCTGGCGCAGTTCATCACGGACACGGTGTCCGGAGGGCCTGACCGCGAGCTGGTCGTCGATGATCTGGTCGAATCCCTCTACGAGTTCGGGACCATCGGCGGCAAGCCGGGTGGCGACGCGCGCCCGAATGCGCCGCTGGTCCTGATGACCGCACACCGCGCCAAGGGGCTCGAGTTCGACCATGTGCTGATCCTCGACGGTGGTGGCTGGCAAGGTCGGGGCGACGACGAAAGGAGGCTCTTCTACGTCGCCATCACGCGGGCTCGAAGATCGGTGACGGTGTGCGAAGCCGCGGAGGGCCGACATCCGTTCGTCCCGGACGTGGAAGGATTGACGATTCGCACACGCCCGGACCCGCCGGCGCCTGAACCCGGACTTTCCCATCGCATCTGGAGCGCCGATCCAGAAAAAGTCGTTCTCTCCTGGCCTGGCTACTTTGCACCGTCGGCGCCCATTCATCGCGCCTTGGCGGGGCTCGAAGTGGGTTGCCCGCTTCAATTGCGTCGACGCAAGGATGGCAAGCCTGGTTGGGAGATTGCCGACGCGCACGGCAGCACGGTGACCCGGATGTCGTCCAAGTTCCAGCCGCCAGCTGGCGAGATCATCACAGTGCGCGTGGCTGTGATCCTGGTCCGTTCTGCGAAGGCCGAAGAACAGCAGGGCATGCGCACTACGACTTGGGAGCTCGTGCTTCCGGAGATCGAGTATGTGCCGGGATGAGTGGAAGCTCTTCGGCCTGAGCGGCCGTTCGCGTGTGACGTTCCGAATGGCTGGAATATGATCCGAATACGGGCGTTCGTCGCACGGTTTGTGCGCCATGTTTCTAGACCTTCCGTTGTGCTTCCATTTCTACAACTGGCGACACGATCCCCCCGCTGTGTTTCTGGATCTGACTCCGACCGGCCCGTATTCAGGACGTCGAACACGCCCGCCGCGACGGGGCCTGCGACGGCGTGAGCTTGAGCCAAATGGCCATCACCGCCACCGCATTCAAGCTGGCTGGACTGCGTGAATCTGCAGGCCATCCAGGAGCGCTGCAGCAGCCTCCTGTTAGACTGGTGACGATTTGAGACGACTCTGAGGCACGTCTGAGAGCCAATGCCATGAGTGCCGAACCGTGGGTTACCGCAAGTGACGTCGCCCGGCACCTGGGCGTCGTGAAGGACACCGTCTATCGCTGGCGCGAGCGTAAAGGCCTGCCCGCCCACAAGATCGGTCGACTGTGGAAGTTCCAGCTGTCTGAGGTTGATGAATGGGTACGCGCAGGCGGTGCCGGCGACGAGTCGGATAGCGAGGAGCGACAAGAGTGATGCACGGCAAGGAAAGGATCGCGTGACTCTGGAAGGACAACTCCTCGACCAGAAGTCCCTGCGGGCAGTGACTGGCAAGACGGCAGACTGGAACGAAATCGCCAAGGATTGCATCGCCTTTGCCAATGCAACGGGCGGTCGGTTGTTGCTGGGCATCGAGGACCGGCAGGATGCCCCGCCAGTCGGTCAAAAAATCCCCAATGACTTGCCCGACACCGTTCGGCGAAAGCTGGCCGAACGCACTGTCAATGTTGCGGTGCTGCCCGATATCGTCACGGCGCCGAATGGTGGCCAGTACATCGAGTTGCGGATTCCTCGCGCCCTGGCGGTGGCATCAACTACCGATGGCCGCTACTTTCTGCGCGTGGCCGACCAAAGCAAGCCCGTCACGGGCGACGACGTGATGCGGCTGGCCAGCGAGCGTTCCGCGCGGCCGTGGGAGACGCAGACCACACTGCATATTCCTCGCATCGAGGCGGATGCCTCCAGTCGCGACAAGCTGCTGCAGGCCTTGCGCGCATCCGACCGTGTCAAGGCCTCGGTCAAGGAGAAGTCCGACGATGAACTGCTCGACCACTATCAGCTGGCGCAAGGGCAGACCCTGACCAATCTGGGCGTTCTTTGCCTTGGCCGCCAGCACCACCGCGCCCAACTGAGCACGGCACCGGTGATCCAGTTCATCAAGTACGACGAGCACAGCCAGAAGGTCAACAAGCTGGTGTGGGACGACCACACGCAAAGCCCGATGGATCTGATCGAAGCGGTGTGGCTCGAGGTGCCCGATTTCCGTGAGCGCTACGAACTGCCCGATGGCCTGTACCGCCAGAACGTGCCCGCCTTCGACGAAATCGTGGTGCGTGAACTGCTGGTCAACGCGCTGGTCCATCGCCCCTACACCCAGCGAGGCGACATCTTCCTGAATCTGCACCCGGACCGACTGGAGGTGGTCAACCCCGGCCCGCTGCCGCTGGGCGTCACCCCGCAGAACGTGCTGCACACCACCGTGCGCCGCAACGAGCATCTGGCCCGCCTCTTCCACGACCTGAAGCTGATGGAGCGCGAAGGCAGTGGCTTCGACAAGATCTTCGAGGTTCTGCTGTCGCAAGGCCGCCCGGCGCCGGAGCTGATCGAAACCCACGACCGCGTGCAGGTGACAGTGCGCCGCCGCATCCTAAAGCCCGAGGTCATCGACTTCATCGCCAAGGCAGACCAGACCTACCAACTCACGCAGCGCGAGCGCATTGCTTTGGGCCTCCTGGCCCAGCACGACGCATTGACCGCACGCGAGCTGGCCACCACGCTGGAACTGCCATCGGTCGAAGCACTCCAGCCCTGGCTCAAGCGTCTGCTGGAATGGCATCTGGTGCAGAGCGCCGGCCGCACTCAGGCCACGCGCTATTTTGTTGCCCCGGGCCTGCTGCGCAGCCTCAAGTTCACCGGTGAGACCACCCTCAAGCGCATTGAACCGCACCGCTTGGCCGCGTTGGTTCTCGAAGACCTGCAGCGTTACCCCGAGTCCGCGATCAGCGACATCCACCAGCGCATCGGCGGGGAGATTCACCCGAAGCAAGTCAAGCGGGCGCTGGAGGAGTTGATCGAGCGCGGCGCCGTGCGCTTCGAAGGCAACTACCGCTGGCGGCGGTACTGGGCGGTGTCATGAACAGGCTATCGGACAGCTTGCCCCATATCGACAATAGCTGGGCGATAGCGGGTGGGCGATATGCCGGCGCCGGCCCCATGAATCAAAGCGTTCTATCGACCACCGACGGTGCGCCGTGGGCGATAGCCGCGCAACCGAACCTCTCGCATTCCAGGACGCACCCATGAGCGCTAACTTCCAACAACTCGCCAACTTCATTTGGTCGGTCGCCGACCTGTTGCGTGGCCCCTACCGGCCACCGCAGTACGAGCGCGTGATGCTGCCGCTCACCGTGCTGCGTCGCTTCGATGCCGTATTGGCACCCAGCAAGGAGGCCGTGCTCAAGCGCTATGCCGAGCTGAGCAGCAAGGGCATCCCCAACATCGATGCCATCCTCAACAACCTGGCCACGGACGAAGACGGCACCGCGCTGGGCTTCCACAACCACAGCCAGCTAGATTTCCAGAAGCTCAAGGGCGACCCCGACAACATCGGCCGCCACCTGGCCGACTACATCGCCGGCTTCTCCGAGAACATCCGCAAGATCTTCGAGCGCTTCGAGTTCGACAAGGAAATCGAGAAACTGGAAGAGTCGAATCGACTGTATCAGGTGGTCGCCCAGTTCGCCGAGATCGACCTGCATCCGCGCAAGGTCGACAACATCACCATGGGTCTGGTCTTCGAAGACCTGATCCGGCGCTTCAACGAAGCCGCCAACGAAACGGCCGGCGATCACTTCACCCCGCGCGAAGTCATCCAGCTAATGGTCAACCTGCTCCTGGAGCCCGACACCAGCGTGCTCACCCAGGCTGGCGTCATCGTCACCATCTGCGACCCGGCCTGCGGCACCGGCGGCATGCTGGCCGAGGCGCAGAACTGGATTCGCGCCCACAACGAACAGGCCACCGTCAAGGTCTTCGGCCAGGACTACAACCCGCGCTCCTACGCCGTGGCCGCCTCCGACCTCTTGATCAAAGGCCACAAGGACGGCCAGGTGGTGCTGGGCAACACCCTCACCGACGACCCGTTTCCGGACCAGCGCTTCGACTACCTGCTGGCCAACCCGCCCTTCGGCGTGGACTGGAAGGCGGAGAAGAAGACCATCGACCGCTGGCCCAACTTCCGTGGCTACAGCGGCAAGCTGCCGCGCATCAACGACGGCGCCCTGCTGTTCCTGCTCTACATGATGAGCAAGTTCCAGGACTACCAAGCGGGCAACCGCGACAAGCCCGGCTCGCGCACCGCCATCGTCTTCAACGGCTCGCCGCTGTTCACCGGCGGCGCCGGCAGTGGCGAAAGCGAAATCCGCCGCTGGATCATCGAGCGCGACCAACTCGAGGCCATCGTCGCCCTGCCCGAGCAGATGTTCTACAACACCGGCATCGGTACCTTCATCTGGGTGGTCACCAACCGCAAGGCCGAGCACCGCAAGTGCAAGATCCAGCTCATCGACGCGCGCGAGCGCTACACCCCGATGAAGCGCAGCCTCGGCGACAAGCGTCGCTTCCTCGATCAAGGTGCGCTAGACGCCGTCACCCGCGAGCACGGCGCGCTGGAAGACAGCAAGACCAGCCGCGTGTTCGACAACACCGACTTCGGCTACCGCCGCATCACCGTGCTGCGCCCGCTGCGCCTGCGCTTCCAGATCACCGATGAAGCGCGGGAGCGCTTCCTCAACACCTGCCCAGAACTGTACGACGCCCTGCTGGCCGTGCAGGACGCACTCGGCAGCGATCCGCTGCTGGACTGGAACGACACTTGGGCCACCGTGCAGCAGGTGTTCAAACACCTGCACGACGACGTCGAAGGCTGGGCAAAGGGGGCCAAGGGTACGGCGCAGAAAAAGATCTTTCGCGACTGCTTCACTGAGGTGGACCCCAAGGCAGCGCCCGTTATCGCCAAACACCATAAGGTCGAATCGCTGGCCCGCGCCGCGCTATTCCCCGGCCAGACCCTGCCCGCCGACCTGGGCAAGAATGATCTGTACGCGTTGCTTGGCATGCACACCGACGGCAAAGGTAAGCACATCGAGTACGAACCCGACCCGGCGCTCAAGGACGCCGAGAACATCCCGCTGAAAGAGGACATCGTCAGCTACGTGCTGCGCGAGGTGCGCCCCTACGTGGCAGATGCCTGGATCGACCGCGCCACGCTGGACGAGCAGGACGGCGGCATCGGAAAGGTGGGCTATGAGATCAACTTCAACCGCGTGTTCTTCCAATACCAACCGCCGCGCCCGCTGCATGAGATAGATACGGAGCTGGCTGGCGTGGAGCAGCGGATTCTGGAATTGCTTCGGGAGGTGACGGAGTGAACGGAGCCGATTTGCTGGCCTCGCTTCCTAAAGGATGGCGACGGGTGCCATTGAAGACTACGTCCGACTTCGCTGTCAGCAACGTCGATAAGCACTCGTTCGACGACGAGTTGCCGGTTCGGCTGTGCAACTACACCGATGTATATAAGAACGATCGAGTCTCGCCGGAAATGAACCTGATGGCTGCGACAGCCACCCCGCAGGAGATCGAGCGCTTTCACCTTGAGGTTGGGGATGTCGTCATCACCAAAGACTCGGAATCTTGGAATGACATCGCGATTCCCGCGTATGTGGAGGGAGTTGCAGACGACTTCGTGTGTGGCTACCACCTCGCATTCATTCGCCCCAGAAAGGACGTGCTCGAAGGACGATTTCTGTTCAGGTGCCTTCAGTCGCGACCCGTAGCTCTTCAGCTTGAATTGGAGGCCACCGGCGTCACACGCTATGGCTTGCCGAAGGATGCGATCGGTCTCGCTGTGCTTCCGCTGCCACCATTGTCAACGCAGCGTAGTATCGCCAACTACCTCGACCGCGAAACCGCCCGCATCGACGGGCTGATTGCTGAGAAGGAACGCATGCTGGCGCTGCTGGAAGAAAAGCGCGCTGCCCTCATCAGCCGCGTCGTCACCCGCGGCCTCGACCCCAACGCCCCGCTCAAACCCTCCGGCCAGGAATGGCTGGGCGAGATTCCGGCGCATTGGGAAGTCTGCCGAATCAAATTTGTTACCGCTTGGCTAGATCAAGGTAGTTCACCAATCGCAGCCAATACGCCAGCGGGGCCAGAAGAACTCGGCGTCTTGAAACTAAGCGCCGTTTCAAAGGGCCGATTCAAGCGACAAGAAAATAAGGCGCTTCGTGGAACGGATGAAGAGGAGCAGTTACTCGCGCTTCGCAAAGGAGATGTACTCATAACTCGGGGCAACACACCTGAGCTTGTGGCTGACGTTGCATGCGTCCCGGATGACGAACCCAACCTGTTACTCCCGGACCTCATCTACAGGCTTCGGGTTCAAGAGAAGAAAGTCCTCCCCTCGTACCTGACTTCGTTTCTGACGACTGCTGCAGCGCGCATTCAGATTCGTCGTGATGCAAGAGGCTCGAGTGGATCGATGGTCAAAGTTTCGCAAGGCCACGTTTTGGATTGGCTGACGCCACTTCCTCCGCTCTCTGAACAAACTGAGATCGTGGATTACCTTGAGCGCGCAGAAGAGCGATTTCAGTCGCTGACGAGGGAAGTCTCTTCTTCTTTATCTTTGCTCTCAGAACGTCGCGCCGCGTTGATTACCGCCGCGGTCACCGGCCAGATCCCGCTGGAGGAGATGACTGGATGAAGCTGCAAGCCCTCTCCCTCGCGCACTGCGGCGGCTTCGAGCAACTCGACATCGCTTTCGAACCCGATGTGACGCTGATCGCCGGTGTCAACGGCGTGGGCAAATCCACGGTGCTGCATGCGCTGGCGGCGCTGCTGTCGCGGGCGCTGCCCGAGTTCACGCCCTCGCGCTCGGCGCCGCTGTATTTCACCGATGACGACATCCACGGCGACAAAGCCTCGCTGGAGGTATCCGCGCGCATCCAGATTGACGGCCAGACCATCAACGCCGGGGTGCAGCGCTTGCGCGCGGCGGACGATCAGGGGGACCGCGTTATGCTGCTGCGGCAGGCCGAAGCTGCCACCGGCACCAACGATTTCGCTCAGGTGCTGAGCGCCCGCACGCTGACCGGTGAACTAGAAGCGGGCATGAAAGAAACCCGGACCGTGCTGGCGACCCTGAAGAGCGCGGCCCGCCCACCTTTGGCTGTGTACTTCACGCCCAAGCGGCAAATGAACGGGCAACCGAGAAAGCTGCCTCCGGAGATCAAGCCTTTCGAACAGTCCATCGCCTACGGTCGCGCCCTGCACGATCGCGATGTTGAACTTCGCGAGTTCATGCACTGGTTTCGGGTGCAAAGCAAGCTGGGCGCTGCCAACGAGCCAAGCCGCCTTAAGGTGCTGGACGCGCTTCGTGCCGTGGTGGGCGAGCTGGTGCCCGAGTTCAGCAACCTGCGCATCCAGGAGCAGCCGCGCCTGGGTTTCGTGGTGGACAAGCGGGGCCACCCCTTCTACCTGCATCAGCTGTCCGATGGTGAACGCGGCTTGTTGGCCCTGGTGTTCGACCTCACCCGGCGCCTGGCTATCGCCAACCCGGCCAGCGACAACCCCATCGCCGAGGGCGTGGCGCTGGTATTGATCGACGAGATCGAGCTGCACCTGCATCCCAAGTGGCAGCGCGATGTACTGCAGCGCCTGCGCGACATCTTCAAGGCCTGCCAGTTCGTGGTGACGACCCATTCGCCCCTGGTGCTGGGCGAGGTGCCAGCGCGCTGCGTGCGCTTCCTCGAATTCGTGAACGGCAAGGTGGGCGTAACCGTGCCCACCGAGGCCTATGGCATGGATGCCAACCGTATCCTGCAAGAGTTCATGGGTGCCCCGGTACGTAACCGCAAGGTGGACGGTGAACTGAAGACCCTCTTTGAACTGATCGACCAGGAGCGGTTCGACGAGGCTCGCTCCGCCATTTCGGCCCTCGAACGCAAGCTGGGCGAGGACGAGCCCGAGCTGACCCGGGCCAGTTCGCTGATCCGCTTTCTGGAGGGCGCCGAGTAGATGCGGACCATCCAGAAGGGGCCGGAGCCCGCGACCTTGACCCAGCATCGCCAGCAGCCGCATGCCGACTACGACAATTACGCCGACAAGGCGACTTTGCGGCAGGCGCTGGTGGCCGAGCAGCGCGGCCTGTGCTGCTACTGTCAGTCGCGTATCCGGGCCACGCCCGAGGGCATGAAGATCGAGCACTGGCAATGCCAGGCCGGCCACCCCGGGCGCCAGCTCGATTTCGGCAATCTGCACGGTGTGTGCAAAGGGAATGAGGGCCAGCCCATAGACAGGCAACACTGTGATACCCGAAAGGGAAACAGCGCCCTGTGCTTCAGTGTTTGTGATCCAGCCCACCCGATCGAGCGAAAGATTCGCTTCTTGGGCAATGGTGAGATGACGTCGAACGATGAGGCGGTGAGAACAGCGATCAACGAGGTACTTAACCTCAACTGGAGCCGGCTTGCAGAGAATCGCAAGTCCGCATTAGCCGGCTTCCTTCAAGGTCTCGGCAACACCAAGCTTGATCACGCGAAGGAGCTTGCGAAGTGGGATGGCTCTCTGGATTCTGAGCTTCCGCCCTTCTCGCAAATCGTTGCCCATTACCTGCTGAAAAAGCTGAAGAGGTTGCCAGCATGAAACGCACCAGCGAAGCCGCTTTCGAGACCGCCATCGAGGCTGTTTTGCTGGGCGAAGGCTACACGCGGGTTGATGCCAAAGGCTTCGACCGCGAACGGGCGATCTTCCCCGATGAGGCGCTGGCCTTCATCCGCGCCACCCAGGGCAAGGTATGGGAAAAGCTGGAGGCGCTGCATGGCGAGCAGACCGGTGCGCGCGTGCTGGAATCGCTGTGCAAGTGGCTGGATACCCATGGCGCGCTGACCACCCTGCGCCACGGCTTCAAGTGCTTCGGCCGCACGCTGCGCGTCGCCTTCTTCCGCCCGGCTCACGGCCTGAACCCGGAGCTGGAGGCGCGCTATCAGGCCAATCGGCTGGGGCTCACCCGCCAGTTGCACTTCAGCCCGAGGTCGGAAAAGTCGCTGGACGTGGTGCTGTCGGTCAACGGTATTCCGGTGGTCACGCTGGAACTCAAGAACCCCCTGAGCGGCCAGACGGCAGCCAATGCCATCCACCAGTACCGCCACGACCGCGACCCGCGCGAGCCAATCTTCGTGTTCACCAAGCGCACCTTGGTGCATTTCGCGGTGGACACCGAAGTAGCGCACATGGCCACCCGGCTGGCGGGTTCATCCACCTATTTTCTGCCCTTCAATCGGGGCATGGACGGCGGCGCAGGCAACCCGCCCGACCGTGAGGGCCGCAACTACAAAACGGCCTACCTGTGGGAAGAGGTGCTGCAGCGCGACAGTCTGCTCGACCTGCTCGCCCGCTTTCTGCATCTGGATGTGGAAGAAAAGACCACGGACGAGGGCAAGAAGGTACGCAAGGAAAGCCTGATCTTCCCGCGTTATCACCAGTTGCAGGCCGTGCGCCAGATGGTGGCAGCGGCCGCGAGTGAGGGGGTGGGGCATAACTACCTGGTCGAGCACTCGGCCGGCAGCGGCAAGAGCAACACCATTGCCTGGCTGGCGCATCGCCTGTCCAGCCTGCACAACGAACGTGACGAGCGGCTGTTCGACAGCGTAGTGGTCATCACTGACCGCGTGGTGCTCGACCGCCAGTTGCAGAACACCATCTACCAGTTCGATCACCGCCAGGGCGTGGTGCAGAAGATCGACGAGGATTCACGCCAGTTGGCCGAAGCGCTGGAGGCCGGCGTGCCGATCATCATCACCACGCTGCAGAAATTTCCGTTCGTGTCCGGGCAACTGGCCAAGCTGAGCGAGGAGCGCGGCGAAGGCAGCAAGAGCCATCTGCCCACGCGCAAGTACGCGGTGATCATCGATGAGGCCCACAGCTCGCAGTCGGGCGAGACGGCCACCGAGCTCAAGGGCGTGCTGGGCGGCGCGGAACTCCGCAAAAAGGCCCAGGAGATGGCCGAGGAGGAAGGCGAAGTCGAGTTGGAACGCCTGTTCCGGGCCATGGCCAAGCGCGGCAAGCAGCCGAACATGAGCTTTTTCGCCTTCACTGCGACGCCTAAACACAAGACCCTGGCGATCTTCGGCCGCCATGGCGAGCCCTTCCATCGCTACACCATGCGTCAGGCCATCGAGGAAGGCTTCATCGAGGACGTGCTGAAAAACTACGTCACCTACAAGACCTACTACAAGCTGATCAAGAAGGCCGAGGACGATCCCAACGTCGAGCGCAAGAAGGCGGCCAAGGCGTTGGCCCGTTTCATGCGGCTGCATCCGCACAACATTGGCCAAAAGACCGAGGTGATGGTCGAGCATTTCCAACACTTCACGCGGCACAAGATCGGCGGCCACGCCAAGGCGATGGTGGTGACCGGCTCGCGGCTCGAGGCGGTGCGCTACAAGCAGGAGTTCGACCGCTACATTCGGGAGAAGGGCTACCCCATCAAGAGCCTGGTGGCGTTCTCGGGCACGGTGGAAGACGACAAGATTCCGGAGAAGTCCTACACCGAGGTCGAAATGAATGGCGGCCTCAAGGAAAAGGACCTGCCCGATACCTTCGCCAAGCCGGAATACCGCGTGCTGCTGGTGGCCGAGAAATATCAGACTGGTTTCGACCAGCCACTGCTGCACACCATGTACGTGGACAAGCGCTTGGCGGGCATTCAGGCCGTGCAGACGCTGTCGCGCCTGAATCGCACGCATCCGCTCAAAGACGACACATTCGTACTCGACTTCGTCAACGACCCGGCAGAGATCCAGGAGGCCTTCCGCCAGTACTACGAAGGCTCCGTAATGGGCGAGCAGGTTGACCCCGACAAGCTCTACGAGGTCAAAGCCGAGCTCGATGCCTCGGGCATCTACCTGCAGACAGAAGTGACCGAGTTTGCACGGGTGTTCTTCGCGCCGAAACGCCGCCAGAGCCCCGGCGATCACAAGGCAATGAACGCGATCCTCGACCAGGCAGTCGCGCGCTTTGTGCAACTGCATAATGCGGAAGAGGAGGAAGCCGAGCTGTGGCGCGGCAAGCTGCAGGCCTTCCGCAATCTTTACAGCTTCCTGAGCCAGGTGATCCCTTATCAGGACAGCGATCTCGAAAAGCTGTTCACCTACCTTCGGCATCTCGCCTTGAAGCTGCCAAAGCGGAAGAGCGGGCCGGGCTATCAGTTCGACGGCGAGGTCGAACTCGACTACTACCGGCTGCAGAAGATCAGCGAGGGCTCGATCAGCCTCAACGAGGGCTATGCCAAACCGCTGGACGGCCCGCGGGAGGTGGGATCGGGCATGGTGCGCGAGGAACACGTTTCGCTGTCTCGCCTGATTGACATAATCAACGAACGCTTCGGCGGAGAGCTTAACGAAGCCGATCAGTTGTTCTTCGATCAGATCGCTGAAGCAGCGAGCCTGAACGAGTCGCTGCAGAAAGCAGCCGAGGTCAATTCTCTCGACAAGTTCCAGCTGGTGTTCCGGCAGGTGCTGGAGTCGCTATTCATTGAGCGAATGGAGCTTAACGAGGAGCTATTTGCTGATTACATGGGCAAGCCGGAGATGCAGGCGCTTGTCTCGAAGTATCTGGGCAGCAAAGTCTATGAGCGACTGACGCCCAAGACCGGAGAGCAGCAGGATCAGAAGCAATCGGTGGGCATTTGACGGGACGACTGGGATGGCATGAAACGCACACTGCGGCGACGTTTGTAATGGTCATGACGGGTGCATCGCCTTCGTCGGGGGACGCACACACCTCGATGACATGGCTTCGGAAATCCGGTATCGGGCCAGAGAGCTCCGTCAGCAAGGTGTGAAGCAAATTCGATGATCTCCGACAACATGCTCCATGGGCACGGTAAGCGCGCCAATGATTGGCCGGTATCTGCGCACTACTGCCCTTCGTTAGGAACAACGTGAATGGCCCCTTCGGCCGACCTGCTGCCGACAGACAGTCGCGCGGAGCGACCCATTCACATCGGTTCCGGCCGTTGCGCCACCGACACGCGTTCTGCCCGCAGGACGTTGCCCGCGCCCCTTCCAAGAAACGGGATAGGCGACGGCGCGAAGTCCGGCGTCGGCTGCGCTCGCTAAGGCCGGCACTATTCCCAATCAGTCCACCATCCGCGCCACCGCCTGATCGCGACACCCCACCACCAACGCCGCCACCGCCCCCTTGCCCGGGATCACGCAGTCCGGCGCAATCTCCTTCAGCGGAAGCAACACGAAGGCGCGCTGATGGCAGCGGGGGTGGGGCAGGGTGAGGTCCGGGTCGGCTTGCCGGTGGTCGCCGTAGAGTAGGAGGTCGAGATCGAGGGTACGCGGCGCGTTGCGGAAGCTGCGTTGGCGGCCCTGGGTCTGTTCGATCTGCTGCAGGCGTTCGAGCAGTGCGGCGGGCGGCAGTTCGGTGACGACTTCGACCACGGCGTTGACGAAGTCCGGCTGGTCGTCGTAGCCGACCGGTGCGCTGGCGTAGAACGACGAGGTGGCGCGCAGGTGCACGCCGCGTATTGCGGCAATTGCGTCGATCGCGCGCCGCAACTGGCCGCGGGGGTCGTCGAGATTGCTGCCGAGGCCGATAAATACGTGCGCTTGCATGGACTGCTCCACGACTGTTCCGGGGGCATTCTCGCCTAGAATCGATAGTTCGACCCCGGCCGAGCCCGATTCATGCTGACCCAATCCCTGTGTGCGCGATGGCAGGTCGCCGGCCCCACCGAGGCGGGCAGCCGCGAGCTGGCGGCGCTGGCCGATGCCCACGGCACGCCGCTGTTCGTGTTGCGGGGTGCGATGCTCGACGAGCGCATGGCGCAGTTGCGGGCGGTGCTCCCGGCCGGCATGCGGGTGCTGTATTCGGTCAAGGCGAACGCCCAGCCGGAGGTGCTGGCCCGCCTCGGGCCGCAAGTCGATGGTTTCGACGTGGCCTCGGCGGCCGAACTGGCGCTGGCCCGGGCGGCGGCGGTGCCGGGCAGCGTGCTCGGCATGACCGGGCCCGGCAAGCGCGACGAGGATCTCGCCGTGGCGTTGGCGGCCGATGCGGTGGTGGTGCTCGAATCCCTCGACGAGGGGGCGCGGCTGGCGCGGGCGGCCGGCGGGCGGCGGCCGCGGGTGATGCTGCGGATCAATCCGCCGTTCGAGCTGGCGGCCGAGTCGCGCATGGGGGGCGGGCCGCGAAAGTTCGGTGTCGATTCGGAGCAGGCGGCGGCGGCGCTGGCCGGCATCGGCGCGTTGCCGCTGGATTTCGTCGGCCTGCACATCTACGCGGGGTCGAATTGCCTCGACGCCCAGTCGATCGCCAATGCAATGCATGCCACGTCGTCGCTGGCGGCCGAGTTGGCGGCGGTGGCGCCGGGGCCGGTGCGGGTGCTGAACCTAGGCGGCGGTTTCGGCATCCCGTGCCTGCCTGGCGAGGGGCCGTTGGCGCTGGACCGGCTCGGTGAGTCGCTCGGGCGGCTCGCCAACGAGGCGGGGCGGCGGCTGCCGGAGGCCACGCTGTGTGTCGAGCTCGGGCGCTTCGTGGTCGGCGAGGCCGGCGTGTATCTGAGCCGGGTGGTCGAGCGCAAGGTCTCGCGCGGCCGCGTCTATCTGATCCTCGATGGCGGCCTCAACCACCATTGGCACGCGACCGGGGCGCTGGAAGGGCGCCGCCACCTGCACTATCCGATCTGGGTGGTCGGCGCCGCCGGCCGGCCGATGGAGTCGGTGACGGTGTGCGGTCCGCTGTGCGCGCCCCACGATACCTGGGCCGAACACCTCAACCTGCCGCGGGCCGAGCCCGGCGATCTGGTGGCGGTGTTCCAGTCCGGTGCCTATACCACGGCGATCAGCCCGGGCGATTTTATGTTGCGGCCGGCCCCGGCGCGATTGCTGGTCTGAATCGCGGGTGTCACCTGTCGGGGCGTGACAGCCTGTCCCGCTATTGCCATCGATTGGCGGGGCGCGGCGTCGCTGCGCCACGCCGCCGGCCCTGCCGCGCGTTCGGAAACGCCGGACGGATGTCCGATAAAACTCGATTTTCAACGCGCGGTCAGCCGGTTAGGCTGACGCCCGGTCCGGTGCAGACACCGGCGGCGCCCGGTCTCCCCTCTCCACCGCACCGCTTCCTCGGCAGGTGAGCGCGCACCGGCCTGCACCGGACGCTAACGCGTTTGGCGTGTGCGGCGGGCAGCAGTTGGCACGACACTTGTTTTGCGTGTCGACGGCGTCGCTTTCGGGTGGCGCCCCGATCGGACTTTCCGGGAACGAGTCGATGACGATGAATCTGCCCTCTGGGCGCCGCGGGCGGACCCGCGGCATGCCGCGCGGCCGCGCGGTAGACACCACCGCGCTGGCCGAGGTCGAGCAATTGCTGGCCGGCCGCGGCACTGCGCCGGATCTGTTGATCGAGCACCTGCATGCCATCCAGGATCGCTTCGGCCATCTGGCGACCGGGCACCTGCGGGCGCTCGCCCAGTGGATGCGCCTGCCGATGGCCGCGGTGTTCGAGACCGCCAGCTTCTATGCCCACTTCGACATCGTCGACGACGACGAGACGCCACCGCCGGCGGTGACGATCCGGGTGTGCGATTCGTTGTCGTGCCAGCTCGCCGGCGCCGAGCGGCTCCAGGACGAGCTGACCGCCGCGACCGAGCCCGGCAGCGTGCGGGTTATTGCCGCACCGTGCATGGGCCGTTGCCACCAGGCGCCGGTGGTCGAGGTCGGCCATCGCCACCTCGGCAATGCCAGCCGCGCCTCGGTCGAGGCGGTGCTGGCGGCCGGCGATCTGGCGCCCCAGGCGATCGACTGGCAGCGACTCGATGCCTATCGCGCCGAGGGCGGCTTTGCGCTGCTCGACGCGCTGCGCGCCGGGAACATCGGCGTCGACGACCTGAGCGCGATGCTCGAAACTTCGGGGCTGCGGGGTCTCGGCGGCGCGGGCTTCCCGACCTTTCGCAAGTGGGCCTTCGTGCGCGCCGAACCGGCGCCGCGCTATATGGTGATCAACGCCGACGAGGGCGAGCCCGGCACGATCAAAGACCGTCACTACCTCGAACGCTCGCCCCATCAGTTTCTCGAAGGCATGCTGGTCAGCGCCGAGGTGGTCGAGGCCAGCGCCAGCTACATCTACCTGCGGGACGAATACCCGGGCCTGCACGAGGTGCTGCGCGAGGCCATTGCCGAGCTCGAGGCCGCCGGACTGGCGGCGCCCGGCAGCATCGTGCTGCGCCGGGGTGCCGGTGCCTACATCTGCGGCGAGGAGTCGGCGCTGATCGAATCCCTCGAAGGCAAGCCCGGCAAGCCCCGCCACCGCCCGCCCTTCGTCGCCCAGCGCGGCCTGTTCGATCGACCGACCCTGGTGAACAACGTCGAGACCGTCTATTGGATACCGGAGATCCACCGCCGGGGCGCGGACTGGTTCGCCAGCCACGGTCGCCACGGCCGCCGCGGCCTGCGCAGCTTCTCGGTGTCGGGCCGGGTCAACAAGCCGGGCGTGCATCTGGCGCCGGCCGGCATCACGCTCGACGAACTGATTGCGGAATACTGCGGTGGCATGCAAGACGGCCATCGCCTGCTCGCCTACCTGCCGGGCGGAGCGTCGGGGGGCATCCTGCCGGCCAGCAAGGCCGACCTGCCGCTGGACTTCGACACCCTGCAGGAGCACGGTTGCTTCATCGGCTCGGCGGCGGTGATCGTGGTCTCGGACCAGGACGACCTGCGCGCCGCGCTGGTCAATCTGATGGCCTTCTTCGCCGACGAGTCCTGTGGCCAGTGCACCCCGTGCCGGGTCGGTACCGAGAAGATGCTGGCGATGCTCGAACGCGACGACTGGGACGTGACGGCATTGCGCCAGTTGTCGCAAGTGATGATGGATGCGTCGATCTGCGGTCTCGGCCAGGCGGCGCCGAACCCGGTGCTGGGCGCGCTCGAACATTTCCCGGATCGGCTCGCGGCGCAGGGCATCCGGCTGGTGACGGAGGGCGCGCGATGAGTACCGGCAAGGCATCCTTCGTATTGAAGCTGGACGGCCGCGACGTCACCGCCTACGAGGGCGAGAGCCTGTGGCAGGTGGCGCGGCGCGAGGGCGAGACCATCCCGCACCTGTGCTTCAAGGACTCACCCGGCTACCGTTCCGACGGAAACTGCCGGGCCTGCATGGTCGAGATCGAGGGCGAGCGCGTGCTGGCCGCGAGTTGCCACCGCGAGGCGCGGCCCGGTATGACGGTGCGCAGCCACACCTCCGAGCGTGCCCAGGCGGCGCGCCGAGGCGTACTCGAACTGCTGGCCGCCGACCAGCCGCCGCGCGAGGCGGCGCCGGATCGCGCCAGCCATTTCTGGCGGATTGCCGACCAGCTCGGGGTCGATGCCGAGGCGGCGCGGGCGCGCTACGCCGGCAGCGATGCCAGCGAGGCGCTGAACGATGCCTCCCACACCGCGATGCGGGTCAATCTGAATGCGTGCATCGACTGCAACCTGTGCGTGCGCGCCTGTCGCGAGGTGCAGGTGAATGACGTCATCGGCCTCGCCTACCGCGGCCATCGCTCGAAGATCGTGTTCGACTTCGACGACCCCATGGGCACCAGCACCTGCGTCGCCTGCGGCGAGTGCGTACAGGCCTGTCCGACCGGCGCGCTGATGCCGGCGGCGCTGGTGGACGAGACCGGGCGCGGCGACTCGTCGGTGGCCGATCGCCAGGTCGATTCGGTGTGCCCGTTCTGCGGCGTCGGTTGCCAGCTCACCTACCACGTCAAGGACGACCGCATCTTGTTCGTCGAGGGGCGCGACGGCCCGTCCAACGAAAACCGGCTGTGCGTCAAGGGCCGCTTCGGCTTCGACTATCCGAACCACCCCTCGCGCCTGACCAGGCCGCTGATCCGCAAGCCGGGCGCGCCGAAGGGCGTGGACCCGGCCTTCGACCCGGCGCAGCCGCTCACGCATTTCCGCGAAGCCGAATGGGACGAGGCGCTGGACTTCGCCGCCGGCGGTCTGAAGCGGCTGCACCAGCAGTATGGTCCGCCGGCGCTGGCCGGTTTCGGCAGCGCCAAGTGTTCCAATGAGGAGGCCTGGATGTTCCAGAAGCTGGTGCGTACCGGCTTCGGCTCCAACAACGTGGACCACTGCACCCGCTTGTGCCATGCGAGCTCGGTGGCGGCGCTGATGGAGTGCGTCGGCTCCGGCGCGGTGACGGCGTCGTTCATGCAGGCGAGCCAGGCCGATGTCGTGATCCTGACCGGCTGCAACCCGAGCGTGAACCACCCGGTGGCGGCGACCTACTTCAAGCAGGCGGCCAAGCGTGGGGTCAAGCTGATCGTGCTCGATCCGCGGGGCCTGGAGCTGGGCGCCTACGCCCACCGCACCGTGCGCTTCTCGCCGGGCGGCGACGTTTCGCTGTTCAACGCCATGCTCAACGTGATCGTCGCCGAGGGGCTGGTGGACGAAGCCTACGTGGCGGCCCACACCGAGGGCTTCGAGGCTTTCCGCGAGCACGTGCGGCCGATGACGCCGGAGGCGATGTCGCCCTTGTGCGGCGTCGCACCGGACGAAATCCGTGAGGTTGCCCGCATCTTCGCCACCGCCGAGCGGGGCATGATCTTCTGGGGCATGGGAGTGTCGCAGCACGTGCATGGCACCGACAACGCTCGCTGCCTGATCTCGCTCGCGCTCGCCACCGGCAACGTCGGCCGGCCCGGCACCGGCCTGCACCCACTGCGGGGCCAGAACAATGTGCAGGGCGCCTCCGACGCCGGCCTGATCCCAATGGTCTTTCCCGATTACCAGCCGGTCGGCGAGCGGCAATATCGGGCGGCCTTCGAAGCGCTGTGGCAGACCCCGCTCGACGCCAAGCCGGGTCTCACCGTGGTCGAGATCATGGACGCGATCCATGCCGGCACGATCCGTGGCATGTACATCCAGGGCGAAAACCCTGCGATGTCGGACCCGGACCTCCACCATGCCCGCGGCGCGCTGGCCAAGCTCGAGCATCTGGTGGTGCAGGACTTGTTCGTCACCGAGACGGCCCAGTTCGCCGACGTCATCCTGCCGGCCTCGGCCTGGTCCGAGAAGGACGGCACCGTCACCAACACCAACCGCCAGGT
>JAGRFZ010000016.1:0-225 GCA_020445785.1 Rhodocyclaceae bacterium
GCAGCATGACGTTGCGCTCGAACTGTTGCCAGGCCTCGGCATTGACCAGTGCGATCTTCTCCCCATAGGCATTGTCGGCGGCCTCGACGATGCGCTTGGCAATCTCGTCGTCACCCAGCTGAGGCTCGGCTTCGAGCCACTGTCCGATCGGCAGCGCCAAACCGTACTCTGCTTCGAGGGCCTGTTCGAGCGAGGCGACTTCCCATTGCTCCTCGACGCTTTCCT
>JAGRFZ010000016.1:321-5307 GCA_020445785.1 Rhodocyclaceae bacterium
ACCTTGCGCTGGTCGTTGGCGACATCGTCGTACTCGAGCAATTGCTTGCGGATGTCGAAGTTGCGCTGCTCGACCTTGCGCTGGGCGGATTCGAGCGAACGTGTGACCATGCCGGCCTCGATCGCCTCGCCTTCCGGCATCTTCAGGCGCACCATGATCGCGTTGAGACGTTCGCCGGCGAAGATCTTCATCAGCGGATCTTCGAGCGAGAGATAGAAGCGGCTGGCGCCCGGGTCGCCCTGGCGGCCGGAACGGCCCCGCAACTGGTTGTCGATCCGGCGCGATTCGTGTCGCTCGGTGCCGATGATCTTGAGGCCCCCGGCATCGAGGACCTGCTGGTGAAGCGGTTTCCACTGCTCGCGCAGCTCGGCGACGCGTGCCTCCTTGGCGTCCTCGGGCTGGTCAGCGTCGTCGCGCAGCGTCGCGATCTCACGCTCGACGTTGCCGCCGAGGACGATGTCCGTCCCGCGACCGGCCATGTTGGTGGCGATCGTGACCACCCCAGGCCGGCCGGCCTGAACCACGATCTGTGCTTCCTTTTCGTGCTGCTTGGCGTTGAGGACCTGGTGGGGCACCTTCGCAAGGTCGAGCATGCGCGACAACAGTTCGGAGTTCTCGATCGAAGTGGTACCCACCAGCACCGGCTGCCCCCGTTCGTGGCAATCCTTGATGTCGTCGAGGATTGCCTTGTATTTCTCGTTGGCGGTGCGATAGACGAGGTCGTTCTGGTCCTTGCGCACCATTGGCCGGTTGGTCGGGATGACCACCGTCTCGAGGCCGTAGATCTGGTGGAACTCGTAGGCCTCGGTGTCGGCGGTGCCGGTCATGCCGGCCAGCTTGCCGTACATGCGGAAGTAATTCTGGAACGTGATCGATGCGAGGGTCTGGTTCTCGGCCTGGATCTTGACGCCTTCCTTGGCCTCGACCGCCTGGTGCAGCCCCTCGGACCAACGTCGGCCGGCCATCAGGCGTCCGGTGAATTCGTCGACGATCACGACTTCGCCGTTCTGCACCACGTATTGCTGATCTCTGTGATACAGGGAATGCGCACGCAGGGCCGCATAGAGATGGTGCATCAGCAGAATGTTGGCCGGCTCGTAGAGGCTCGATCCCTCGGCCAGCATGCCCATGCGCGCGAGGATGTCTTCGGCGTGCTCGTGCCCCTGCTCGGTCAACAACACCTGATGGGTCTTGAGGTCCACCGTGTAGTCGCCGGGGTCGGTGACATCGTCGCCCTCGCCCTCTTGCTTCTTCAGCAGCGGCGGCACCTCGTTCATCTTGAGGTAGAGCTCGGTATGGTCCTCGGCCTGGCCGGAGATGATCAGCGGCGTGCGTGCCTCGTCGATCAGGATCGAATCGACCTCGTCGACGATCGCGAAGTTCAGACCGCGCTGGACCCGCTCCGCCTGCGAATAGACCATGTTGTCGCGCAGGTAGTCGAACCCGAATTCATTGTTGGTGCCGTAGGTGATGTCCGCCGCGTAGGCCTGCTTCTTGACGTCGTGCGGCATCTGCGACAGATTGCAACCGACCGAGAGGCCCATGAAATTGTAGATGCGCCCCATCCACTCCGCATCACGGCTGGCCAGGTAGTCGTTGACCGTGACGACATGGACGCCCTTGCCCGAGAGGGCATTGAGGTAGACCGGCAGGGTCGCGGTCAGGGTCTTGCCCTCACCGGTGCGCATCTCGGCGATCTTGCCGGCGTGGAGCACCATGCCGCCGATCATCTGGACGTCGAAGTGGCGCATGCCGTGCACCCGCTTGCCGGCCTCGCGGACTGCCGCGAAAGCTTCCGGCAGCAGTGCGTCCAGCGCCTCGCCACCGGCCACGCGCTGCCGGAACTCATCGGTCTTGGCGCGTAGTTCGGCATCCGAGAGCTTTTCGAAATCGCTCTCGAGCGCGTTGATCTGCTTGACGTTCTGGGCGTATTTCCGGATCAGCCGGTCGTTGCGGCTGCCGAAGATCTTCTTGAGTAGGCCGGGAATCATGGCTGGGGAATCTGGGCGTCGCGGCAAAGCGCGGATAGTAGCATGGCCGGATGACCCGGGCCGCGCAGTTGGCTACCATGGGCGATCCCCCGCCCGCAGGCTGCCATGGCCGCCCCACTCGAACGCTACCTCGACCGATCCGACGCGCTCGCCGCGCTGCAGGCCCACGCCGCGCGCCTGGCGCGCGTCGACGCGGTGTTCCGCCAGAGTCTGCCACCCCACCTGAGCACCGCCTGCGCGGTCGCCAACCTGCGCGCGGACGGTCTCGTCGTCCATGCGGAAGGCGGTGCGGTGGCGGCAAAGCTACGGCAGGCCATTCCCGGACTGATCGAGCGATTGGCTTCGGCGGGCATCGTCGTGGCAGGGATCAAGGTCCGGGTCAGGCCGCCGCGGACGAAGGACATTCGACCGCCGATCGCGCAGCGCAACATTTCGCCTGAGGCGCGACGCGAGATGGATGCGTTCGCCGCCAGCCTGCCGGCCGATTCACCGGTGGGCGAAGCCCTCCGACGCCTGATCGACCGAAACTGAGACCGGTACCACCCGGCAGGACGCCGGGCGGATTCGGAACCGGCCGGCGCTTCCTTGCGACGGCCCCAGGTCCGGGCTGCGCCCGGCCCGCCCCCCGAGGGAGCACGGAAACTTGGGGCGGCCCGGCGTTTGAGGCAATTGGCCCCCGGGTCCGGGCTACGCCCGGCCCGCCCCCCGAGGGGGCACGGAAACTTGGGACGGCCCGGCGTTTCCTGGTCAGACTACCGGCATCAGAATCCGCTCGAGCAGCAGGAGCGCGACGAACAACAGCACGAAACCGATCGCGAAACGCAGGATCCAGCCGATTCAACCCAGGTAGCGGCGGTTCCCGGTCAGGACGAAAATCACCAGCGATGCGGCGGCGGCGATCAGGCAGGCAACCGCGAGAAATCGGAGGACGAGCACCGGTGGCCTGCGGTGGGATCAGGCCGGCTGCAACTCCCACAGGCGCGCGATATCGGGCGGGGCGACCGCGGCCTTTTCGAAGCTGACAATCTCCCAGGCACTCTGATCTTCCAGCAGCACCCGCAGAATCTGATTGTTGAGGGCGTGCCCCGCCTTGTGCGCCGTGTAGGCGGCCAGCAGCGGATGCCCGCACAGGTAGAGATCGCCGATCGCATCGAGGACCTTGTGCTTGACGAACTCGTCGGCGTAGCGCAGACCGTCGCCATTGAGCACCCGGTATTCGTCCATGACGATCGCATTGTCGAGGCTGCCGCCCTGGGCCAGGCCGTTGTCCCGCAAGTACTCGACCTCCTGCATGAAGCCGAAGGTCCGGGCACGCGCGACATCACGCACGTAGGCATGCTCGGCGAAGTCGATCGTCACCGAAGTGCCGGTGCGCTCGATCGCCGGGTGATTGAACTCGATTGCGAAGCTCAGGCGAAAGCCGTCGTAGGGCTCGAGCCGGACCCACTTGTCGTCTTCGACGTACTCGACCGCCTTCTTCACGCGCAGGAAGCGCTTCGGCGCCTTCTGCTCCTCGATGCCGGCAGACTGCAGCAGAAAGACGAAGGGTGCGGCACTGCCGTCGAGGATCGGAATCTCCGGTGCATCGACGTCCACATACAGGTTGTCGATGCCGAGCCCGGACAGGGCGGACATCAGGTGCTCGACGGTTCCGATCTTGGCGTCGCCGCACTGCAGCCCGGAGCACATGCGGGTGTCCACCACGGCATAGGGGTCACAACCGAGTTCCACCGGCGGCTCCAGGTCGACCCGGCGGAAGACGATGCCGGTATCGGCGGGGGCCGGGCGCAGCACCAGATGCACTTTCCGGCCGCCATGCAGACCGACGCCAGTGGTACTGACCAGGGACTTCAGCGTGCGTTGTCGGATCATCGGATGCACCTCATCAGGATGGCTGCATGATAGCACATTTTGTTGCAGTGCAATAGAAACCGGGCGCCGCCGACGGAGCGGAGGCATCGTCCGCTGGCGGCGCCCTTGGCGGCCCGACGCGTGGGGCGTCAGTCGGCCTGCTTGCGCAGGAAGGCCGGAATGTCGTAGGTATCCACGCCGTTCGAACTCATCGCTTCCACCGCCGAGCGTCGGCCGGTGCGGATCACCGCAGGTACGTCGAGATTGCCGAAATCGACGTTGCCGGAAGCGGGGCCGTACGTACCGGTACCCGCGACCACCTGCATCACCGGCTGCTTGTTCGAGGCACTGGGCAGCCCCAGCCCGGTGGCGACCACGGTAATCCGGATGCGATCCTCCATCGATTCCTCGAACACCGTTCCGTACTTGACGAAGGCCTCCTGGGCGGCAAAGGCCTGCACGGTACGGACGGCGTCGCGAACCTCGGACATCTTCAGCGAGCGGCTGGCGGTGATGTTGATCAGCACGCAGCGGGCGCCCGACAGCTCGGTGCCCTCCAGCAGCGGGCTCACCGCGGCCTGCTCGGCGGCGATGCGGGCGCGGTCCATGCCCTCGGCTTCGGCCGAACCCATCATCGCACGACCCATCTCGGCCATCGCCGTACGCACGTCCTGGAAGTCGACGTTCACCAGGCCCGGCACGTTGATGATCTCGGCGATGCCGCCGACGGCGCTGCGCAGAACATTGTCCGCGGAACGGAAGCAGTCCTCGAAGCCGGCGTCGTCACCGAACACCTCGAGCAACTTGTCGTTGAGCACGACGATCAGGGAATCGACCTGCTTCGCCAGTTCCTCGACGCCGCTCTCGGCCACCCGCAGGCGATTCTCGAAATCGAACGGCTTGGTCACCACCGCCACCGTCAGGATGCCGAGCTCCTTGGCGATCTCGGCGACCACCGGCGCAGCACCGGTGCCGGTGCCGCCGCCCATGCCNNCGGCCGTGATGAAGCACATGTGGGCGCCTTCGAGCGCCGCCGCGATCTCGTCGCGCGATTCCTGCGCCGCGGCGCGCCCGGCCTCCGGCTTCGAGCCCGCGCCGAGACCGCTGTCGCCGAGCTGAACCTTGACCGGGGCCATGCTGCGCA
>JAGRFZ010000016.1:5453-5581 GCA_020445785.1 Rhodocyclaceae bacterium
CATTTGATTCGCCTCCTTCAGAAACACCCGTACTGCTGGTTGGACCGCCTGCCAGTTCCTGCTATTTAGTAGTTTGGCTGAATACTACAACTAAATACCCGATTCCGACAGCCGTTCATTCAAATTGG
>JAGRFZ010000016.1:5707-6128 GCA_020445785.1 Rhodocyclaceae bacterium
CGAGCACCAGCCCCATCGCGGCGGCGTAGCGGGCCTGGCAGACGACGTCGGCGAGCCCCCCCGCATACAGGGGCACGCCGACCCGTACCGGCATATGGAAAACCTCCTCACCCAGCTCCACCATGCCGGCCATGTCGGCCGAACCGCCGGTCAGCACGATGCCCGACGACAACAACTCCTCGTAGCCGCTGCGCCGCNNGCTCGGCCTGGACCAGTTCGTAGATTTCCGAAACCCGCGGTTCGATGACATCCGCCAGCGCCTGGCGTGAGAGACGCCGCGAGGGGCGATCGCCGACGCCGGGCACCTCGATCATTTCCTCCGGGTCGGCCAGCGTGTGCATCGCCACACCGTGATGAATCTTGATCTCCTCGGCCTCCGCAGTGGGCGTGCGCAGTGCCATCGCGATGTCGTTGGTGATCT
>JAGRFZ010000105.1 GCA_020445785.1 Rhodocyclaceae bacterium
CGCAGGTCGGTGCACCGCACGGCTATGATGCCGGTGCGCTGGGCAATACGATCAACGAGACGAAGTTCGTCCGATCGGCCAGGGTGGGCGACGAAACGCGGCCGAAGAACGTCGCGTTGCTCTACTGCCTGAAGGACTGAGGCGTTTCCGGCGTGGGCGATGATGGCGCGATGAGGGGCTGGCGGTGTGCGCGATCTATATCCCGGCGTAGGCGTCCCGCGGGCGCGGACGTAGCGGCGATGTGGCAGATCTGGATTCGCGCATGGAACGGGGTCACGCATTGGCCTCCCCGTTGCAACAGGGCGAGGAAGACTCTGCAGTTCGCCCCGCATTGGGCGGGCCCGCGCCGACACTCGGTCAGGCGTCATGACGGGAGCGTCGTGCAAAGCGAAAGGCGGTGAAGGAGGTGAGATTGGCGGTTGAGTCGTGCTTTCAAAAAGAGAAGGCTAGGGGTCAGGTCTCTCCTTGAGTCTCCCGTCAGCTTGTTCTACCCTACACCCCATGGCCCGACCCCTCCGCATCGAATTCCCTGGCGCGCTCTACCACGTCACCTCGCGCGGCGACCGCCGCGAGAAGATCTTCGACGACGACGATGATCGCGAGGCCTTCCTGGCGGTGCTCGCCGAGGTGGTCGAGCGCTTCAACTGGCTGTGCCACGCCTACTGCCTGATGGACAATCACTACCATCTGGTGATCGAAACGCTGGACGGCAATCTGTCGAAGGGCATGCGCCAGCTGAACGGCATGTTCACGCAGGCATCGAACCGGCGCCATGGCCGCAGCGGCCATCTGTTTCAGGGGCGCTTCAAGGCGATCTTGGTGGACCGTGACTCGTATCTGCTCGAGTTGTCGCGCTACGTGGTGCTCAACCCGGTGCGCGCCGGCGCGGTCGGTGCCGTGGGCGACTGGCCGTGGAGCAGCTACGGCGCCACCGCCGGCATCACGGGTGCGCCGGGCTTTCTGACGACCGAAGCGCTGTTGTCGATGTTCGCGCGGCGCAAGAGCGTGGCACGCGAGCGCTATGTGGGGTTCGTCGCCGAAGGCGTCGGCCAGCCGAGCCCGTGGCGGCACCTGCGCCAACAGATCTACCTGGGCGACGAGGCCTTCATCCGGCACATGCAGGCCCAGGCCGGCGACGACATGGATGCGATCGCCGTTCCCAAGATCCAGCGACGGGCGCCGGCGGCGTCGTTGGCCGACATCGAGGCGCAGCACGCCGGGCGTGACGACGCGATCGTCGCCGCGCATGGCACCGGCGCCTACAGCTACCGGGAGATCGCAGAGCACTTCGGTCTGCATCCGGGCAGCATCGGCAAGATCGTCCGGGGGGCGATGGGTACGAAGGCGAGCGGAAGGCCGACAAGGCGGCGGTAGGCGCCTGGCCTGTGGTGCAACTTGCTCCGTTCGAAGAAGCGGAGCGCCGCCCGTCGTCGGAATCGGACGTACCGGCGACTGGTTGCCTTGCGGGGCCTGACAGGGTGGCAAAGGTGAGCGATGAAGCGGTAACGCAAGGCGAGGGGCCGCGCCAATGGATCCGGTTGGTCGTGGCCTACCTGCTGGCGCCGCTGATCTTGCTGGCATGCGATGGGGACCTGGGCTGGTGGCCGGCGTGGCTCTATTCCCTGCTGTTCCTGTCCGCTGGTATCGGCGGTCGCATCTGGGCCGAGCGGCGACACCCCGGGATCATGGCGGAAAGACAAAGCCGGGAAAGTTTTCGTGATGCCAAGGCCTGGGACAAGGTGCTCGCGCCGCTGATGGCGGTGAGCGTCGTGTTTCCGCTGGTCATCGTGGCCGGCCTCGACCATCGGTATGGCTGGTCTCCGGATTTTCCTCCATGGCTGACGGTTTCGGGGTTCGTTCTGATCGCCTCCGGCTACGCCTTTGCCGCCTGGGCACTGGCGGAGAACCGTTTTTTCTCCGCCGTGGTACGCATCCAGACCGACCGCGGCCATGTGGTCTGTGATACCGGGCCATACCGCTTCGTCCGGCATCCGGGTTATGCGGGTAGCCTGGTACCGCTGTTCGGCATCGCGCTGGCGCTGGGCTCGCTCTGGACACTGATTCCCGCGGTGGTGGCTTCGATCATCACGGTGGTCAGAACCATGCTCGAAGACCGAACCCTGCACGATGAATTGCCGGGCTATCGCGACTACGCACAACGCGTGCGTCATCGCTTGATCGTCGGAATATTCTGACCGGGTCGGATGATGCGTGTCGCAATGCCGCTGGCAGATCGTGCGTTCTCCGGTCGGCCTGGCGGCTAACTGGAGCGGCGCGATCGTCCCCTCTTGAACGCCCGCATCGGCGCCGGCCGCGCGAAGCCGCCGGGCAGCCCACGGAGCGCACGACTATCATGTCAGGCCTGATGCCCGGCGGCTCTTGCGGGCAGTTTCGGCAGCGCGGATGACGACGGACCAACTACTGATCCTGATGATCCTGCTCGCCACGGTGGGCATGTTCCTTTGGGGGCGCTGGCGCCACGACATGGTGGCGGTCGGCGCGCTGCTGGCGTGCGTACTGGCGGGCGTCGTGGCGCCCCAGGAGGCGTTTGCCGGTTTCGGCCATGCGGCGGTCGTTACCGTGGCCTGCGTACTGGTGTTGAGCCGTGGCCTGCACAATTCCGGTGCGGTGTCTGCGCTGACCCGCGCCGTGCTGCCGCGGCAGGCCGGCAGCGCCGTCAGCCTGTTCGCGCTGGTCGGGCTGGGGGCGGTGCTGTCGGGTTTCATGAACAACGTCGGCGCGATGGCGCTGTTGATGCCGGTGGCCATGCAGTTGGCCAAGCGGCTGGCGCTGGCGCCGGGGCAGGTGCTGATGCCGCTGGCCTTCGGCACGATTCTGGGGGGCATGACGACGCTGATCGGGACGCCCCCGAACGTGATCGTCTCGGGCTTTCGCGCCCAGACCGGCGCCGGCAGCTTCGCGATGTTCGATTTCACGCCGATCGGGCTGCCGGTCGCCATCGCCGGCGTGGCCTTCGTCGCCTTGCTGGGCTGGCGCCTGGTGCCCGCGCGCAAGCAAGCGGGCGTCGAGGGCTTCGAGTCGGGCGCCTACATTACCGAGGCACACGTGCCGGAAGGCAGCAAGGCGGTCGGCATGCGCCTGCGCAAGGTCGAGGCCGCCCTCGACGATGTCGGCGCCCAGGTCGTCGGCATGGTGCACCTCGATGTCCGCCTGACGCCGCCGAGTCCGTGGCGTCGCGTGGCCGCCGGCGACATCCTCGTGCTCGAAGCCGAGGCCGAGACGCTGGCCGACGCATTGTCGGCGCTGGGCCTGAAGCTGGAGGAGGCCGCACGGCCGCCCGAGGGGAACGAGGCAGAAGCGCGCGATGCGGATGAGAACAGCGCTGCGAGCAAGGTGGAGGACGACAACGGCCGGGAGGAGGAGGCAAGTTCGGGGGAGATCGTGTTGACCGAGTTCGCGATCCTGCCGGGCTCCCCGTTGGCCGGGCGCTCGGCCAGCGATGTTCTGCTGCGCACCCGCTACGGGCTGAACCTGCTGGCCCTGTCCCGCCAGGGGCATCGCTCGCTGAAGCGCCTGCGCAAGGTCAACTTCCGCTCGGGCGACCTGCTGCTGATGCAGGGCTCGCCCGAAGCGTTGTCGGAGTTCGCGTCGGACAACAGCCTGGTGCCGCTGGCCGAGCGCGAACTGCACCTGCCGGACCGGCGCAAGGCCTGGACGGCGGGCATCATCATGGCCCTCGCCGTGGCTAGCGCTGCGCTCGGGCTGCTGCCGGCGGCGGTTGCCTTCGCGGGCGGCGTGCTGGCCTCGATGGCGCTGCGCACGATGCCGGCGCGTGCGGTGTACGAGGCCGTCGACTGGCCGGTGATCGTGCTGCTCGCCGCATTGATCCCGGTGGCCGGCGCGATGGCATCGACCGGCACGGCCGACCTCATCGCCCGCTTCCTGCTCGAGGACGTTGCGCAGGGCCACGCGGTGGTCGGGCTGGCGCTGATCCTGGTGGTCACGATGTTCCTGTCCGACCTGATGAACAACGCCGCCACCGCGGCGGTGATGTGCCCGATCGCGATCGGCACCGCGGCGGCGCTCGGGGTCAATGCCGACCCGTTTCTGATGGCCGTGGCGATCGGTGCCTCGTGTGCCTTCCTCAGCCCGATCGGCCACCAGAACAATACGCTGATCTTGGGGCCGGGGGGCTTTCGCTTCGGCGACTACTGGAAGCTGGGCCTGCCGGTGGAGGTGCTGGTGGTGGCGATCAGCATTCCGCTGCTGCTGATGGTGTGGCCCTTGTGATGGCACGCCGGGTCGTAGCCGCGGCTGCTGGGATTCGCAGCCGGCGGACGCGTGGCGGTGGCATCGACGGTTTCGCGGGCCGATCTGCGGTCGGCATGGGTGCGGGTCTTCTGGGTCCAGCGGGTCCGTGCATCGCAAGGGGCGGAAGGAGGACGGAGCGATGAAGGGCACGCTGATCTTTTTCTGCGGCAAGATGGGGGCCGGCAAGTCCACCCGGGCGGGCGCCATGGCCGGCGAACTGGAGGCCGTCCTGCTGTCCGAAGACGAGTGGCTGTCCAGGCTGTATCCGGACGAGATCCGGGTCTTCGACGACTATCTGAAGTATTCGGCCAGGATCAGGCCGCTGGTCGAATCCCTGCTGCGGGCGTTCGTCGATGCCGGCGTTTCGGTGGTGCTCGATTTTCCCGGCAACACGGTCGGGCAGCGGGCCTGGTTCCGGACGCTGATCCGGCAGACCGGCGCCGCCCATCGGCTGATCTACTGCGAGGCCGGCGACGAATTGTGCCTCGGTCGGCTCGCCTTGCGGCGACAGCGCCAGCCCGAGCGTGCCCGATTCGACAACGAGGCGGTGTTCCGGCAGGTCACCAAGTACTTCGAGCCACCGGGAGACGACGAAGGGTTTCACGTGGAGGTCGTGGGCGAATGACGCAGTCGTGGCGAAGGCCTGGCCGGATGCTGCATGGCATTGCCTGCCTGCCCCTCGGCGTGGCCTGTCTGCTGGCGCCTTCCGGCACGGTGCTGGCCGGGGCCAGCGTCATGAGCGTGGCGTTCGGCGGTATCCACGCGATCGATTTTCACGGCCGGCTGGTCGATCAGCATGCCAAGCCTGTTGCCGGCGCAACGATATTCTTTACCGGCACCAACAAACTGTTTGCCTCGGGGGCGGGAAGCGGGACCGTTCGGACCGACGACCATGGCAACTTCCACATCGGGACCCGCGGCAACCGGCTGCAGATCCGACAGATCAGCCACCCGGAGATCGAGGCGTTCAATTTTCCGCGTCCGCGTGGATGGGAAATGGGCGCGACCAAGCTTCGCTCCCGGCATGAAGCCATCACTTTCCAGAGGCAGGCGCCGCAGCATGTCTTCGACCGGCGAAGCTGGAAGAATACCGACAGGGACAGGCCGTTCGTGTTCATCGCCTGGCGCAGGACCGATCCGGTCGAACTGGTCAGGGGCAAGACGCGTGTGCGTCTGATGCCCGACGGCAAGGCCGTCTCCGTCGCGTTGAAGGGTGTGGCGAAGGCGCGTTTCCGGGCCAGGAAGAAGCTGGAGCCGACCGCGCCGGTCGAGCACCTGCAGATCTCGTGCAGACGGGAGCCTCTCGGTGAGTCCCGCGAGCGGGGCAGCTGGCAGATCGAAATGCGCGCGATCGACGGAGGGTTGATCGCGGTAGCGGACGATCTCTACCTCAACCGGCCTCCCCGACAAGGTTATCGGGCTGTCGTCGTGGCCGGGAATTCCCGTGGCGAGCCGGATTACGCACCGACGCTGCTGAATCAGCGCTTCTATTTTCGCGCCAATGGCGCCCGGCAGGTCGGTAGCTTGTACATTCATTTCGATCCCTACCTCTGGAAGGACCATTGCGCTGTCGATATCGAATTCAAGATCAACCCGCGTGGTGAGTACAATCTGGAGGCGGCCGACGAAGCGGCGGCCGGGTCCCGACCCGAAATCGTGCGATAGCGCCAGTGGCCGACGGGATGCGGGTATCGATAAAATCGTTTGGCCCGACGGCGGACCCCGGTCGGGCATCTACGATGGTGATGACCCGTGGCGGGCGGGTTCAATGAAGAAGAACCGTCTCGATACAATCGATATCCGCATCCTCGCTGCGGTCCAGCAACACGGCCGGTTGAGCCGAAGCCGATTGGCCGAGTTCGTCGACCCGTCCCCCACGCCGTGCTGGGCACGGCTGAACCGGCTGAAGGCGGCCGAACTGGGGATCGATCGCGATCTCACCTACATCGTCACCCGAGAGATCAAGTCCGGTCCGCCCAAGCTCGCGCGGCTGCTCGCCCCGCCAGGCCGATAGCGCTTGCAGTCCGAACGGTCTGCCAAGCGCGCACGATTGGTCCGATCGGGCCGACGAGGGTGCCCGTTTCGATCCGAATCGAGGTATCCACCGGCGCTAGACTTCGCCCCATACAAAGGGACTCCGATGGTCGGGGCCCGAGGCTGGCAAGGAGACTGGCATGACGCAGGCAGACGACTTCGGATTCGGCACACAGATCCGCAAGTCCCCGTATTTCGACGCGACCGTGCGCTGGGGCGCGAAGGGCTTTTCGGTGTACAACCACATGTACATTCCGCGCGACTTCGGCGATCCGGTACAGAATTTCTGGAACCTGGTGAACGACGCGATTCTGTGCGATGTCGCGGTCGAGCGGCAGGTGGAGATCAGCGGCCCGGATGCCGCCGCGTTCGTCCAGATGCTGACGCCCCGCAACCTGTCGACACTCGCCGTGGGGCAGTGCAAGTACATCCTGATCACCAACGCCGACGGCGGCGTCCTCAACGACCCCATCCTGCTTCGCCTCGGCGAGAACCATTTCTGGATCTCGCTGGCCGACAGCGACATCCTGCTGTGGGCGCAGGGGGTGGCGGTGCACGCCGGCATGGCGGTGACGATCCGCGAGCCGGACGTCTCGCCGCTGCAGCTACAGGGCCCGAAGTCCGGCGCGGTGATGAAGGCGCTGTTCGGCGACAACATCCTCGACCTGCGCTATTACTGGCTGCGGGAGATCGCGCTGGACGGCATACCGCTGATCGTGTCGCGCACCGGTTGGTCGAGCGAACTGGGCTACGAGCTGTACCTGCGCGACGGTTCGCGTGGCGACGAGCTTTGGGAGAAGGTGATGGCGGCGGGCGCACCGTACGGTCTCAAGCCCGGCCATACCTCGTCGATCCGACGCATCGAGGGTGGCATGCTGTCGTATCACGCGGACGCGGACATCGACACCAACCCCTACGAGCTGGGGCTCGACCGGCTGGTGGATCTCGACATGCCGGCCGACTTCATCGGCAAGGTGGCATTGCACCGCATTCGAGCGGCCGGGGTGCGCCGCAAGCAGGTCGGCCTGCGGATCGACGGCCCGCCGCTGACGGGGCCGAACACCACCTTTTGGCCGATCCGCGTGGCGGATGACACCATCGGCAAGGTCACCTCCGCCATCCATTCGCCACGCCTCGCGCAGAATATCGCGCTGGCCATGGTCTCGGCCGGGCATGCCGAGCTGGGCACGGTGGTCGAGGTTGCGATGCCCACCGGTTCGGCGCAGGCCACCGTCGTCGAGCGGCCCTTCTTCGATCCGAAAAAGCAATTGGCGATCGGCTGAGCACGGCGGCAACGGCGACGGTGCCACCGCGCGAACGGGCGGATCCGCGCCCGTGGTGTGACCAGCCCGCCCGCCAGGCCGGCACGCGCCCGGCGCGGATGGGCGTCGTCAGTCGCGCTGCGCCTCGCATACGCTGGCCGGCAGCGCCTCGTACCAGTCGACCACATGACGGCCGTTGCGCAGGGCCAGACCGGCAAGTACCGAAGTGGCAAGCGCGTCGTCCGGCTCGAGGAACACGGCGGGCTGGCCATTACGGCTGAAACACGAGCCGCCGACCGCCTGCCAGCGCCAGGCGCTGCATTCCAGCGCCAAATGCAGCCGCAGCATCTCGGTGGCGCCGCCGACGTCCACCGCCAGATCGAGATCGATCACGCCGCTGCGGCCGAAGCCCCGCAGGGCTTCGGGCAACTCGTCCAGTTCCGAGGTCGGCAGGAGTTCGAAGGCGCCGGCGGCGAGGGACGCGAGCAGGTCGGGGTCGATGCTGTCGTCGGCATCGTGGCGGGCCGCAGCCTGCTGGATTTCGGATTCGATGGCAGTGCGCGACTCGAGCGCGGCATCGGATTCGCCCGCGTGGCGGGCGGCCGTACCGAGCACGGCGAGTACGGTTTCGAGCGACTGGGCCAGCGACTCGCGATCGAGCTGGCCGCGGCGCTGGCTGCGCAAGGCCTGGCGGAGCAGCGTGCGTGCGGCGTTGGCGCCGCCGGCCAGGAGTTGTGCGTCCGGGATGTCGCTGCAGAACTTGAGGCAGGCGACGATGCGTGCCAGGCGCGCGACCTGGTCGGGGTCCTGCTGGCGATCCGGGGTTTCGAACAGATGGGCCAGCTTGGAATCGCTGAAGTGGTCGAGGTCGTCGACGGTCAACATGGGCTTCTCCCGATGCGGTGTCGGTGGCCGGGCCTGGCGAAGCCGTACGAGGCGGATGGTCTGGCCCGGCGGGTCGGGCGTGCGAAGGTTCTGCGACGCGGTGGTGCATAGGGTAGCAATTTCGATGCTGCAGTGCAACATCGGAGGGTGTCCAGATGGCTACCCTGAACCCGTGTCGATGGCGCGTCCGTATTCGCCGGCGGCCCGCCTCATGCCACCCGCAAGTGGGTGCACTTGTCACCGGCGGCAATGCAGCGGTACAAGAAACCAGGCCGGGGGTGCGGACGGCGCCGAATGCGTCAGGCGCTGGTCCGGTCCGCCGCGGGTAAGGGCGCTGTGCAACCGTGGGAGGCGGGATGTCGCGTGGTCGATTTGCGCTGGCGGGAGTCACGATGCTGGCCTATGTCGTTTCCCAGGCCAATCTGGGCCGCCTCGTCGGCAGCCTCGAGCCCAACATTCTTGCGCTGCAACTGTCGTTTTCGGGCCAGGCGTTCTGGGCCGTCGCGAGCGCGTGGGGCCCCGAGGGCGTTCGCCAATACCTCGACCACTTTCCCTACGATTTCGTCCATCCCTTCGTCTATGGCGGGATGGGCCTGGTCTGGGTGCGCGACACGCCGCTGTTCGCGGGATGGTCCGCGGGCGTGCGCCGCTACTGGGCATGGTCACTGCCGGTCGCGGGGGTGTGCGACCTGGTGGAGAACGTGCTGCATATCGTGTTGCTGTCGTCGGTGCCTGGATCCGGTCACCACCTGGCGTTGGTCGCTGGGCTGGCGGCTTCGTGCAAGTGGACCCTTGCCGTACTTTTTGCGCTGGCTCTCGCCGGCGGCACGGTGCGCCAGCTGAAGCGGCACGCTGTCGGCTGAAGGCGGGTGCCGCCGCTGCCGCCACGCCGTGCGTCGTCGTGGTGGTGCGCCACGGCGCGGGCTTGGCTGGGGCGGCAGCCGGGCACGCAGCGGCTATGCGGCTTCGACCAGGATCTCGATCAGGTTGGGCTCGGCCGAGGCGATCGCCGCAGACACCGTCGCACGAATTTCGTCGGCGACCGAGATTCGCTGGGCCGGCATGCCCATTGCGGTCGCCAGCGCCTGGAAGTCGACCGCGGGATCGGTGAGGTCCATCGCAATGAACTGGCCGGTACGGGCCGACGTGTAGTGCGACTGCGCGCGCATGAAGTTCTTCAGAATGTTGTATTCGCGATTGTTGATCACGACGAAGGTCACCGGCAGCTTTTCATTCACGGCGGTCCACAGCGCCTGGGGCGAGTACATCGCCGCACCGTCGCCGGCCAGCGACACCACCGGCTTTCGCCCGAGCCCGAGGGAGAAGCCGATGGCCGCGGGCATGCCCCAGCCGAGCGCGCCGCCGCGCAGGAAGGAGTACTGGCGGGTCGAATGGTTGGCCAGGAACTTGCGCAGGTGGGTGGCGGTCGCCAGTGCTTCGTCGACGATCGGTGCGTCGCTGCCGATCGCCAGCGCGAGTTCTCGGGCGGCCACCAGCGGGTGGATCTTCGGGCGATCCTGCAAGGCGTCGGCCTGGGCCATCAAGGTGGCCCGACGCTCGGCGAAGGCTTGCTGGGCCCGCTGCCGGCGATCGTCGAAGGCCGGCTGGCGATCCGCGACCTCGACCTGCAGCAGGCCGTTCAAGGCGCGCAGCGAGAACTGGATGTCACCGACCACCGACAGCCGGGTCGGATAGGTGCGTCCGAGGTCGCGGCCATCCACCGAGAGCTGGTAGAGCTCGCAGCCCGCCGGCAGGGCCGAGGCATCGGAATACAGGATGGTGATGAAGGACTTGCCGCCGAGGGCGAAGATGGCGTCGAAGTCGCCGATCGCCTCGGCGATCGCCACCGCCTTGGTCGGCAGGTTGCCCTGCCACAGATAGTGGCCGGTCGGATACGGGATGTGGGCCGGCCACGACGAGCCGAACACCGGCGCCGCGAGGATCTCGGCCAGTTCCACCACTTCGCGGTAGGCGTCGTTCAGCGAGATCTCGTCGCCGGCGATGATCGCGACCTTGCCCGGGGGGTAGCCCGCCAGATCCTTCGCGAGCTCGGGCAGCGAACCCGCCACCGGCCGCCGGTCCACCCGCGACACGCCGGGGATCTCGACCGCGCTCTCGGCCTCCATGACGTTCATCGGCAGCGACAGGAAGACCGGGCCGGGCGGCGTCGCGCTGCTGTCCTGGAAGGCGCGGCGGATCAGGATCGGGATCTGCTCCGGGGTCGTCACCTCCTGTGCCCATTTCGCCACCGGCGTGGCGATCGCGACGAGGTCGCCCTGCAGCAGCGGGTCGGCGATGGCGTGGCGTGAATCCTGCTGGCCGGCGGTGACCACCAGCGGCGTGCCCGAGGTGCGCGCGTTCAAGAGGTTGCCCAGGCCGTGGCCGAGGCCGCCGGCGGTATGCAGGTTGATCACCCCCGGCTTGCCCGAGGCCTGCGCGTAGCCGTCCGCCATCGCCACGACGCTGGCTTCCTGCAGGCCGAGCACATAGTGGATGCGCTTGCGACCGATCAGGGCGTCGATCAGTGGCAGTTCGGTGGTTCCGGGATTGCCGAAAATGTACTCGACGCCCTCGGTCTCCAGCGCTTCGAGCAGCACGTGGGCGCCGAGGCGCCGGTCGGATGGGGTGGTGGTCATGGTCGCGTTCTCCTGTCCTCGAACATTGGCCAGCCGGGTCGACTCGACTATAGACAGTTTCCGGTCGATGAGTTGCCGCCGCGGCGCGGCCGCGCAACGGCGGGTCGGGTCGCGTTCCGCGCGTATACCATGTCCGTGGCACGATTGCGCTGCGTGGGCTGTTCCGTATGCTGGTCGACAGATATTCCTTGATGGTACGAGCGCCACGGCCGGAGTGGGCGAGCGGATCGGGGGTGTACTTGAAGAATCAGCAGGAGGCTTGGGCTGAGATGCGCCGGGCGAAGCTGCCGGCGAACGCCTCGTGAGCGGGCCGATATCGACCCCGGGGCCGTCGAGTGGCTGGTCGGTACTGCGGCTCGACGACAACGGCAACGCATTTCGCGTCGCTGGGGGCCTTTCGCAGACCGCGGCGGAGGCCATGGTCAGGGCATTCGAGGCCAAGGGGCACAAGCAGTGCTACTGGGCGTGTGCCGATGCCGAAGTGCCGGGTGTACCGCGGTGAGCGGTCCCTCGCGGCGCCACGAGGCCAAGGCGGTGGTGGTGCTGGCCGAGGCCGCCTATTCGGACGCCCATCGCGATTGCTTGCGTCGGCTCATCGACGAAGGGATCGAGCTGTTTTGCGTCCAGGGGGCGGATTGCGCCGGCTGGGAGGCGGCGATGGATCGGCTGTGCATCGCGCTCGATGCCAGCGGCGAGGTGCCGGGCGCATTCTGTCTGACGACCTGCCACCCGGACGAGAATGCCGACGAGGTGATCGCGTTCGCGCGAGACTGGTTCTGCGGGCACGACGGTCCGTGGTCGGTTGCGGTGATCCGCATCGGCGTGGACGGCGACGGTTGAACGGCCAGCCCGCCTTCGGTCGGCGGCGGGCTGGCCGTCCGACGCGAAATGGGTTAGACAGGCGGCATGTTCCCGGCCGAAATCCTGCTCGCCTACCTTGTCGCGGTGGTCCTCATCGTTCTCGCCCCGGGGCCGGACAATGTTCTCGTCGTCAGTCGGGGCTTGAGCCAGGGGCCGCTGGCGGCCGCGCTGTCGGCACTCGGTTCGGGCGTCGGCATCCTCGCGCACACGCTGGCCGCGGCGTTCGGGCTTGCCCTGGTGCTGCAGACGTCGCCGCTGGCCTTCTGGCTGGTGAAGCTGGCGGGCGGCGCCTATCTGTTGTGGCTCGGCTGGCGGGCGATCCGCTCCCGCAGCCTGATCTCGTTCCACCCGCGGGATCGGCAGGCGCTGTGGCGGGTGTTCGCCAATGGTCTGCTGACGAATGTGCTCAACCCCAAGGTCGGTCTCTTCGTGGTGGCCTTCATTCCCCAGTTCGTCGCGGTGGAGCGGGGGTCCGTATTGCTGCAGATGTTGGTGTACGGGGCGATGTTCGCGGCCGTCACGGTCGCCCTGTTCAGCCTGTTGGGCGCCGGTTCGGCCCGGCTGTCGCAATGGCTGCGCACGCGGCCGCGGGCGGTGTTCGGCATCAACCTGGCCGCCGGGTTTGCGTTCGTGGCCGCGGGTCTGTCGATTCTCGCCCTCGGGCAGCGGCGCTGAGCGGGCGGCGGGCACGATGACGGATGCCGACGGGTTTCGCGTCGCGCGGCTTTCCGCGGGAGAGATCGGGCGGATGCGGGCCCTGTTGGCGGTCTTCGGCGAGGCCTTCGAGGACTTCGAAAGCTACGGCGCCCACCAGCCCGACGACGCCTATCTCGATGGGCTGCTGTCGTCGCCCTGGTTCTACGCGTTGATCGCCGAAACCGACGGTCGGACCATCGGCGGGCTGGCGGCTTACGAGTTGCGCAAGTTCGAGCAGCCACGCAGCGAACTCTATATCTACGACCTTGCGGTGCTGGCGTCGCACCGGCGTCGCGGCGTGGCGACCGCGCTGATCGAGCACTTGCGGACGCTGGCACGGGCGTGCGGCGCCTACGTCGTCTTCGTCCAGGCAGACCAGGGCGACGAGCCGGCGATCGCGCTGTATGACAGCCTCGGTACGCGCGAGGAGGTGCTGCACTTCGACATCGCGCCGGTACCGAAGCCATGAGCGGGCGCGGCGTTCGGTGAAAGCCGGAGCCGACGGTGGCGATCGGGCGCGTTCGTCGGCGGCGCCGGCGACGGCCGATGCCGAGGGTTCCGCGCGCAGCATGTGGCGCCACCGGGATGTCCCGATGCTGGTGGGCGGCGGCCTGGGTTGCCTGGTGACTGTGGTGGCGCTGGCGATGGTCGTTGCCGCGTGGCGGGGGGGCGGCGAGGCGTCCGACTGGTTGTGGGGGCTGTGCGCGTTGGGACTGGTGACGACGATGCTTTCCTACTACGACAGCGAGGCGCGGTTGCGCGCCTACCAGCAGCGGCGCAACCGGCGCGCCTGCGCGATCCGCGACGAGGTGCTGGCCGGGCGCAATCCGGCGCGGCCGTACTTCGTCTATCTGCGACCGTTCGCGGTGGATGGCGCCTTCGTCGAGGCACCGCGCAACGATGCGGACGAGCGCTATGTCGAGGCGTATGGCTGGCCCAGCGCGCACCACGACCTCGAGAGTGCGCTGGCGCTGCTGGTGTACCGGCACAGTGATCTGGTGGCCTTGTCCGACGATCCGGGCCGGGCGGGTGCCGGCTACGTGCGGTCCTCCGAACTGACCTGGCAGCAGGAGGTGGCGGCCCTGTGTGCGTACGCCGAGGGCATCTTCATCGTACCATTCGACTTTGAAGGCACGGCCTGGGAGGTGGCGATGATCGATGTGCAGGGCTGGCGCACAAAGACCTTCGTGGTGATGCCGGCCAAGCCGCCGCTGGCGCTGGCAGGGGTCGGGCGCCACTTCGAACGCCTATGGGAGGCCGGGCGGGTGCGCTACCCGGCGCTCGGGCTGCCGGCCTACGATGCCGGTGGCTGCATCGTGGACCTGGGGGACGACATGGCGATCTATCGGGGGTTCGGCGCCCACAAGACAATCGGCGACGGGCGAGCGCGACGGCACGATCTGGCGCAGCTCGCAGCCAGGCTGGTGGCGCTGTCAAGCGGCAACGGACCCGCCGGAGGCTGCGAGGGCCGTGAGACGGCCGACGATCACCGGGCCCCAGAGCGATGACGAATCAGGTGTTGCGCGATGGGCTCGAAGCGATGGCCGCACGCGACCGGGAGACGCGCGCGCGGCTGCTTGCCGAGGGGGCGCTCTACGGCGACTACGCGGAGGTCATGGCGCGGGTGCATCGGGAGAACGCAGAGGCCCTGGCGGCCCTGGTGGCGGCCCACGGCTGGCCGGGCATTGCGCTGGTCGGCCTCGAAGGTTGCCGCGCGGCGTGGCTGGTGGCGCAGCATGCGATCGTGACGCCAGCGCTACAGCGGCACTTCCTGGCCTGTCTGCGGCGGGCCGCCGATGGCGGCGACGTACCGGAGCGCCAGTGGGCGATGCTGGAAGACCGGATCCGCTTCAACGAGGGGCGGCCGCAGCGCTTCGGCACGGTGCTCGACTGGAACGACGACGGCGAGCTGGACTGCGAGATCGAGGACGCGGAGCGCGTCGATGAGCGACGCGCAGCGGTGGGTCTGCCGCCGTTTGCCGAGGCGTTGGCAGCCCATCGCGCCGAGGTGGCGGCCGAGGGCGGGGCGGCGCCGGACGACCTCGCCGACTACCGCCGGCGGGCCGAAAACTGGGCGCGGGAGACGGGCTGGCGCTGACGCGCCGCCCCGTCGCCGTCGCCGCTCAGAGCGGCGGAATGCGCAGCACCTGGCCCGGGTAGATCTTGTCCGGATCCTTCAGCATCGGCTTGTTGGCTTCGAAGATCACCGGATATTTGCCGGCGTTGCCGTACATCTCCTTGGCGATCTTCGACAGGGTGTCGCCGCGCTCGACCGTGTAGTAGCGCGATTCTGCGGTCGCTTCGGCAACGCTCAGGTTGTTCACGACCGAACCGACGCCGGAGACATTGCCGGCAGCGACGACGATCTTCTCGCAGGTTTCCTGAGTATCGGCGACGCCGGCGACGGTGGCCGTGCAACTGGCGCCGTCGAAGCGCACCGCGAGGTCCTGGGCTTGCAGGCCGAGGGCATTGATGTAGGTCTTGATGGCATCTGCGGCGGCCTGATTGGCGCGGGCCTGATTCTCCGCCGTGGGGGCCTTGGCGGCTTCGTCCTGGGCGGCCTTGGCCTCACCCGATCCGAATAGCTTCTCGCCCGCGTCCTTGATGAAAGACAGCAGTCCCATGGAATGACTCCTTCTACTTCGGGTTGATCAACGATCCGTCGTCGCGGCCTTGCCGCAATGCACCACGAACGCTAGCACAAAGCGGCGGAGGTGCATGTTTCATCGTGTCAGGTGGCGATCGCTGCCACAAAAAAACCCGGCCGCCAGGGCCGGGCTCGCGATCGATCGCCGCCGGGACTCAGGCGAAGTTGGCCGCCGCGAAATCCCAGTTGGCGAGACTGTTGAGGAAGGTCTCGACGAACTTCGGACGGGCGTTGCGATAGTCGATGTAGTAGGCGTGCTCCCAGACGTCGATACAGAGCAGCGCCTTGTCGCCGGTGGTCAGCGGCGTGCCGGCAGGCCCCATATTGACGATGTCGACACTGCCGTCGGATTTCTTCACGAGCCAGGTCCAGCCGGAACCGAAGTTGCCGACGGCCGAGGCTTGGAACGCCTTCTTGAATTCGTCGAAGCTGCCGAAGCGGGCATTGATGGCGTCGGCCAGGGCACCGCTCGGGGCGCCGCCGCCGCCTGGCTTCATCGAGCTCCAGAAGAAGGTGTGGTTCCAGACCTGGGCGGCATTGTTGTACACGCCGCCGGCGGGCGCCTTCTTGACGATGGCTTCGAGTTCGAGGCTTTCGAACTCGGTGCCCTTGATCAGGTTGTTGAGATTGGTGACGTAGGCCTGATGGTGCTTGCCGTAGTGATACTCGAAGGTCTCTTCCGAGATGTGCGGGGCGAGGGCGTTCTTGGCGTAGGGAAGTTCGGGAAGGGTGTGTTCCACCTTGTGTGCTCCTGGGTCGGGTTGCAGAATGCTTGACTATTCTAGTCGGGTTTGTTGCGTGCTGACAAATCGTCGCTCGACGCCGACGGAGTGGTCGGGTGGCTGGCCACCACTTCGGCATCGACGTGGCCGTCCGAGAGCGTGATCGAGATGCCGTCGCCGGCGTCGAGCCGGGCCGCGTCGCGCACGACCCGACCTTCGGCGTCGCGCACGATGCCGTAGCCACGGCGCAGCACCCGGGTCGGATCGAGATGGGCCAGCGCCTCGTCGAGGGCGGTCAGTCGGCTCCCCGCGCGTTCCAGGCGCTTTCGCTGCGCAGATGCCAGACGCTCGGCCAGGGACGCCAGCCGGGTCGCGTTCACCGCCAGTTCGGGACGTCGCGCGCGCAGGCGCCAGGCGAGGGCATCGACCCGTGCCACTGCGCCGGCACGTACCGCCCCGAGTTGCGCATCGAGTCGCAGGCGCAGGTGTTCGACGCGCTCTCGCCGCCGTGCGATGCGTTCGGCCGGATGCACCAGCCGCAACTGGGCGCGGTCGAGACGCTGGGCGGCACGTTCGAGGTCGCGACGCATGGCGCGGGACAAGGTGTCGGACAGGCGATCGAGGGTGGGGCCGAGTTCGACGAAGCCGGCGCTCGCGAGCTCGGCGGCCGCGGTCGGCGTGGCGGCGCGCAGATCGGCGGCGAAGTCGGCGATGGTGAAATCGTGCTCGTGGCCGACGCCGCAGACCACCGGCACGGCACAGGCCCGGATGCGGCGGGCCAGGGCTGCGTCGTTGAAGGCCCACAGGTCTTCCATGCTGCCGCCGCCGCGCACCACCAGCAGGACCTCGACACCGTCGTCGCGACAGCGGGCGGAGGCCGCGTCCACGGCCGTGACGAGGCCGGCCGGTGCGCCTTCTCCCTGCACCGGACTGGGATAGAGGACCAGCCCTACCCCCGGGGCCCGGCGCGCCAGTGCCGACAGGACGTCGCGCAGGGCCGCGGCCTGGGGAGAGGTGACGATGCCGACGGCGCGCGGATAGCGGGGCAGGGCGCGCTTGGCGGCGGGGTCGAACAGGCCCTCGCGCTCGAGTTCGGCGCGCAGCCGCAGGAAGGCTTCAAAGAGGTTTCCGACGCCGGCTCGACGCACCGCCTCGACATTCAGTTGGAAGTCGCCGCGGGCCTCGTAGAGGGTCGCCAGCGCGCGCACTTCCACCTCCTGTCCCTGCTCCAGCCGGAACGGCAGGAGTTGGGCGCGATTGCGCCACAAGGTGCAGCGCACCTGGGCCCGCTCGTCCTTGAGCGTGAAGTAGATGTGGCCCGATGCGGCGCGCACGAGATTGGAGATCTCGCCATTGATCCACAGCGGCGGCAGGGCGCGCTCGAGCGCCTCACGGGCCAGGCGGTTGAGGCGGCTGACCGGGATGACGGTGTCCGGGGACGTCGCTTCGATCACCGGATCGGGCTCCCGAGCGATCCGCAGGCGTCGGCGACGATCACGTCTTACACTTCGAGTAACTTGTCATGTTTTTGATAGAACTTGTTGAATCACGACAATAGTTTGTTGCCAACTGCGGGTTCGTTCAGGCGACGGGAGTTCCGATCATAGCCGACCGGCCGCGCCGTTGCGCGCGTCATGGCCGATCGATCGCGGGTCGTGACGAGCGCCACATTTTCGATCAGCGTGACCCGGGGCGTGCAGCCCCGCGGGTTGCAGTGGCGTACGCCCCCCTCTGTCCACAGGCTTGTCCACAGCTTGTGTGGACAGGCCGTCGCCACCCTGATCGACGCGGCAACTTGCGAAAAGGAATGCCGGGCGGCTACATTCCGATCCTTCGAAGGCGCAGGGGGAGTCGAGTCGTGTTTGCCATCATCGAGGCCGCCGGTTGGCCGATCTGGCCGTTGCTGGCCGCGTCCCTGATCGCGGTGGCGCTGATCATCGAGCGTGCGATCACCTTGCGCCGCTCCCGGGTGGTTCCCGCCGGCCTGCTCGAACGGGTGATCACCGAGTTGCGTCAACGCGGGCCATCGGTCGACATGGTGAATCGGGTCTCCGCCCATTCGCCGCTGGGTCGGGTCCTGGCCGCAGGCGTGCGCAACATGCGCAGCTCGCGCGAGGTCATGAAGGAGTCGATCGAGGAGGCCGGGCGCGCAGTCGCCCACGATCTCGAGCGCTTTCTCGTGACGCTGGGCACGATCGCTTCGATCTCGCCCTTGATGGGTCTGTTCGGCACCATCGTCGGCATGATCGAGATCTTCGGTTCGCAGGGGCCGTCGGGCTCGAACCCGCAGCAGCTCGCCCACGGCATCTCGATCGCGCTCTACAACACCGGCTTCGGCCTGATGATCGCGATTCCCAGCGTGATCTTCTGGCGCCATTTTCGCGGCCTGGTCAATGCGTTCGTGATCGACATGGAGCAGCAGGCCGTCAAGTTGGTGGAAGTGGTGCACGGCGAGCGCCGCAACTGAGCCGCGGCCAACCATGCGATTCCAGACCAACCGCCGGCAGGAAGAGCCCGAGATCAATTTGATCCCGATGATCGACATCCTGCTGGTGATCATCATCTTCCTGATGCTGACCACCACCTATTCGCGCATCGCCGGGCTCGAGGTGAATCTGCCGACGACCGATGCGGAAGCCACCGAAAGCCAGGTCAATGAGGTCAATGTGGCGGTCGATGCCGCCGGCGCGGTGCTGGTGAACAAGGCGCCGACCGGGGCCGGCGTCGAGGCGATCGCGGCTGCGCTGGCGGCCGCCGCCGCCGGCAACGACAAGGCGGTGGTGGTGATCAACGCCGATGCCAAGGCGAGCCACCAGAGCGTGGTGGACGTGATGCAGGCGGCGCAGCAGGCCGGACTCTCGAACATCTCTTTCGCGACGCAGACGACGCGGCGCTGATGGCCGGCGCCAGCGCCCCCTCCCACTGGGCCGAGCGCAATGCGACCGCGCGCCTGTTGCTGCCCCTGGCGGGCCTGTACGGCGGCATCGCGGGACTCCGGCGCTGGTGCTACCGACGGCGGTGGCTGTCGGTACGGCACGCGACGCGGCCGGTCATCGTGGTCGGCAACATCGCCGCCGGCGGCAGCGGCAAGACCCCGGTCGTGATCTGGCTGGCGCAACGCCTCAAGGCGGCCGGCCATGTGCCGGGAATCGTCAGTCGCGGCTACGGCCGGCGCGAGCGGGCGGTGACGGTGGTGGCGCCGGGCATGGATGCCGAGGCGGTCGGCGACGAAGCGGTGTTGATCGCGCATGCGACCGGCTGCCCGATGGTGGTCGGCGCAGATCGCCCGGCGGCCGTGGACCGGCTGCTGGCGATCCGCCCGGACTGCTCGGTGGTGATCAGCGACGACGGCATGCAGCACTATCGAATGGGGCGGGCGGCGGAGATCGCGGTGGTGGACGAGGCGGTGCTGGGCAATCGCTGGCTGCTTCCATCCGGTCCGTTGCGCGAGCCGGTGGCTCGCCTGCACGAGGTGGATCTGGTGATCTTCAACGGTGCGGCGTCCGCCGCCCTGCGCGATGTGGTGGCGCCGGTTCCGGCCTTTGCGATGCGGCTCGTGCCGGGGCCGGTCCGGCGTCTCGACGCCACCGAAGCGCAGTCGCTGGCCTCCTGGCGGGGGCGGCGGGTGCATGCGGTCGCCGGCATCGGGCGACCGCAACGCTTCTTCGAGATGCTCGCCGCCCATGGCGTCGAGCCGGTTCCCCATGCCTTCGGCGATCACCACCGCTTTGCCGCCGGCGAGCTCGATTTCGCCGAGCGGCTGCCGATCCTGATGACCTCGAAGGATGCGGTAAAATGCCGATCCTTTGCCCCGGCAGAGAGCTGGGAAGTGCCGGTCGATGCCGACATCGACGCCGCCGCGCTCAACATCCTCGTGGAGAAACTGGCCGATGGACAGTCGCCTGCTTGAAATTCTGGTGTGCCCGATCTGCAAGGGTAATCTCGACTACCGCAAGGACAAGCAGGAACTGGTGTGCCGCCCGTGCAAGCTGGCCTATCCGATCCGCGACGGCATTCCGGTGATGCTCGAGGACGAGGCCCGCAGCGTCGGCGACGACGAGCTCTGATGGCCGCGTTCCGCGTCGTTGTTCCGGCCCGCCACGCGTCGACCCGACTGCCCGGCAAGCCGCTGGCCGACATCGGCGGCAAGCCGATGGTGGTGCGTGTGCTCGAACGGGCGATGCAGTCGGGTGCCGCCGACGTCTGGGTGGCGACCGATCACGACGGGGTGGCCGATGCGGTGCGCGCTGCCGGTGGCCAGGCACTGATGACCCGCCCGGACCACGCCAGCGGCACCGACCGCATCGCCGAGGTGGCGGCGACGCTCGGCTGGGGCGATGACGAGGTGGTGGTCAATGTCCAGGGTGACGAGCCGTTGATCGAACCTTCCTTGATCGCCGCCACCGCCGAAGCCCTCGCGGCGGACGGCGAAGCCGCGATCGCGACCGCCTGCCACCGCCTGCACGGTGCCGAGGATGCCTTCAATCCGAACGTGGTCAAGGTGGTGTGTGATCGCGCCGGCCGCGCGCTGTACTTCTCGCGGGCGCCGGTGCCGTGGGCGCGCGACGCCTTCGCCGAGAGCCGTGCGCGCCTGCCGGCGGAGTTTCCGATGCTGCGCCACGTCGGTATCTACGCCTATCGCTGTGCCTTCCTGCGATGCTATGCCGGGCTGTCGCCGGCGCCCATCGAGCAGGCCGAGTCGCTCGAGCAATTGCGGGCGCTCTGGCACGGCTACCGGATCCGGGTGATCACCATCGACCACGCGCCGGCGGCAGGAGTCGATACCGCCGAGGATCTCGAGCGCGTGCGGCTGGCGTTTGACCGGGCCGGCCGATCCGGGTGATTATCAACCGCTTTTTCCAAGAAAGAGCGGCCGCCTTCGGGGCTTGGCCGCCAACCAATCGGGAGGTTTCCAAATGCGCATGATTCTTCTTGGCCCGCCGGGTGCCGGCAAGGGCACCCAGGCCAATTTCATCAAGGAAAAGTACGGCATTCCGCAGATTTCCACCGGTGACATGCTGCGCGCCGCAGTCAAGGCCGGAACGCCGCTGGGCGTCGAGGCCAAGAAGGTCATGGATTCGGGCGGTCTGGTGTCCGACGACATCATCATCGGCCTGGTCAAGGATCGCCTGCAGCAGCCCGACTGCCAGTCGGGCTACATGTTCGACGGCTTTCCGCGGACGATTCCCCAGGCCGAAGCGATGAAGGCCGCCGGCGTGCCGATCGACTTCGTGCTGGAAATCGACGTGCCGGACGAGGACATCGTCGAGCGCATGGGCGGGCGCCGGGTGCACCTGGCCTCGGGCCGCACCTACCACGTCAAGTTCAATCCGCCCAAGGTCGAGGGCAAGGACGACGAAACCGGCGAGGCGCTGATCCAGCGCGACGACGACCAGGAGGCGACGGTACGCAAGCGCCTCGAAATCTATCATTCCCAGACCAAGCCGCTGGTGGCCTATTACACCGACTGGGCGGCGAGCGGAGACTCGGCGGCCCCGAAGGTGCGCAAGATCTCGGGGCAGGGCAAGGTCGAGGAGATCACCACGCAGGCGTTCGAAGCGCTGTCGAAGTAATCGGCGTGCGGATGGGGCGCGTCGCCAGGGCATCGCCCGGCGGCGCGCCTTTGTTTTTTGCGGCGCCCAGGGGCGCATCGAACCAGTCGCCGCAGCGGCGCGCGTCCTATCTCGCGCAAAGGGTGGCGCGTCGCGAGGAGAGGGGAGTCCAGTGAGCGCACGTAATGCGCTGTATCTGCAGTCCGGCGGCATGACCGCGGTCATCAATGCGTCTGCCTGTGGGGTGATCGAGACTGCCCGGCGCTATCCAGCGAGCATCGGTCGGGTGCTGGCGGCCCGGCACGGCACTCTCGGGCTGCTGCGCGAGGAATTGTTCGATACCGACGGGCTCGGTCGGGGCGAGCTGATCGGCATGCGCCAGACGCCCGGCGGGGTCTTCGGCTCCTGCCGCTTCGACCTCGACGAGCCCGATGCCAATCCGGAACAGTACCGGCGCCTGCTTGCGGTGTTCGAGGCCCACGACATCGGCTTCCTGTTCCTGAACGGCGGCAATGGATCGATGCAGACCGCCCTGCAGATCGCCCGGGCGGCCAAGGCGCACGGCCGGCCGTTGCAGGTGATCGGCATCCCCAAGACGGTGGACAACGACATCGTCGAGGCCGATTGTTGCCCCGGCTATGGCTCGGCGATCAAGTATCTGGCGAGTTCGGTGCGTGAGGCCTCGATCGACATGGCGTCGATGAGCAGTCGCCGCGGGCGGGTCTTCGTGATCGAAGTGATGGGACGCAATGCCGGCTGGCTGGCGGCCGGTTGCGGTCTCGCCGCGGACGGGCCGGATGCCGCGCCGCAGTTGATCCTGCTGCCGGAAGTGGCGTTCGACGGCGAGGCCTTCGGCTCGAAGCTCAATCAATGCGTGGAGCGCATCGGTTGGTGCACGGTGGTGGTCGCCGAAGGTGTGCGCCATGCGGACGGCACGCCGTTGGCCCAGGTTTCACGCGAGGGCCATTACGTGCAGTTGGGGGGCGCCGGCGCGGTGGTGGCCCGTCTCGTGCAAGAGCGCTTCGGCTTCAAGGTGCACTGCGCGGTCACCGATTATCTGCAGCGCTCGGCCCGCCACCTGGCGTCGGCGACCGACGATGCCCAAGCCTACGCGGTCGGGGCCGCCGCGGTCGAGGCGGCCGTGGCTGGTGCGGATGGGGTGACGATGGCGGTGGAGCGGGTGTCGTCGTCGCCGTATTGCTGGCGGGTCGGCGCGGTGCCGCTGGTCCGTGTCGCCAATCTGGAGCGGCGTCTGCCGGAGGCGTTCATCCGCGCCGACGGCCTGCACGTGACCGGCGAATTCGTCGATTGGGCGCGCCCCCTGGTGGCCGGCGAGGCGCTGCCGGCCTTCATCGATGGCCTGCCTCGCTACTGGTCGCCGCGACTCCCCTTGCTGCCGGCGAAGTTGCCGGCGCACGAGCCGCGGCCGCCGGCCGCCGCTACAAGGAAACCCGTGGGTTGAGCGTGTAGCGACCGGTGATCGCCGCCGTGGCGAGAATATGCCCTTCGATCGCCGCGAGCGCGTCGGCACCGGCGAAGCGGCCGTCGAGGTCCAGCCGCGGCACGTCGAGGGCGTACAGCGTGAACACGTAGTGGTGCGGGATCTCGTCGTTCCAGGGCGGGCACGGGCCGTCGTAGCCGAAATAATCGCCCTGCATGTCGGCGTCGGCGGCGAACCAGGCGGTGTAGTCGTTGATCCCCTGCAGTGCACCGTGGGGTGCCTCGGGCCCGGCCTTGCCGCGGGCGGTGACGCCGTCGGAGAAGCTGCCGGCCGGCAGCTCGCGGATGTCCGGCGGTAGGTTGACCAGCACCCAATGGTAGAAATCGACCCGCGGCAGCGAGGCGGACACACTGCGCCCTTCCTGATTGACGTCGTCGCCGCGGCTCGGCACGTCCGGGTCGTGGCAGATCAGCGCCAGCGATCGGGTTCCTTCGGGTAGTCCGCTCCAGGCGAGTTGGGGGTTGCGATTGGCGCTGAGGGTGATGTGTCCGTCGGCGGCGGGGATGGCGAAGGCGAACTCGCCGGGGATCGGGGCGCCGTCGTGGAAGCTGCTGCTGGAAAGTTTCATGACTGCTCCTTGTGGTCGGGAGGGGCCCGGTCCTCAGGCGGCGCGTCGGCGGAAATCGGCCGGCCGGAAGCCGAGCATGAACAGGACCGAAAAATAGACTACACCGCCGCCGACGACGATGGCGGCAAGGCGCAGCACGCGTTCGAGTGCCGGCGCCTGGGTCCACAGTGCATCGCTGCCGGCACCGTAATGGAGGGCCAGCGCAAGTGCGGCCAGCGCCACCCCGAGCCGGGCCAGATAACCGCCCCAGCCGGGGGATGGACGATAAACCCGGAGTCTGTGCAGGCCGCGGAACAGCAGGCCGGCATTGAGGCAGGAAGCGAGGCCGATCGACAACGCCAGCCCGGCGTGGCGCAGCGGGACGATGAAGGCGAGGTTCATGAGCTGGGTGGCGATCAGGGTGACGATGGCGATACGTACCGGGGTGCGGATGTCCTGCCGGGCATAGAAGCCCGGTGCCAGGATCTTGACCAGGATGAGGCCGGTCAGGCCGACGCTGTAGGCGATCAGGGCCGAGCGGGTCTGCAGCGCATCGGCGGCGGTGAATTCGCCGTGCATGAACAGGGTGGTGATCAACGGTACCGCAAGCATCGCCAACGCCAGGGCGGCCGGCAGGGTCAGCAGCAGGGTCAGGCGCAATCCCCAGTCGAGCAGATCCGAAAAGGCCTGGGTGTCGGCGTCGGCGTGATGGCGGGAGAGGCTGGGCAGGAGAATCGTGCCGAGGGCCACGCCGAGCAGGCCGGCCGGGAATTCCATCAGGCGGTCGGCGTAGTACAGCCAGGACACACTGCCGCTGTCGAGAAAGGAGGCGAACACGGTGTTGATCAGGAGCGAGATCTGGCTCACCGAGACGCCGAGGATCGCGGGTGCCATCAGCTTGAGGATGCGGCGCACGCCCGGGTCGTCGAGGGACAGATCGAAGCGCGGCAACATGCCGATCCGGCGCAGCGCCGGCAACTGCAGCCCGAGTTGCAGCAGGCCTCCGACGAACACCGCCCAGCCCAGGGCCATCACCGGCGGATCGAACCAGGGTGCGGCAAACAGCGCCATGGCGATGAAGCTGAGGTTCAGCAGGACCGGCGTGAAGGCCGGAATCGCGAAGCGGCTCCAGGTGTTGAGCACGCCTGCCGCGAGCGCGACCAGCGACATGAACAGGATGTACGGGAAGGTGATGCGGGTGAGGCTGACGGTCAATGCGAACTTGTCGGCCTCGTCGGCAAAGCCCGGCGCCGACAGGTGGATGATCAGCGGTGCCGCGATTGCGCCGACGATCGATACCACGAGCACGGCCAGCCCGAGCAGCGTCGCAACCCGATTCACCAGTCGGTGGGCGGCTTCGTCGCCCTCGCGGTTCTTGACTTCCGCCAGAATCGGCACGAAGGCCTGGGAGAAGGCGCCTTCGGCGAACATCCGGCGCAGCAGGTTGGGCAGGCGGAAGGCAACGAAGAAGGCGTCGGTGGCGAGACCGGCACCGAAGGCGCGGGCGATCACGAAATCGCGCACGAAGCCCAGCACGCGGGAGAGCAGGGTCATGCCGCTGACCGTGACGAGCGCGCGCAGCAGGTTCATGGGGATGTCGGGCAGGTGGCGGGCAATGGCTCCGGATGATACGCGAAGTCGCGTCCCGGCCCCGTTGGCCATCTTGCTAACGCCGACCGGGGGCGTTAATATACGCGGTTTCTTTTATCCAGCAACGGAAACCCTCGACATGGCCAATTCGGCACAAGCCCGTAAACGCGCGCGTCAGGCCACCAAGGCCCGCGCCCACAATGCCAGCCTGCGCTCCCGTTTGCGTACCGCGATCAAGGCCGTGCGCAAGGCGGTCGATGCCGGCGACAAGGCGGCTGCCCAGCAAGTCTATCGCTCGTCCACCAGCATCATCGACAGCATTGCCGACAAGCGCATCATCCACAAGAACAAGGCTGCCCGCCACAAGAGCCGCCTCTCCGCCGCAGTCAAGGCGATGGCCGCCTGAGTCCGGTCGGACGGCATCGAAAAGGCGACCGTGAGGTCGCCTTTTTTCGTGCCGCGCGCCGCCGATCACACGGCGGCTTCGTCGGGGTCGATGCTCTCGACCTGAAGGTTGTTGTCCTTCGCGAAATTGACCAGAAAGTTGTAGGCGAGGGGCTCGACATCGTGGATGCGGGCATCGACGATGACCGTCTTGTCGCCCTTCAGGGTGCAGCCGGGGCGGACATAGGGGGAGTAGCGCATGCGGTTGTCTGCGCCGAAGGCGGACATGATGCCGCACAGGCGGTCGCCCCAGTCACTCGGTCGAAACTTCTTGCCTTCCCTGGTTACCCCGACGATGACGAAGCTTTCTATGGTTCGTTTCATTTTGCAGGTTCGAGTTGGCGACGGCACGGCGCGGGACGGATTGCCCGAGTCACGAATGCTGCAGTGCGATGCGGACGGGGGGATGGTACCAGAAATTGGCGTTCCGCATTATGGGATCGAGCTTCGTACGATGGTTGGCGGCGGCCTGGTCGGCAGCGTGGCATGGTTGCCGATCTGTACAAAAAAGGCCGGTATCAAGTACCATTTGACGCGATTTCCGGGCCAACGGCGGCAATTGCCGCCGTCTGTTTTTTGTGGCCGTGCGCCGACTCTGGGAAAGGATCCTGAATGTCGCACCTGATGAATACCTACGGACGCCAACCGATCGCGTTTTCCCGCGGCGAGGGTGTCTGGCTGTACGACGAAGCCGGCAACAAGTACCTCGATGCGCTCGCAGGTATTGCGGTGTCGACCCTCGGTCACAACCATCCGAGGCTGGTGGAGGCGATCTCCCGCCAGGCCGCGACCCTGATCCACACCTCGAACCTGTACCGCATTCCGCTGCAGGAGCAACTCGCCGACCGCCTGACCGCCTGCTCGGGCATGGACGAGGTGTTCCTCGCCAATACCGGGTGCGAGGCCAACGAAGCGGCAATCAAGCTCGCGCGCCTGTACGGTCACCGCAAGGGCGTGGAAAAGCCGGCGGTGGTGGTGATGGAGCAGTCGTTCCATGGCCGCACGCTGGCCACCCTTTCGGCCACCGGCAACCGCAAGGTACAGGTCGGTTTCGAGCCCCTGGTCGCCGGCTTCGTGCGGGTACCCTTCAACGACCTCGGTGCGCTGGAGAAGGTGGCGCTGAACTGCCCGAGCGTGGTCGCGGTGCTGTTCGAGCCGGTGCAGGGCGAGGGCGGCATCCACGTGGCCGATGCCGACTACATGCGGGCGGTGCGCGCGCTGTGCGACCGGCACGACTGGCTGATGATGCTCGACGAGGTGCAGTGCGGCGTGGGCCGGACCGGAAAGTGGTTCGGTTTCCAGCATGCGGACCTCCTGCCGGACGTGATGTCCCTGGCCAAAGGATTGGGCTCGGGCGTTCCGATCGGCGCCTGCCTGGCGGCCGGCCGGGCCACGGGCACCTTCCAGCCCGGTAACCACGGCTCGACCTTCGGCGGCAATCCGCTGGCCTGCGCGGCCGCGCTGACGACCCTCGACGTGATCGAGGGCGATGGCCTGATGGCTCGCGCCGAGGCGCTCGGCGAGCGGATTCGCAGCGGCTTCGCGGGCGCGCTCGACGGTGTCTCCGGCATCCGTGCGATCCGTGGCGTGGGGCTGATGATCGGGATCGAACTCGATCGCCCGTGCGGCGTATTGGTGGAGCGGGCACGGGATGCCGGCGTGCTGATCAACGTCACCGCCGAACGGGTCGTCCGGCTGTTGCCGCCGCTGACCTTCGGCGAGGCCGACGCAGACGAGCTGGTCGGCCGGCTGGCGCCGCTGGTGCGCGAATTCCTGGAGGCCTGAGGCCGGCATGACGACCCGCTCGCCAAGACACTTTCTTCAGTTCAAGGACCTCAGCCGCGAGGAGTTCGATTACCTGTTCGAGCGGATCAGCTGGATCAAGGCCCGGTTCAAGGCCTACGAGCCGTATCATCCGATGTTCGATCGAACCCTGGTGATGATCTTCGAGAAGGCCAGCACCCGCACGCGATTGTCGTTCGAAGCCGGCATGCAGCAGCTCGGCGGTTCGGCGATCTACCTCAATACGCGGGATTCGCAACTTGGGCGCGGCGAGCCGGTGGAGGACGCCGCCCAGGTGATCTCGCGGATGTGCGATCTGGTGATGATCCGTACCTTCGAGCAGGAGATCATCGAACGCTTCGCGGCCAATTCGCGCGTGCCGGTGATCAACGGCCTGACCAACGAGTACCATCCGTGCCAGATCCTCGCCGACATCCACACCTTCATCGAACACCGGGGCCCGATTCGTGGGCGAACCGTCGCCTGGATCGGTGATTCGAACAACATGTGCAATACGTGGCTGCAGGCAGCGGAACTGCTGGACTTCAACGTCCATGTATCGACGCCGCCGGGCTACGAAGTCGAAGCGGAGCGAGCCGGGCTGTACGGTACCGGGCATTTCGAGCAGTTCGCCGATCCGGTCGACGCCTGCCGCGGGGCCGATCTGGTGACCACGGACGTATGGACGTCGATGGGATTCGAAGCCGAGAACGAGGCCCGCATGAAGGCTTTTGCCGACTGGCAGGTCGATGCCGACATGATGGCCGTGGCGGCGCCGGAGGCGTTGTTCATGCACTGCCTGCCCGCCCATCGGGGGGAGGAGGTGAGTGGCGAGGTCATCGACGGTCCCCACAGTGTGGTCTGGGACGAGGCCGAAAACCGCCTGCACGCCCAGAAGGCGCTGATGGAATACCTGCTGCTCGGCCGCTTGCAGGGCTGAATGGCGAATGCGGGGCGACGAATGCCCATGATGGTTAGCGAAACGGACAAGACATGAGTGACGTGAACAAGGTGGTGCTGGCCTATTCGGGCGGGCTGGATACGTCGGTGATCCTGAAGTGGCTTCAGGATACCTATCAGTGCGAGGTGGTGACCTTCACTGCCGATCTCGGCCAGGGCGAAGAGCTCGAGCCGGCCCGCAGCAAGGCGCTGCAGTTCGGCATCAAGCCCGAACATATCTACATCGACGACCTGCGTGAGGAGTTCGTGCGCGACTTCGTCTTTCCGATGTTTCGCGCCAACACCATCTACGAAGGCGAGTACCTGCTCGGTACTTCGATCGCGCGTCCGCTGATCGCCAAGCGGCAGATCGAAATCGCACGCGAGACCGGTGCCGAGGCGGTGTCCCACGGCGCCACCGGCAAGGGCAACGATCAGGTCCGCTTCGAGCTGGGCTATTACGCACTGATGCCGAACGTCAAGGTCATCGCACCGTGGCGCGAGTGGGATCTGCTGTCGCGCGAGAAGCTGCTGGCCTACGCCGAAAGTCACGGCATTCCGATCGAGATGAAGCACAAGCAGGGCGGTTCACCCTACTCGATGGACGCCAATCTGCTGCACATCTCGTACGAAGGGCGCCATCTGGAGAACCCCGCCGCCGAGGCCGAGGAGTCCATGTGGCGGTGGACGGTGTCGCCGGAAGCCGCACCCGACGAGGCGGAGTATGTCGAACTCGCCTTCGAACGGGGTGACCCGGTATCGATCGACGGCACGCGCATGGCGCCCCACGAGCTGCTGGCGGCGTTGAACCGGCTGGGGGGACGACACGGCATTGGCCGCCTCGACCTGGTCGAGAACCGCTACGTCGGCATGAAGTCCCGGGGCTGCTACGAAACGCCCGGCGGCACGATCCTGCTGCGAGCCCACCGGGCGATCGAGTCGGTGACCCTCGACCGCGAAGTGGCCCACCTCAAGGACGAGGTGATGCCGCGCTACGCCAGCCTGATCTACAACGGTTACTGGTGGGCGCCGGAACGTCTGGCGCTGCAGGCGCTGATCGACCAGACCCAGCAGACCGTGAATGGCTGGGTGCGGCTCAAGCTCTACAAGGGCAACGTCATCGTGGTCAGTCGCGATTCGGCGAGCGATTCGCTGTTCGATCCGACCATCGCCACTTTCGAGGACGACCAGGGCGCCTACGACCAAGCGGACGCGCACGGCTTCATCCGGCTCAACGCACTACGCATGCGGATCGCGGCCAACGCCCGCGCCCGGCGCGGCTGAGCGGAATCGGCATGGGCGGCGAACCGCTGATCTTCGGCCTGACCGTCGCCGAGTTCGAGGAAATCTCCCTCACGCTCTGCTTCACTGCGCTGATCGCCTACATGGTCTTCATCATCGGTCAGCTCGCGTGGGAATCGAAGGCCGGCAAGTATGGCGCGATGTGGATGTTCATCGGGCTGGGGCTGGGATTCGTCGGGTTTCTCGCCAAAGGCTTCATTCAACGGATGCTCGGCATCGAATAGGAGGCAGCCGTGAAGGACAAGTGTCTCTCGGGCGTTACCGTGGACGCCACCGCCAACGTCTATTTCGACGGTCGCTGCATCAGTCATTCGCTGCGGATGGGTGACGGCACGCGCAAGTCGGTGGGGGTCGTGCTGCCGTCCCGGCTGAGTTTCGGCACCGGCGCGGCGGAGCGCATGGAATGCGTCGGCGGGTCGTGCCGCGTGCTTCTGCCGGGCGAGGGCGCATGGCGTCAGGTGTCTGCCGGCGAATCCTTCGAGGTGCCGGCCGACGCGCGATTCGAGATCGAAGTGGTCGGCGACCCCTTCCATTACATTTGTCACTATCTGGACTGAGCGACGAACGGGCATACAGCGTCGCCGTCGCCTGCCGTAGACCGGGAAAGCAGAGGATTGCACGTTCATGCCTTCATTCGACATCACCTCCGAAGTGGATCTGGTCGCCCTGCGCAACGCCGTCGACGTGGCCAATCGCAAGATCGGCAATCGGTACGACTTCAAGGGTTCCGACTGCCGCGTCGAGCAAAGCGACAAGCTGCTGACCATGTTCGCCGACAGCGATTTCCAGCTCGACCAGATGCAGGGGATCCTGCTGCCCGAAATGACCGCCAAGAAGATCGACATCCGCTGCCTCGAGCACCGCGAGGTGCAAAAGGTGTCGGGCAACAAGGTCAAGCAGGAACTGCTGGTGCGGGTCGGTGTCGAGCAAGACATCGCCAAGAAGATCCAGCGCCTGCTGAAGGATGCCAAGCTCAAGGTACAGGCGAGCATCCAGGGCGAATCGTTGCGGGTCAGTGGCGCCAAGCGGGATGTCCTTCAGGAGGCAATCGCCCTGGTGCGCAAGAGCGTGCCGGACTTTCCACTGCAGTTCGGTAACTTCAGGGATTGAATGTCTATGGATGCCAACTCGATTGCGACCGGCGGTCTGTCCGAAGTTCAGAGCCAGGCCTCGATCATCACGTTTCGCAAAGCGCTCGACCTGGAGCAGGCGAAGGCGCAGCAACTGCTGGAGGCGCTGCCACCGGTGCCGAGGGCCAACCCGACCGAGAGTCTCGGCCGGACAATCGATGACTTCGCCTGACGCAGCGCTGCAGGCCTCGCGGCGTCGGCGGCCCGGCTGGGCCGCCGCTGTGGCCGGGGCGCTATTGTGGCTGGCAACGTCGTCGGCTGCCGCACAGGCACCCGATGTCGTCGTCGCCGGTACTTTTCCGGGCAAGGCCCTGCTGATCATCGACGGCGCCGCGCCGCGCGCGGTGGCGGTCGGCAAGCGCACCGCCGAGGGCGTCAAGGTGATCTCCGTCGAAGGCGATCTGGTGACGTTCGAGGTCGGTGGCCAGCGCCAGACGCTGCGACCCGGCGATCGCGTGGCCCACGTTTCGGGCGCGGGATCGGGGGGCGAAGTGGTGCTCAGCGCAGACTCGGGTGGCCACTTCCGCACCCGCGGACAAATCAATGGCGCGCGGGTCGAATTCCTGGTGGATACCGGCGCGACGCTGGTATCGATCGGGCGTTCGGATGCGATGCGCGCGGGGATCGCGCAGGTCGGCGGACGCCGGGCGCTTGCCCAGACCGCCAACGGCACCACGCCGATTCGCGTCGTGAAGGTCGATTCGCTGCGCATCGGCGACGTTACCCTGCACAATGTCGAGGCGGCGGTGCATGAGCATGATCTGCCGATCGCATTGCTCGGCATGAGTGCGCTGGGTCGGATGGACCTGCGCCACGAGGGCACGCGCCTTCACATGCGCAAGCGGTACTGAAAGCGGGGGCGGGCGAGGCGGCGCGTCCACGAAAACAGCAGGGAAAACGAGGCATCGCCATGCAGGCTGACGATTGCGCGCCCATCGAAATCGCGCGGCTCCGACGCGCGCTGGAACGCGCCCACGCGCGCGAGGCCGTCATCGAGGACGGCACCGGCCGGCCGGTGCAGGAAGCCGCGGTGCTGGTGCCGCTGGTGCTGCGCGACGGCGGCATGACCGTGCTGTTGACCCAACGTACGGATCATCTGCATCACCATCCGGGCCAGATCAGTTTTCCCGGCGGGCGGGTCGAGCAGGGCGACGGTTCGCCGCTGGCGGCTGCCCTGCGCGAAACCGAGGAGGAGATCGGGCTGCATCCGCGCCATGTCGAAGTGATCGGCCGGCTGCCGGAATACCGCACGGTCACCGGTTTCTCGATCACGCCCCTGGTGGGGCTGGTGCATCCGCCCTTCGAACTCGAACTCGACAGTTTCGAAGTCGCGGAAGCGTTCGAAGTGCCGCTGGACTTCCTGCTCGAACCGGGCAACCGTCAACGCCACCGCATCGAGTACGAGGGGGTGTTGCGCGAGTACTTCGCGATGCCCTGGGAAGGGCGTTTCATCTGGGGTGCCACCGCCGGCATGCTCGTGAGCCTGGCCGATCTGCTGGCCATCGGCGAGAATTGACCGGCGGCCGTCGGGACCCGGCCAACTGCCCCTGCGCAGCGATCGCCGGCAAATGGCCGCCCAGGCCCGCGGATCGCGACGCGATGCGATGCACCGTGACGATTTTGGCGTATCCTTGCGCATTGTCCTGTTGCCGTGTTCGATCGCGTCGTGCAGCGGGCTTGGTGTTGGGTCGGTGTCGATGAAATTTCGGCCTGGCTGGCAGTCCGGGCGATCGGATCGCCCCGGGAACAGCGCACCGGTCGGCGGACCGGTGCCGCTTTGATGCATGGTGCCACCCGTGCGCGCTTGCGCAAGTCGGTGCTCTGCCGGTCGTCGCCGGCTCCGCGAGCGTTCCGAGCGGAGATCGGCGACAGATTTTGAAGTCAACGGAGGGAAGGTAAATGGCAAATCGTGATGTTGTGGTTCTGAGCGCGGTGCGTTCCGCCATCGGTACGTTCGGCGGTTCGCTGAGCGG
>JAGRFZ010000017.1:0-51616 GCA_020445785.1 Rhodocyclaceae bacterium
AAGACCTGCGACATCAAGGACCCCAGCCAGAACATCAACTGGGTGTCACCGCAGGGCGGCGAGGGCCCGATCTACCAGGGCATGTAGCACTCGCCGACGCGAGCCGGCGTGGCGTCGCCGCGCAAGTCCGGTTACACATTCGACGACGCAGACGGCATACTTCGTCTGGATAGTACAGATTGCGGCGCTCCTCGACGGGCACCGCATCCGACCAGCCCAGCTGCGAGGTACGCCATGTCCAGCTCGCCCGAGGACCGCCAGCGCCGCAAACGCGCAGGCGTCGCCATTCCGTCCGCCCTCCTTTCGCTGGCATTGGTCGCGCCGGCCGGCGCGATCGATCGGACCTGGGTCGGCGGCAACGGCGACTGGGGCACCCCGGAGAATTGGTCGCCGAGCGGAGAACCCGGCAGCGGCGACAGCTCCCGCGTCAGGGTCGGCACGGTCACCTTGGCTGTCGATGCCGTGGTCGGTGCCCTGCGGCTCGAGGGCGGCACGATCAGCGGCCCGGGCAGCCTTGCGGTGGCGGGCGACGCGACCTGGAGCGGCGGCCTCCAATCCGGCGCCGGCCAGACCCGCATCGGCGGCTCGCTGGATCTGTTCGGCCGGTTCGACAAAATCCTCGCGAACGGCCGCCAGCTGTTCGCCGGCGACACCGTCTGGCAAGGCAACACCACCACCAACAACGGCAGCCTGGTGGTCGGTGCCGGTGCGGGCTTCATCAATACCGGCGTGTTCCGCGAGGCGCAGACCTTCATCAACCGGATCGAAGGCGGCGGCCGCTTCGTCAATCAGGGCAGCTTCGAGAAAACCTCCGACACCACCACGACGGTGCTTCCGGGTTTCGACAATGCCGGTCAGGTCGACGTCCGGGCCGGCCAGCTCCGACTCGGCGGCGGCGGCGATCATACGGGAGAATTCGCAATCGCCAGCGGCGCCGAGCTCGCCTTCGGCGGTGGCACGCATCGGCTCCGCGACGGCGCCACGATCGGCGGCGCGGGCACCCTCGCGCAGAGCGGTGGAGTGCTCGATGTCGACGCCGGCGCGACCATCGGCGAAGCAATGCCGGTGGTGCTCTCCGCCGGCATCGCCCGTCTGGCAGGTCCCCACGAGCTGGCGAGCCTCGAACAGTCCGGCGGCACCATCGAAGGCCCGGGCACGCTGATCGTGTCCGGTGCCGTCGAATGGCGAGGCGGTACCCACCGGGACGCGGCCGAAACCCGCTTCGACGGCACCCTGACCCTCACCGGAAACGGCGACAAAACGATCTCCGACGGCCGCCACGTCCGGGCGGGTGACAGCATCTGGCAAGGCAGCACCGCCAACAACAGTCGCCTGCTGATCCTGGCCGATTCGCGCTTCACCAATACCGGCGTGTTTCGCGAGGCACAGGATTTCGCCAGTCGCATCGAAGGTGCCGGCCGCTTCGTCAATCAGGGGCTTTTCGAAAAGACCTCGAATACCACCACCGTCGTCGCCACCCGGTTCGAGAACACCGGCAGCGCCGAGATCCGGGCCGGCCAGCTCCGCCTCGATGGCGGCGGCGAACACCAGGGCAGCTTCGAGATCGCGGCGGACGCCCGCCTCGCCTTCGGTGGCGGCACCCATCGCATCCGTGACGGCGGCACGATCGGTGGCAGCGGCGTGCTCGAGTTGGGCGCGGCCTCGGTCGACCTCGAGGCCGGTGCGCGCATCGACGGGGCGACGTCGCTGGAACTGTCCGGCGGCGTGCTGGTACTGGCGGAGCCGCAGACCGTCGCCAAGCTCATCCAGAGCCTCGGCACGGTCGAAGGCCCGGGCGATCTGGTCGTCGTGGGCGCCGCGAACTGGCGCGGCGGCACCCACCGCGACCCGGCGGAGACCCGCTTCGACGGGACCCTGTCGCTCGACGGCAACGACGACAAGGTGATCTTGGGCGGCCGTCATGTGCTCGCCACCGAAACCGTCTGGCAAGGCAGCACGGCCAACAACTCCCGTATCGTCATCGGTGGCGATTCGCGCTTCACCAACCACGGCGTATTTCGCGAGGCACAGGGTTTCGACGCCCGCATCCTGGGCGCCGGCCGATTCGTCAATCAGGGTCGGTTCGAGAAGACCTCGAACACCACCACGACGGTCGCACCGACCGTTGACAACCCCGGCGAAATCGAGGTGCTCGCCGGCACCCTGGCCCTGGGCTCCGCCTTCGACAATGCCGGCCTCGTGACCGTGGCCGACGGCGCCCGCTTCGCGACCGACTCGGCCTTCCTAAATGTCGGTACGCTGACCGGAAGCGGCAGCTTTGCCGCCGGCGCCGGCCATGAAATTGTCAACAGCGGCCGCATCGCGCCGGGCATGGGCAGTACTGCCAGCCTGCATTTCGACGGCGATCTCTCGCTCGCAAGCGACAGCGTGCTGGCCTTCGAGCTCGCCAGCGTGAGCAACTTCGATCACCTCCGGATAGACGGCGAACTCGCGATCGGCGGCGCGCTGTCGATTCTGCAGCTCGGCTACGTACCCCGCCTGGCGGACAGCTTCGTCGTCGCCAGCTTCGCATCGGTGGTCGGCAATCCGGCTTTCGACAGCGTTACCTGGGACGGCTTCGGCAGCGGCGTGGCGTTCGCCGCCATCATCAATCCGGACAACATCACGCTGACCGTCACTGCAGTGCCGGAACCCCATCAAGCTCTCATGATGCTCGCCGGTCTCGCTATTGTCGCCGGCGCGATCCGCCACCGGGCCCGGCAGGCGGCGGCAACGGCGGCTTGAATTGGTAGCATGACCAAAACGTCGCAATCGACGCCCCACGGAGCGCGTTTCGCCTCTGCCCGGGCCCTGCGTGCGCCGCATGCCGACCGGTGCGGAACGCCGAACCGATCGCGCGCACCGGGCATCCGGTATCGCTGGGTGACCACGCAGGGCAGGCTTTGCACGGCCGGCCCGTTCGACAGGCGCGAAGCAGTGCTTCGCGAAACCCCTGCCTCGGTCCCGCCGGACGGTGAACGGGCGTCTCGGGCGGGCGGGGGCGCTCATCGGCGCCGAACGTCGCGCGGGTAGTCCGTATAGCCGCGCGCATCGCCTCCGAACAGGGTGGCCGCATCGAAGTCCGCCAACGACACGCCGTGGCGGATCCGCTCGGGCAGGTCGGGATTGGCGATGAACGGCCGACCGAAGCCCACCAGATCGGTCAGGCCGGCGTCGATCAGCTTGGCCGCCCGCTCGGCGTCATAGCGACCGGCAACGATCAGCGCACCGCCGAAGCTCTCCCGCAGCGACCGGCGAAAGCCCTCGGGCACCAGCGGCGCGTCGTCCCAATCGGCCTCCGCCAGGTGGATGTAGGCGAGCCCGAGCCGGGCCATCCGGGTCGCTGCCGCCAGCACGGTCGGCACGATGTCGGGGCAGTCCATGCCGCGGGCGGTGATCTGCGGCGACAGCCGCAGCCCGGTGCGCTGGGGACCCACCTCCGCCGTGACCGCGGCAACGACCTCGTCGAGGAAGCGCAAGCGGTTCTCCCGGCTGCCGCCGTAGCGATCGTCACGCCGGTTCGAACTGGTCCGCAGGAATTGGTCGATCAGGTAGCCGTTGGCCCCGTGAATCTCGACGCCGTCGAAGCCTGCATCGACCGCGTTGGCGGCGGCCTGGCGATAGTCTTCGACCACGGCCTCGATCTCGCCGATCTCCAGGGCCCGTGGCGTCGGGCACGCAAGCATTTGGCCCTGCCCGTCCCCGTTGGCGACCCACACCTGGGCGCCCGGTGCCAATGCGGAGGGCGCCACGGGCGGCCGACCGTGGTGGAAACTGGGGTGGGACATCCGGCCCACATGCCAGAGCTGCACGAAGATCCGACCGCCAGCACGATGCACGGCGGACGTCACCGTGCGCCAGCCCGCAACCTGGACGGCCGAATGGATGCCCGGTGTAAAGCTGTAGCCCTGGCCCTGCGGTGACACCTGGGTCGCCTCGGTAACGATCAGGCCGGCACCCGCCCGCTGGGCGTAGTATTCGGCCATCAGCCGGTTTGGCAGGTTGCCGGGCTGGCTCGTGCGGCTGCGTGTCATCGGCGCCATGACGATACGATTCGGCAGTACCACGGGGCCGAGGCTTCCGGGCCGAAAGAGCGCGCTGTCCCTCATGTCCCGATCTCCATCGCGGCCAACGCACGGATCGCGACCGCCTCGTCCTGTTCGGGACGGGCACCGCTGACACCGATCGCGCCCGCGACACCGCCACCGACCCGCAACGGCAGGCCACCGCGCATCATCGTCCGGCCGCCCAAGGTCGCCAGCGCCGGCCGGCTCGCCAAGGCATCTTCGAGTTCTCCGCTCGGCCGCCCGAAGGCAAGCGCCGCGCCCGCCTTGCCGATCGCGGCATCGGCGCTTGCCGGTGGTGCCCCGTCGCTGCGCCGAAAGGCCAGCAGCACACCGGCCGCATCGACCACCGCCAGCGACAGGGCCAACCCCATGCGCCGCGCCTCGGCGTCCGCCGCATCGATCAGGCACTGCGCGCCGTCGGCCGTGAGACTCGGCCACGTCCGCCACATGTCCTTGCTCATTGGAATCCCTCCAGCACGATCTTGCCCCTGGCCTGCCCGCTCTCGAGCAGCGCGTGGGCACGCTTCAGCGCGTCGGCGCAGATCCGGCCGAAATGTTCGTTTGCGGTGCTTCGCACCAGCCCTTCGTCCACCATCCGCGCCAGTTCGCCGAGCAGCCGACCTTGCGCTGCCATGTCATCGGTGGCGAACAGCGATCGGGTGAACATGAACTCCCAGTGCAGCGAAACGCTCTTCCTCTTGAGCAGCCGTACGTCGATCGGACCGGGATCGTCGATCAGCCCGAAGCGCCCCTGCGGCGCGATCGCCTCGGCGATGGCCTCGAAGTGTTCGTCACTGTGGCTCAGGCTGACGACATGGCTGGCGGCGCCGATGCCGATCGCCTCGAGCTGAGCCCGCAGCGGTTTGCGGTGGTCGATGACGTGGTGCGCCCCAAGCAATTTCACCCAATCGGCCGATGCCGGCCGCGACGCCGTGGCGACCACGGTCGCGGCGGTGAGTCGGCGGGCCAGCTGCAGCATGATCGATCCGACCCCACCGGCAGCCCCGATGATCAGCAGGCATTGCCCATCGGACTGCTTGCCGGGCACCAGTTGCAGGCGATCGAACAACATTTCCCAGGCCGTGATCGCAGTGAGCGGCAGGGCCGCCGCCGCGGCGAAATCGAGCGCATCGGGCATCGATCCCACCAAGCGTTCGTCGACGAGCTGCAACTCGGCGTTGCTACCCGGCCGATCGATGGCGCCGGCGTACCAGACCCGGTCGCCGGGACGAAAGCCGCGCACCTCGTCACCGACCGCCCGCACCACACCGCTGGCATCCCAGCCCAGCACCTGCCATTGCCCTTGCACCGGCTCGCTCCGCATGCGCATCTTGGTGTCCACCGGATTGACCGAGACCGCGCGGACTTCGATCAGCAGATCGCGGCCTTGGACCACGGGATCGGGGAGCTCGACATCGAGCAGGGATTCGGCCTCTTCGACCGGCAGGGATCGTTGGTAGGCAACGGCTTTCATGAGCGTCTCCACGGCAAGGTAGCGTCATGCTGCGCGCCCGCGATTGATCGAAAAAGAGGAGTACGATTGAACTTCCTTCAAATAATTTTTGAAAATGAGGGCCCTGAGAGATCTCGAGATCCTGGTTCGCGTGGCGGACGAAGGCAGTCTCTCGGCCGCCGCCCGTCGGCTCGGCCTGAGTCCCGCCGCGGTCAGTGCCGCCCTGAAACGTCTGGAGACGGACCTCGGCGCGGTGCTGATGCTGCGCTCGACCCGCAGCCTGCGCTTGAGTGCGGAAGGCGAAGTGTTCCTCGAACATTGCCGGGCCGCTCTGGCGCTGCTGGCAGACGCTTGTGCCGGCCTCGCCGAAGGTCGCGCTGCCATCCGCGGCGAGCTGCAGCTTGCCCTGCCTTCGGACCTGGGGCGCAACCGCATCCTCCCCTGGCTGGACGACTTCCAGCGCCTGCACCCGCAACTGAGACTGCGGATCGGTCTCAGCGATCGCATCGCGGACGTCTTCCGTCAATCCGTGGACATCGCACTACGCTACGGCGAGCCACCGGACTCGCGCCTGGTGGCCCTGCCGGTCGCGCCCCACAACCGCCGGGTGCTGTGCGCCTCGCCCGACTACGTCGCCCGCCATGGCAGCCCCCGAAACCCGGCGGCACTCACTGGACACAACTGCCTCTGTTTCCGTCTCGGAGACCGTCTGCACGATCGCTGGCGCTTCGAGCGCGACGGCGAGGCGACGGTGGTCACGGTCCAGGGCGACCGCGATGCCGACGACGGCGATGCCGTCCGCCGCTGGGCCCTCGCCGGTTGTGGCATTGCCTACAAGTCGAAACTGGACGTCATCGGCGAACTGGCCCGCGGCGAACTCGTCACCCTATGCCCGGACTGGCGTACCGAATCGGTCCCGCTCAATCTGATCTGCGCCGACCGCAGGCAGTTGAGCCCGGCGGTGCAGGCGCTGCTCGCCCACTTGCGCAAACATTGCCGCAGCGAGGTCGGCGCCTGACCGGCGCGACCGGTCGACCGGGCCCGAGCCCGAGTCCATGCTTCAGCTTCGGGCCATGCCGCAGACGGGGCCGGTCGTCGTGCCGACCACCAATTCGGCCTCCCAGAGTTCGGCGCGTGGCGACCCCTCGGGCCGCTCGATTCGCTCGATCAGCATCTCGGCGACACGTCGTCCCGCGGCCCGGATCGAAGATCGCATGGCGGTCAGATACGGCACCTCGACACGCGTGGAAGGATGCAGAAACGACAGGTCGTCGTCGTAGGCGAGGACCGAGACCTGGCGCCCCGGCTGCAGGCCGGATTCGTACAGGGCCCGTACGACGCCGAGCGCAATCAGCGTGCTGGCGCACAGCACCGCGGAAGGCGGCTCGGCTCGGGCCAACAGCTCCCGCGTCCGCCGATGACCGTAGGACTCCAGCATGGGCTCGGCCGACATCAGCCGCGGATCGGCTTCGAGCCCTGCGCAGGACATGGCACGGAGGTGGCCCCGTCGTCGGTCGGCTGCGAAATTCAGGTGCTCCGGCCCGTTGAGCAGGGCAATGCGCCGATGACCGAGGTCGAGCAGGAAGTCGGTCGCCCGGTGAAACGCCCGTTCGTTGTTCACGTCCAGCCACGAATGATCGGCCTTGCCATCATCGGCGCGCCCATGCACCACGAACGGCAGCGCCAGCGAGCGCAACCAGGCAATGCGCGGGTCGGCCGCCGTCGGCCCATGAACGACGACACCGTCAACGCGGCGACGACTGACGAAATCGCGGTAGACCCCGGCCTCGGCCTCCCGCTCAGCCATGCGGATCAGCATGTCGTAGCCGAAGCGGGCACAAGTCTCGCCGGCACCGGCGATGAAATCCGAGAAATGCGGGTCGATGACGATGCCATCGGACTGGGTGACCACGTTGCCGACAGCGAAGGTCCGACCGGTGGCCAACGATGCCGCGCTCGCGCTGGGCCGGTAGTCGCAGCGTCGGGCCGCCTCCTGCACCCGTGCTCGGGTCCTTTCGCTGACCTCGGGGAAGCCGTTCAGCGCACGACTGACCGTGGTCTGCGACAGCCCCAACTGTTCGGCCAACTGCTTCAGATTGACAGAAGGTCTCGCCATGCCCGAACCCGCCCAGTGGTATTCAAAGCGCTTTGACGCGGCGCTGGAACTATGCGCGCAGAACCGACGAGGCGCAACGCCGCATCTTCTGATAAGGCCTTTACCCGAGAACCCGCGTGCCGCCGGCCCGCCCGGTTGACAGGCCCTTCCCCGGAGCACAGACTTGTTTTCAAAGCGCTTTGAGCGCCGCCCGCTGCGGAATTTGCGCATCGATCCGGGCTTCGAGAGGGAGACGTCGATGATTACGGCACGGCTTGCCTGCGCCCTCGCACTGGCTGCTGCAATGACGACGGTTCATGCCGCGGACCTCAGGTTTCGCCCCGGTGAAGGCGACTTCCACTGGGCCAGCTTCGATGCCCTCAAGGCGATGCGCCTCGAGGGCGAGCGGCTGACCGTGTTCGGCCCATGGACCGGCCCGGACCAGGTCATCGTCGAAAGCGTCCTGGCGTACTTTGCGGCAGCCACCGGTGCCGACGTGCGCTACACCGGCTCCGACAGCTTCGAACAGCAGATCCGGATCGACACCGAGGCCGGCTCGGCGCCGAACATCGCCGTATTTCCGCAACCGGGCCTGCTGGCAGATCTGGCGCGCCAGGGGCGGGTCGCCGCGCTCACGATCGACGATGCCCGGTGGGTCGAAGCCCACTATGCCGCCGGCGAGTCCTGGGTGGACCTGGGCAGCTTCGTCGGCCCCGACGGCGAGAAACGCCTATTCGGCTTCTTCTTCAAGGTCGACGTCAAATCCCTCGTCTGGTACGTGCCGGAAAATTTCGAGGACGCCGGCTACGAAGTCCCGGCCACGATGGAGGCGTTGAAGGCACTGACCGAAACCATCGTCGCCGACGGTGGGATTCCCTGGTGCATCGGCCTCGGCGCCGGCGGCGCCACCGGCTGGCCGGCCACCGATTGGGTCGAAGACATCCTGCTGCGGACCGAGCCGCCAGCGATCTACGATCGCTGGGTGAGCAACCGGATTCCCTTCGACGACCCGGCGGTGCTTGCGGCGATCGAGTCCTTCGGTTGGTTCGCGCGCAACGACGCCCATGTGGCCGGTGGGGCCGAGGCGGTGGCCACCACCGATTTCCGCGATTCGCCGAAGGGCTTGTTCTCGGCGCCGCCCCAGTGCTACCTGCACAAGCAGGCCTCGTTCATTCCGTCGTACTTTCCGCGGGGCACGGTGATCGGCCAGGACGTGGACTTCTTCTACTTTCCCGCGTTTGCCGATCGGGATCTCGGAAAACCGGTGCTCGGCGCCGGCACGGCCTTCGCAATCACCCGCGACAGCCCGGCCGCGCGGGCCTTCGTCGAGTTTCTGAAGTCGCCGATCGCCCACGAGGTATGGATGGCCCAGAAAGGCTTCCTGACCCCCCACAAGGGCGTGAATACCGCGCTCTACGGCGATCCGACGCTCAGGAAGATGGGCGACATCCTGCTTTCGGCCGACACCTTTCGCTTCGACGCCTCGGACCTGATGCCCGGCGGCATCGGCGCCGGCGCATTCTGGACCGGCATGGTCGACTACACCGGAGGCAAACCGGCCGCGGCAGTGGCCGCAAGGATCCAACGGGCGTGGGATGCGTTGAAATAGGCGCCATCCCGTGCCGCGCCGAAGCCGGGCCGAAACGGGTCGGCCGCGGCGCGTGTTGGCTCGCGGCCCGCTCCCGGTGCGCGCGTGCGCAGGTACCGCGGCCTGGACCGGCTCCCGCAGTCCGCCCTGAACCGGGGCTGCCGGCGTCGTGAATGCCGCCCTCCAAGGCCTGATCACGATCCTGCTCGGGGTCGGCGGATGCGTGGCGTACTACACCCTCTCCAATCTCCTGGTGGACACCCTGCTGTTTCCCGCCCGCGGGCCGCACCAGGCGCGAAACATTCGCCGCGCGAACCTCGTCCGCCCGTGGCTGTTTCTGGCACCGGCGCTGTTCGTGCTCGCCGTCTACCTCGCCTACCCGGTGATCGAGACCCTGCGCCTGTCCCTCAGCGAACGGGTGGCGGGCGATGGCAGCCGATTCGTCGGCTTCGCCAACTACGTGCAGATGCTGTCGGAATCCAAGTTTCGGGAGGCGATGCGGAACAATCTGCTTTGGCTCGTGGTGGTGCCGGCCGCCGCCACCGCCTTCGGCCTGCTGGCGGCCCGGCTCACCGATCGAATCCGCTGGGGCAGTCTCGCCAAGTCGCTGATCTTCATGCCGATGGCCATCTCGTTCGTCGGTGCTGCGGTGATTTTCAAGCTGATCTACGATTTTCGTCCGCCGGGGCAGGCGCAGATCGGTGCGCTCAACGCCTTGGTTCTGTTCCTCGGCGGCAGCGAACCCCGCGCGTGGCTGACGATGCCGCTGTGGAACAATTTCTTCCTGATGGCGGTGCTGGTGTGGATTCAGACCGGCTTCGCGATGGTGATCCTGTCGGCGGCCCTGCGCGGCATTCCCGAAGAGACCATCGAGGCGGCGATCATCGACGGCGCCGGCCCGTTCCAGCTCTTCTTTCGCATTCAAGTGCCTCAGATCCGGGGCACGATCGCGGTGGTGTGGACGACGATCACGGTGGTCGTGCTCAAGATCTTCGACATCGTGTTCGCGATGACCAACGGCCAATGGGGCACCCAGGTGCTCGCCAACTACATGTACGACAAGCTGTTCCGGGCCGGTGATTGGGGCGTGGGATCCGCTTCCGCGGTCGTCCTGATGCTGCTGGTGACGCCGATCCTGGTCTGGAACGTGGCCAATGCGCGGCGGGAGATGCGGTGATGGCGTCCGCTCATGCCTGAAATCGCCGGTCGCAGATCCGCGCTCGGTTGGGCACTCAACCTCTCGGCGCTGGCGCTGGTCCTGCTGTGGACCTTTCCGACCGCCGGACTGTTGGTGTCCTCGTTCCGTACCGCCGACCAGATCGCCGGCAGCGGCTGGTGGCGAGCGATGGTGCCTGCCGATCGAAACCTGATCCTGCGCGCCGCGCCGCCGGCGGCCCAGCGCGAACACGAGGGGCTGTTCGTCCTCGAGGGCAACCTGTTCGACGAGGCGGACGCGCCGCGAGCCGCGATCTCGGCCTTCGGCGTTTCGTCCCGCGCGATCGACGCCCACCGCCCCGGCACCACGGCCGAACTCAGGAACGGCGAGCGCATCGAGGTTGCGGCCAACGGCGACTATCGCCACAGTTCAGCGCAAGCGATGCAGGGGCGTCGCGGCCAGCGGGTCTTCGTCACCGCCACCATTGCGCCGTCGTTCACCCTCGACAACTATCGGCACGTGCTGCTCGATCCACACAACGTGGAAGGCATGTCCCGGGCCTTCTTCAATACCTTGACGGTGACGATCCCCGCTACGATAATACCGATCCTGGTGGCCGCCTTCGCCGCCTACGCCCTCGCCTGGATGGCCTTCCCCGGGCGGGCATTGCTGGTGGCGGCGATCGTCGGCCTGCTGGTGGTGCCGCTGCAGCTCGCGCTGATCCCATTGCTCAAGCTCCACAACGACCTCGGCATCGGCAAGGGCTACGTCGGCGTGTGGCTCGCCCACACCGGTTTCGGACTGCCGCTGGCGATCTACCTGCTTCGCAACTACATGGTCGGGCTGCCGCGCGAGATCATCGAGAACGCCCGCGTGGACGGGGCCAGCGAACTCCAGATCTTCGTCCGGATCGTGCTGCCGCTGTCCTTCCCGGCACTGGCCTCGTTCGCAATCTTCCAGTTCCTGTGGACCTGGAACGACCTGCTCGTGGCCCTCGTCTTCCTGATCGATTCATCCGGCGAAACCACGGTGATGACCAAAAACCTGCTCGAGTTGCTGGGCACCCGCGGCGGCAACTGGGAGATCCTCGCGACCTCGGCCTTCGTCTCGATCGCCCTGCCCCTGCTCGTGTTCTTCTCGCTGCAACGCTATCTGGTGCGCGGCCTGCTGGCCGGCTCGGTCAAAGGCGGATGAGCGGCGCGACGGGTGCCGGCGACGGCAGGCTGGCGAGCACGCCGCCCGGCGGCACGAGAGGAGAGGGATGGCAAGTCTCGAACTGAAACAACTGACCAAGGCCTACGCCGACGTCGACATCTTGCACGGCCTCGATCTGCACATCGGCGAGGGCGAGTTCGTCGTCTTCGTCGGCCCTTCCGGTTGCGGCAAGTCGACCCTGCTGCGGATGATCGCCGGACTCGAGACCATCAGCGCCGGCGAGCTGTGGATCGGCGGACGGCGGGTCAACGAGGTGCCGCCGTCGGAGCGCGGCATCGCAATGGTGTTCCAGTCCTATGCGCTGTACCCACACATGACGGTGTTCGACAACATGGCTTTCGGGCTGCGCATCGCGAAAGTGCCGAAGGCAGAGATTTCCGCTCGGGTGCGCGAGGTCGCCCAGGTCCTGCAGCTCACACCGGTTCTGGAGCGGCTGCCGAAAGCACTGTCGGGCGGCCAGCGCCAGCGTGTCGCCATCGGTCGGGCGATCGTGCGACAACCCGCGGTCTTCCTCTTCGACGAACCCCTGTCCAACCTCGACGCCGCGCTACGCGTCGCCACCCGCATCGAAATCGCCAGGCTCAAGGAGCGCCTGCCCGGCACGACGATGATCTACGTCACCCACGATCAGGTCGAAGCAATGACACTCGCCGACCGCATCGTCGTGCTTTCCGCCGGCCGCATCGAACAGGTCGGCACGCCGCTCGAACTCTACCGCCGCCCCGCCAACCTGTTCGTCGCCCGTTTCATCGGATCGCCCGCCATGAACATCTTCGACGCGCGTGTCGGCCACGGCGGCGCAGCCACCTGCACGGCGGCGGGCGATACCGAGATCCGACTCCTCACGGCAGGCGAGACGCCGGCCGCCGGCAGCCCGCTCAAGCTCGGTGTGCGTCCCGAGCATCTCGAATTCGCCGCCGGCGGCCCCGCACTGCTGTCGGGTGTGGTCAGTCTGGTGGAATCCCTCGGCGAGGTCACCAACGTCTACCTGGACGTCCCGGGCACCGACGAGCCCGTCGTGGCCCGCCTCGCCGGCAGCCAGTCCCTTCGCCGCGGCGATACCGTCGCGCTCACTGCGGACCCCGCGGCAATGCATTGGTTCGACGCCGACGGCCGGGCGATCCGGCCGTCCGAACTGCCGGCCGATTGACACCGCGCGGCGCGGGCTCGATCGAGCCGGCCAACACTCGGCGGAACCCTCGCCAACGCCTGCCACTCAGGCGCCCGCACCGGGTGCGACGCAGCCGCCGTCCTTGCGCACCCTCGTTCGCGAAGCCGGGTATTTGCCGAGCAGGCCGGCCGGGCGCGCGGGACGCCGGACCAGGTCCCCGCCGCAGTTCGGGCAGACGCGTCCGAGCACACCCTCCGCACAGGACACGCAGAAGGTGCATTCGAAGCTGCAGATCATGGCCTCGCGCGAAGCCGGCGGCAGATCGCGGTCACAGCATTCGCAGTTGGGGCGCATCGCCAGCATCTTCGTTCCTCCTCGATCGATTCCTCGGCCATTGCGCGCGGCGAGAGCGCAGGACAGCGCCACCCGGGGCCGGCGCTTCGGCCCGCCCAGGGCAGCCCGCCGTGGCGCCGCCATGCTGGGCCGTTCCACCGGCGCCCGTCAATGGCCGGGCGGCAAAAACGTCGGCGGGCGCGGCACCTACGGCGCGCCCATCGGAGAGCACCGGCCAGCGTCTCAGCCCTCCTCCTCGACCACCAGATGGATGATGTTGGCCGGACTCGACAGCCAGAACGCCGCCAGGCCTTCCGGCAGTGCCTCGACGCCGGGCCGCATGGTGCAGTCCCCGTCCGCCAGATGCGTGGACGCCAGCGCAAGGTCGGCGGTGACGACCTCGAGCCAGATCTCCGCCTGGCTGATGCCCGTCACACGATCGACCCATAGCACTTTGTCGCCGAAGCGGAAACGGGCGGCATCGGGCAACGGCTCGCCGACCCCCTCGAAACCGAGGATGTCGCGATAGAACGCGACCGTTCGCTCGTACTCGTGCTCCGGCACCTTGATCGCGATGTTGTGGCCGGCCGAGAACGCCGGCGTGCGTGGAGCTGCAGTCATCGATCCTCCTCCAGAGTATCCAGGCTTCGGGCGGTGGCGCAGCGTCCCGGCGCCGCCGCCACACAACCAGGCGGCATTCGCTTCCTGCGCCTCGGGACGACCGGAAACGCCCTGGCAAATGCGCCATCCGGCAATACGTTGCCATTGCCCCCCGGCCTGCAAGCGGTCGGGCGCCCCCGTGGCGGCGTCGCCGGCCGCCGGCTGCACGACCGGTCTCAGCGCCTCGCGACCAACCGCCACAGGCTGGTGATCTCGGCCCCGCGCGCGCCGTGCAGCGGGTCGGAGCGGTCGAACGCCTTGCGGTGGCGCGGGCGGATATCGTCCCGCGCCAGCACTTCGAGTCCCGCCCGCTCGATCCAGCCGAGCAGCACCTCGCGCGGACGAAGCTGCAAGCGCTCGGCCAGATCCGAGAGGATCAGCCAGCCCTCTCCGTCGGGTGCCAGGTGCGCACCGAGACCGTCGATGAAGCCGCGCAGCATGCGGCTGTCGGGATCGTATACCGCAGCGTCCAGCGGCGACGCCGCCTTGCCCGGCAGCCAGGGGGGATTGCACACCACCAGCGGCGCCCTGCCCGGTGGATAGAGGTCGGCTCGGCAGACATCGACCCGCTCGCCGAAACCGAGCGTCGACAGGTTTTCGCGGGCACAGGTGAGCGCACGCGGGCTGAGATCGGTCGCGACCACCCGTTCTACGCCGCGCCGGGCAAGCACGGCGGCAAGCACGCCGGTACCGGTGCCGAGATCGAAGGCCAGTTCCGACGACGGCAAGGGGGTGCGCGCCACCAGGTCGAGGTATTCGCCCCGAATCGGCGAGAACACGCCGTAGTGGGGATGGATGCGACGGCCGCCCAGCCCCGCGATCGGCACGCCCTTGAGCCGCCACTGGTGGGCGCCGATGATGCCGAGCAATTCCCGCAGCGACACCACGGTCGACTCGTCCGCCGCCTCGCCCCAGGCCTCGCGGCAGGCCAGCGCCACGGCCGGAGCCCGTCGCAGCGCCAGCTCGTAGCCGGCTCCGAGCGGCACCAGCAATTGGCCGAGCGTGCGTGCTCGCTGGGCTTGCGCCATGCGATGACGATGAAACGCCTCCGCGACATCCGACGGCGCCCGACGGCGCCGGTCGCTACGGTCGACGCGCCGACCGATTGCGCTCAGCAACTGGCGGGCATTGTGGAAATCTCCGCGCCAGAGCATGGCCTTGCCCTCGCAGGCCAGGCGCCAGGCACGATCGGCCGGCATCCCGTCATCGACCACCTCGACCTGCACCGGCGGCGGCAACCCGGCTTCCGAACGCCAGCGGGCAGCCAGTGCCCGACCGTCCTCCCGCCAGTGCAGCCTGGTGGGAGTCTGGTCCGGCGCCGCAACGGCTTCGCTCATTCACTCCTCCTCGATACGCACCCACGGTACCCTGTGCCGAAGCGCCGGACAATCGGCAATTCGGCCACGTCCGCCGCACCATGCGGTGTCCCGGCGGGCCGCCCCCCCGGAAAGGCGCCACAAGACCGGAATTCGCGCGCAGCCCCCCGGCTCGAAGGCGACGCGCGGTTTTTCGATTGATGGGAGAACTCGTCGTGCAAAGCCTGTTGCCTGCCGGTCCCCGGCGCATCGTCTGCCTCACCGAGGAAACCACCGAGACGCTCTATCTGCTCGGTGAGGAGGACCGGATCGTCGGCATCTCCGGCTTCACCGTCCGACCGCCCCGGGCACGCCGCGAGAAGCCCCGCGTTTCGGCCTTTCTGAGCGCCAAGATCGACCGCATCCTTGCTCTCGAACCCGACCTCGTGCTGGGATTTTCCAACCTGCAGGCCGATATCGCCGCGCAATTGATCCGCGCCGGCGTCGCGGTGCACGTCTTCAACCACCGCCGCCTGCCGGAGATCTTCGAGATGATCCGTACCGTCGGCGCGCTGGTCGGGTGCGGGCACAAGACCGAGGCATTGATCGACGAGCTGGCCCAGGGCGTGGCGAGCGTCGCCGAGGCCGCAACTGCGCTGCCGACGAGGCCCGTGGTCTATTTCGAAGAATGGGACGAGCCGATGATCTCCGCCATCGGGTGGGTCTCGGACCTCATCGAAGTGGCCGGCGGGCGCGACTGCTTTCGCGAATTGGCCGCCCAGCATGCAGCGGGCCAACGCACGATCCACGATCCCGATGAAGTGATCCGCCGGGCGCCGGACATCATTGTCGGCTCCTGGTGCGGCAAGAAGTTCCGCCCCGAACGAGTCGCCGCGAGGCCCGGCTGGGCGGCGATTCCCGCGGTCGCCGAGGGCGAGCTGCACGAGATCAAGTCGGCCGACATCCTGCAGCCGGGACCAGCGGCCGTGACCGACGGGCTGCGCCAACTGCACCGTATCGTCACGGCCTGGGCAAACCGCCGCTGAGCGACGCGGCGCATCGACTGCGCGCGCTCAGTCGACCAGCAATCTGCGAATCGAAGAAACCAGCGAATCGACCTCCCCGGCGAATGCGCCGGCGTCGTCGAAGACTTCGTCCTGGCGGGCACGCGCCATCCGCTCGACCTCGGCGGCGCGCTGCTGCATCGCACTGGCACAGAGATTTCCGCTCATGCCCTTGACCGAATGGGCGAGCTGTCGCAACGACTCGAAATCGCGACGGCTGACCGCATCGGCGATCTTCGCCGACGCCGCCTGATTGGCGTCGGCAGCCGTTCGCAGCAGACGCATGACGAATTCGCTGCGACCACGGAAGCGCTTCAGTAGGGCTTCCATATTGACCTGGTCCGCATCGCCTTCGCCCGGGACCGGTGCAGCATCGTTCGGAATCTGGCTCGACATGGGTTTCTCCTTCTCGGGGGATTTCGCAAACTTGCGGATGGCCTCGACCAGTTGGTCGATTTCATAGGGTTTGGCAATGTGCTCAGCCATGCCCGCTCCCAGACACTTGGCGCGATCGGATTGCGAGGCATGGGCAGTCAGCCCGATCAATGGCATCTCCGGCCGCAGGCGCCTCAACTCGCGCGCCAGGGTATAGCCGTCCATGCCGGGCATTTCGATGTCGAGCAACGCGATGTCGAGGGCGCCGGGCGGCAGCGACCGCACGATCTCCAGCGCCTCTTCTCCGCTTGCCGCCAAGCGCAGCCCGACGCCCTCGAGGCGCAGCAGATCGGCGAGCACGACCCGATTGACTTCGTTGTCGTCGACGCCGAGCACCCGCATTCCGTGGAGCCGGCGGGGCGCGTCGTCCATCGCTTCGACGGCCGTGCTGCCGAGCATCGTCGCCAGCCGCCGCACCACCAGCGGCCGCACCCAGTGCATGCGGCCCAACCTCGGCGCGGGACCGGGATCATGCACGACGATGAGGCGCGATTCGGGCACACCTTCTTCCACCGCCAGTGCCAACGCATCGGCGGTGCCAAGCAGGAATTCGCCGGGCGCCCGTGCGGCGGCGCCTGGCGCCACGCTGCGCAGACGGCAACCGCGGCGGGCGAATTCGTGCTCGAGCAAGGCAGCTTCCTCGTCGCCCAGACCGCTCTGCACCAAATCCGTCGGCAATGCGGGCGCGACGCCGTCGCCCCCCTCGACCACCGGCAGCGGCACTGCCAACCGGAATCGGCTGCCGTGGCCGATCTCGCTTGCGACCGCAACGGACCCGCCCATCATCGTCACCAGTTGATGGGTGATCGCCAGCCCGAGACCAGTACCGCCGAACCTGCGGGTCGTGGAACCGTCGGCCTGTTCGAAGGGACGGAACAGACGCGACATCTGCTCGTCGGTCATGCCGATGCCGGTATCGCTCACCGTCAGCGACAGCACGTGCCCATCATGGTCCACGTCTAAGCGAACGGATCCCTCCTCGGTGAATTTGATCGCATTGCCGAGCAGGTTCACCAGGCACTGGGTCAGGCGCAGACCGTCACCCCGCAGGGCTTTCGGCAGATTCGGCGCCTCCGACACCAGCACCGCGATGTTTCGGTCGTATGCGCCCGGCGTCGCGATATCCAGCGCTTGGTCCACGACCTTGGCAGGCTCGAACGCCGCATCCTCCAATTCGAACCGGCCCGACTCGATCTTGGAGAAATCCAGCAGGTCGTTGATCAGTCCCAGCAAATGCACCGCCGATCGATGGATCTTGTCGAAGGTGTGATGGGCGCGGCGACCGGCATTTTCACGAACGCCGACCTGGGCGAGCCCGATGACACCGTTCAACGGCGTGCGAATCTCGTGGCTCATGTTGGCCAGGAACTCCGATTTGGCCCGGGCGGCCGCTTCTGCCGCCTCGCGTGCACGGGCCGTCATCTCTTCGGCTTCCTTGCGCGTGGTGACGTCCTGCAAGGTCTCGATCGCGCCGATGCACTTGCCGCTGGCGTCGAGCATCGGCGCGGCCGTCAGGTACAGCCAGCGCCCCAGCTTGGGAAAGTGCGCTTCGGCCTCGAAGGCGCCGTGGACCAGCGACGACGCCCGGCACGTGCCAGCGTATTGGCGGCGCAACTCGTCGCTTCGGCCGGCAACGATCAACTCGGCCATCACCGGGCGTGGTTCATCGTAGAAGGCGCGCCAGGCGTCCGTCGTTCCGACGATGTCTTCCGGTTCGATGCCGAATGCGATGGTGCAGGCCTTGTTCCAGTAACTGACCTGCCCTTCCTGATTCACCACGAAGATCGGCAGCGGGCTGCTTTCGAGCGTATGGGCGAGTTTGGCGCGGGTACGCTCGAGGGCTCGTGTGCGATCGCGAACTTCCCGTTCGAGGGTGTCTCGATAGCTTTCGAGCGCCCGTTGGGCGCCGGCACGATCGGTGATGTCGTGGCCACTGAGCACCGCGCCGCGCACCTCGTCCCCACGCCACAGCGGTGCCAGTTCGAGTTCCAGCGTCCGTTGGCCGGCGCCGGCGCCGACATCCACCGGCAAGCGCTGGACCTGACCGTCGAATGTCAGCGTCAAGGCCGGCTCCAGCTTGGCCATCATGGACGCACCGAGCATTCCGGCAAGCGACTGCCCGGCGGGCATGTCCGACGGGCAGTCGAAGGTCCGGACGAAGGCCGGGTTGGCCACCTCGACGGCACGGTCGGCATTGATGCAGGCCAGCAACTCCCCCGAAGCGAGCACCACCGACCGCATGTGCTCGGCCTCGCGCTGGGCGAGCATGCGCTCGGTCGCGTCCCGCAGCAACATGACGCAGGTGGGGGTGTCGTCGTCGCCGACCTTGCGCGCGGCCGAGACATCGGCCCACTGCTCGCGCTTACCCGGCAACGAGAAAGTCAGTTCGGCACTGGCGAAGCCGTCGGCCAGCGCGTCGTCGATCACCCGGCGAAGCTGCGCGACGCTGTCCGCCGGCAGCAGTTCGCTCGCCAGGCGCCCGCGCATCTCTGCCCGTGGCCACGCCAGCAGATCGTCTCGACCGCTGTGGACCTCGAGCATACGGGCGGATTCGTCGAACTCGATCAACAGGTCCGGTAGTGCGTTGAGGGTGGCCTTGAGATTCGCACCGAAGCGCAGTGCCGTGCTTTCCGCCGCGAGTTCTTCGGTCACGTCGAGGCCCGACGCCATGCATCCGGCAACGCGGCCATCGTCGCCACGCAAGGCGCTGAAGCGCCAATCGATGACATGGGGGCAGCCGTCGGAACCGTTCAGGGAAATTCTCGCGCTTGCGCTCTCTTGTCCCTCCGCCAGCGCCGCGAGCGCGCGCTTCAGGGCTGGCACCGCCTCGTCGGGCGTCGGCGAGAAGCGGCCGAACAGCGACGAACCGAGGAGGTCGGCTTCGGGCTGACCGAGAAATTCGCAGCCGAAGCGATTGACCATGGTCACCCGACCGCTGGTGTCGAGCGCCAACAGCAGGTTGGCGAGCGCATCGAGTGAACGCTGGCGCAGATCTCGTTCCTCGCGCAGCCGGGCATTCATGCTGACCTGGCCGCTGAGATCTCCCATCACCACGATCGCTTTGCGACGACCGCCGTGCTCCATTGGAGAGATGCCGAGCGCCACCGGCAACTCCTCGCCGTCGGCCCTGAGCACGCGGAACTCTCCGCGCAGGTTCATCGGCATGTCCTCGTCGAAGCGGGCGGAACGCATGAAACTGCGGCGCTTGTCGCCATGACTCGCGCGAAAGCGCGGCGGTACCAGATCCTCGACGCTCATCCCCTGCAACTCGTCGGCGCTTCGCTTCAGCAGCTTGTGGGCCTGCGGATTGGCCTCCTCGATCACGCCGTCTTCGGTGACGATCAACAGCCCTTCCGGGGTCGCCTGGAACAGTTGCCGCATGCGCAGTTCGCTGTCGCGCAGCGACGCCGTACGCGCGTCGACGAGATTCCGGATCTTGCGGTTGCGACCACCGACGATCCAGGTCAACGCCGTGAACGCGGCGGACAGCAACAGTCCGGCCGCCAGCTGCCACAGCGCACCCGCCGACCAAACGACCAGCGGCACGGGCGCCGCCAGAATCGTCACCTCCAGCCCCCTGCCGGCGAATAAGACCCGGCCACGACTCAGCCGGACCGCGTCGTCGCCGGCGTCCGGACCGAGCCGGGCGAGAACGATGGCACGGCCGGCATCGGTGACGTCCGACACTTGCGCCGCCAGGAAGCCGTCCGCACGGACGGCATGGGCCAGCATCGCGGCCGGCTCCATCACTGCGGCGAGCAGTTCCGGACGGGCGCCACGGCGCAGCGGCATGAACACATGGTAGCCCGTTCGCCCTTCCCCATGCTTCAACGTCAGCGGCGCGGATGCGAGTGGCTGCATCTCGTCCAGGGAGCGTAACAGGGCCTCTGCCTGGGCACTGTCGTGGGCCAGGTCGAGGCCGAGGAGCGATTGATTGCCGTTCAGCGGGTGGATTCCACGGATCGGAAAGTAGCGTGCCCGCACGCCGGCCACGGTCACACCGTCCGACCTCGCCTCGACGAGGGGCGTCGGACGACCGGCGAGCGCGGCGAGGTCGGCTTCCGCGCCCTCCCGTGCATCGCGTTCGACTTCGGCGACCCACGCCAAGGACTGGAACGGGGACGATGCGGAGACCACTGCGGAGGCAAATGCGGCGAATCGCAACGGCGACGACAACTCGGACAGTTGGGCGACGGCGGTCAATTCCCGGATGCGCCCGTCGGCAACGTGAAACGTGCGCTCGATCAGCGTTTCGAGATCGACAGCCGCGTGCTCGCGGTGCTCGTGGGTGCGCGCCGAATCCATGTCGAAGCGCAGCCACATGGCGGCCGCGGTCAGGCACAGACAAAGCGCAGCGACGAGCGACGCGAGCGGCAGCGGCCTCGATTTTCCGGTCAAGCGGATCTCCCCTGGCGAGCAGCCGCCGTGCCTTGCCGGATCTCGGCATCCGATCCGGCAGGCCTTGGGGCCACGGTTTGCTAAGGGACGTTTACGGCGACACGCGCGGCGGATTTAGCGCTCGCTAAAGTTTGGCGCCCGCCGGACGTTAGCGTCGCCTTATGGATGGAATCACGCCACAATCGCCGTACCTCGACCCGGCAGCCGATCGACCGGGCAGCACCCCGCGCGGGGCCATGCCACTGCTGCGCGCCCTGCCGCCGGCGCCGGCGCCAACGGTCGCGGACGACGCCGGCAGCCGGCGCACGACCGAGGGTGGATTCCTGCGGCGTACCGACCACCTTGCCGAGGCCGACCATGGAACTATTCGATGAGCTCCCGGAGATCCAGGACGACGAGGGGGACTGCGCGCCACCGGACGATGCGGACGGTCACGCGCTCCTGATCGTCGACGACGATCCCTCCACCCGGCTGATCCTGGCGGACCAGTTCGAATCGACCGGGCTTCGAACCGCCGAAGTGGACTGTGGCGAACGCTGTCTCGAGGCCCTCGACGACGACATCGGCATCGTCCTGCTGGACGTGAACATGCCGGGTCTCGACGGTATCGAGACCTGTCGGCGCATGCGCGAAGCCGGGCACACGCGGGCGCGCGTGATCTTCATTTCCGCCGACGACGAACTGGAAACCCGACTCCGCGCCTACGACGCGGGCGGCAACGACTTCATCGTCAAGCCGATCGAACCCAAGGAGCTGGAGCGCAAGGTACGTGTCGCCCGTCAATCCCTGGTGGCGTTCGACGCAGTCGCCGGCGAAGCCGCCAGCGCCAAGCAGGCGGCATTCGCCGCGATGTCCTCGATGGGCGAGATGGGGACGGTGCTCGAGTTCATGCGTCGCAGTTTCGGCTGCGACGACGAAGCCACGTTGGCCCGCGCGACGCTGGAAGCGGTCGCCCAGTACGGCGTCAATGGCTTGCTGGCCGTCGGCTGCCAGGACGAAGCCGGCCATTATGCACCGAATGGCGGGTGCACACCGCTGGAGCAATCCATTCTCGATCACTCCCGCGGCTTGCAGCGCATCTTCCAATTCAGTAACCGGCTGGTGATCAATTATCCCCTGGCGACGCTGGTGGTCAGCGACCTGCCGATGCAGGACCCCGAACTGGTCGGCCGCCTGCGCGACCACCTCGCGGTGCTCGTCGAGGCTGTCCATGCCCGCGTCGAAGCCCTGCGGCTGCAAGCGGAACGCGACGAACAGTCGCGCGCGCTGCGTGACGCGGTACGACAATTGGCCGACGTGGTCGACAGCGTCGAGCGTCAGCAGACGGAGAGCCGGGATCGTGCCGGTGCGGTGACCACCGAACTGTTCGGCAACATGGAAGCGGCTTTCGTGCACATGGGCCTGACCGAGATGCAGGAGACCGAACTGGTGGACCTGACGGCCGCGGCTACCCGCAGCATCGCGCAGATCCAGGACGAGATCTTCCAGATCGGCGACCGCCTATCGAGCGCCCTCGCCGACTTGCGCGGGCAGCTCAAGGACTGAGGCACGCGCCCATCGCCGATACGGCCCGTCATCCTCGGCGGACGGTCGATTAAAGTTGCCTTGCCGGTGGTCGTTAGCAGGCGGAAGATCACCCCGCCCACGGCCTTCGACCGATGACCACCACCCTTTCGCGGGATCGCCCGAGCGGCGCGAACCGCCAGGGCGACCGCCCCGCTCCCATGGCAGGCGATCACCATTCGCCGAGGCTTGGCGCGACCGCCGACAACCTCACCGAATCCAGTCTGTTGCTGGTGGACGACGATGTCGGTTCGATTCGCGTACTGCAGCGCATTCTCTCCGACTACGCGCATCTGTGCTTCGCAACCGATGGCGACGAGGCTCTGCGCCTCGCCAACGAGTCACCGCCCGACCTCATCCTGCTCGACGCCGACATGCCGGGACTGGACGGATTCGGCGTCTGCGACGCCCTCAAGCGCAACGAGCGCCTGGCCCACATTCCGGTGATCTTCGTCACCAGCCACGAAGACGTCAGCGTCGAGACCCGCGCCCTCGAACTCGGCGCCACGGACTTCATCGCCAAACCGGTGTCGGCCGCCCGGGTGCGATTGCGGGTGCGCAACCAATTGCTGCTCAAGTACTACACCGATCGCCTTCGTCGCGAGGCCGCGACCGACCCGTTGACGGGCCTCGGCAACCGCCGCGCGCTCGAGGCGGCCCTGCCCCTGGAATGGCGCAGGGCGCAACGACACCTGCGCCCGCTGAGCCTGCTGATGGTGGATGTGGACCACTTCAAACGGGTGAACGACCGCCACGGGCATGCGGTCGGCGACGACTGCCTGCGGGCGATCGCCATCGCCCTGGAATCCTGCGTCGGCCGGCCGGGCGATCTGGTCGCTCGCTTCGGCGGCGAGGAATTCGCGTTGCTCCTGCCGGAAACGCCCCGCGACGCAGCGCGTGCGATCGCCGATGGCATTCATGCTGCGGTCCGCGGCCTCGAGATCCCGGTCGGCGAGGGAGCCGGCACAGTGACATTGACCGTGAGCATCGGCATCGCCACCTGCGGCAACGACAAAGAGGCGTCGTCGTGCAGTGAATCGAATCTGCTGCGCCGCGCCGACAAGGCCCTGTATTGCGCCAAGCTCGCCGGACGCAACCAGAGCCGCATGGACGAGCCACCGGGCGTGGAAACCGCCCGATGACCTCCGCCCCTCGCGCCACGACCGGCAGCCTGTCGTCCGGCATCGCCGTCATCGTCGCGCTGGTGCTGGCCATCGTCATGCTGCTGGTGTTCGGCACGCTTTACGAGCAGGCGGGCCGACGCGAGGCCGAAAGCATCGAAGCCACCCTCGGCGCCAGACTATCCTCGGCAGAGACCCTGATCCGCCACGACCTGGCGAGGATGAGGTCCGAGGTCCGGTTTCTCGCCGATCTGCCGGCGGTAGCCGGCATCGGGCGGGCCATCGCCGACGACGGCTACGACGCCACAGGCCACTCGTCCCGACAGTTGTGGCTCGACCGGCTGGCCGAGATCTTCCGGGCCTATGCCGAATCCGAGCCAACCGTCCGCCAAGTGCGGCTGATCGGGATCGCCGACCGCGGCCGGGAATTGCTCCGGGTGGAGCGCCGCGGCACCGTCGTCGAGCGCGTTGCGGACGCACAGCTCCAGGCCAAGTCGGACCGCCCCTACGTATCGCGAACGATCGCCATGGCACCGGGCGCCACCTATGTCACCGGGATCGAACTCAACCGGGAGCACGGTCAACTCGACGAACCACACTGGGCTACGGTGCGGGTCGCCACCCCGGCCACGGGACACGGCCACGCCGTCTATGGCGTGGTCGTCATCAACTTCGACGCCCGCCGGCTGCTCGCCGAACTCGCCTCGGCCGACAACGATTGGGCGGTGATGTACCTGGCCAACGCGAATGGCGACTTCCTCGTCCATCCCGATCCGGCCAAGCGATTCGGCTTCGATCTCGGCACCCGCCATCGCATCGCAGACGAATTTCCCGACCTTCGCCATGAGCGGCTGCGTCACTCCATGCAGCTGACCCGGGGCAGCGAAGGCTCCCGCTACGTCGCGATGCAGGCATTGGTGCTCGACCCGACCACGCTCGATGGCGGTCTGACCCTGCTCGCCGTGGTCGACCCGCGCCGCGTCTCCGAACAGGCGCGCAGCCAGATCGGTCAGTTGGTGCCACCGATGCTGCTGGTCGCCGCCGTGATCATGGCGCTGGCGTTCGCCATGCTCCGCCGCCAGCTGTCGCCCCTGCACGCGCTGGTGGCCGCCGCGCGAGACGTCGCCGCCACCGGCGACTACTCGCCGCTGCCCAGGGGCTATGGTGGCGAAGTCGGCGAACTCGTCACGGCCTTCGACGCCATGCATGAGAGCCTGCGATCCCGGCGGGACGACTCCAGACAGCTCGAATTCCAGTTGCGGGAAAGCGAGGCATTTGCCAACGCCATCGTGCGCAGCTCTCCCAGCGGCATCCTGGTGGTCGGCGACGACGGCCTGATCGTCCGCAGCAACCTCGCCGCCGAGCGCATGTTCGGTTACGCCGGCGAGGAGATGCAGGGACACTCGGTGGACATGCTGGTGCCGATCGAGCAGCGTGAATCGCATCCTGCCCTGCGAAGTCGCTTCGACGTCGCGGCGCCCGCGCGACCGATGGGCGAGCGCAGGGGCCGTCTTCAGGGACAGCGCAAGGACGGCAGCCGATTTCCGGCCGAGATCGCCCTGGCCAACCTGCTCATCCGTGGCGACCGCTTCGTCATTGCGACCGTAAACGACGTCACCGAGCAACGCCAGCGCCAGATGCATTCGGACATGCTGGCCTCGATCGTCGAACACTCCAGCGACTTCATCTTCATCTGCACGCCCCTGCTCGAGTGCCTGCACCTGAACCCGGCGGCCTGTCGCGTCGTCGGCCTCGACGGCGAGGTCACCGCGTCACACCATCTTTCGCACTTCCTGAGCGAGTCCGAGCGTGCGCGACTGCGCGACGAAATCACCCCTTCCGTGGAGCAGGCCGGTCGCTGGAGCGGAGAGGTGCAAATGCAGCATGGTGGCGACGGACCGGCGTTCGAAACCCACTGGGAGATGTTCGCGATTCGGGAATCGGATGGACAGACCAAGGCACTTGCGGTGGTCGCGATGGCCCTCGCAGACCAGCGGGCACGGGCTGCCGCCGAAGCGGCCAGCGACGCCAAATCGAGCTTTCTCGCCCATATGAGCCACGAAATGCGCACGCCACTCAATGCCGTGCTGTCCGTGGCTCACCTGCTCTCCCGCACGACGCTCGATCCGGCCCAGCGGCGTCTGCTCGCGCAGCTCGAACGCGCCGCCAGGCATCTCACGGATCTGATCAGCGACGTCCTCGACCTGTCCAAGATCGAGGCCGGCAAGCTGATCATCACGACCTATCCGTTCGCACTCGGCGACCTGTTGCAGGAAATCACCGGACTGATGGCGCTGCAGGCCGCCGAACACGACATCGCGGTCGGTCTCGATCTGGATCCTGAATTGCCGCCGACCGTCGTCGGCGATGCCACCCGGATCAACCAGATCATCGGCAACCTGATGTCCAACGCCATCAAGTTCACCGAGCACGGCCGGGTCGATCTGGGTGCCCGATTGATCGAGTCGCACGACGGCGGCGTGCTCATCGAGTTTTCGGTGACGGACACCGGCATCGGCATCGCCCCGCAGGACGTCCAACGCCTGTTCGCCCCGTTTACTCAGATCGATCCGACGGCCACGCGCCGATCCGGCGGAACCGGACTCGGTCTCGCCATCGTCCACCGCCTCGCCACTGCCATGGGGGGCGAAATCGGCGTCAGCAGCGAACTCGGGAAGGGAAGCCGCTTCTGGTGCCGGCTGTGCCTGCGAGCGGTGGCGGCCACCGCCGAAGCACGAAGCCCGGCGCAGCCGGCTCGACTTCCACCCGGCGCCGGTGGCAGCCCCACACCGACCCGGCCCGCAGTTCCGCAATTGGCGGGGATTCGGGTGCTGGTGGTGGACGACAGCGACATCAATCGCGACCTCGCTCGGCAGGTCCTGCAACTGGAGGGGGCGCGGGTACGCCTGGCAGCGAGCGGAGAGGAAGCCCTCGCGCTGTTGCACCGCCACGGGCGCGAGATCGACGTCGTCCTGATGGACCTGCAGATGCCCGGGCTCGATGGCTTCGAGACCACCAGCCAAATCCGCCAGCAGGCCGGGCTGCAGGACCTGCCGGTCATCGCCCTGACCGCTGCCGCGCTTCCCGCCGAGCGGGAAAGGGCGGCCGCGAGCGGCATGCGGGACTTCCTGACCAAACCGATCGAACCGCAGATGGTGATTGCGGTGATCCGTCGCCAGATGGGGCAGCCGGCACCGCAGCCCGCCGCCGACACGCCGTCGCACAGGTCCGACCCAGCGCAGGAATGGCCCACCATCGAAGGCATCGTCGGCGAAGAAACCCGTGTCCGCCTGGGCGGCGATGTCGCACTGCTGCGCGCACTGTTGGGCAGGCTGTTCGACGAATTCGGCGATCTCCTGCAGCCACCGGACGGAACGGCAGTGACCGCCGCAATCTCTGCCGCACGCATGCACAAGCTCAAGGGCATCGCCGCCAACCTGGGCGCCACGCGCGTGCGGGATCGTGCCGCAGCGATCGAACGCGCGCTGGACCCGGAAGCGCGCGGCGATGTCGATGGAATCGTGGCCCAACTGAGCCGACCGATGACTGCGCTGCGCGAGGCCAGCGCCGATTTTCTCGCAGCCCATGCGCCGTCTGCGGCCGGCGCCGAACCTTTGGATGCCGCCGCGGTGGGTGCGCTGATCACCCTGCTGCGGCGCCACGACCTGGCTGCGGGCGACGCCTTCGAGAGGCTCTCCGGGACACTCGCCGTCAGCCTCGGCGCCACAGAATTCGAGCGCCTGCGGCATTGCGTCGATCGGCTCGAGTTCGACGCCGCAGCGTCGATCCTGTCCGCACTGGCGCTGCCCGCACACCCGCTGACCGTCGATTGACGAAGCGCAACCCGAGCGCAGCCACTCGACACCCGGGGCTTGCGGAATGCGGCAGGTCGCGCGACGATGCGCCCACACTGGATAACCCGAGAGAATGCGGATGATCGTGCTGTTTACGGATTTCGGTGCCAACGACATCTACACTGCCCAGGTCGAGGGACGGTTGCATGCGATCGCCCCGCGCCATCCCGTCATTGTCACTGCCTTGCACAGCGTACCCGACTTCGAACCTCGCTCCGCCGCGCACCTGCTGGCGGCGCTGCACCGGCAGTTCGCCACCGAAACGGTCTTCCTCGCAGTGGTCGACCCGGGCGTGGGCAGCAACCGGGGGGCGGTCGTGATGCAGGCCGACGAGCAATGGTTCGTCGGCCCCGACAACGGTTTGCTGTCGGTGATCGGGGCCCGCGCCGAGCGGGCCGCCTATTGGCGCATCCGCATCCCCGACGAGGGCATTTCCGCCTCCTTCCACGGCCGCGATCTGTTCGCCCCGATCGCCGCCCAGATCGCCACCGGGGTACTCTCGCCGAGCGTGCTCGACAGCGTCGAGCGACTCGATGTGGCGCTCGGTGCGGACGATCTCGCCGAAGTGATCTTCGTCGATCACTTCGGCAATGCCATCACAGGCCTGCGAGCCGCCGAGATCCCGCACCATTGCGGCATCGATGTCGCCGGCCGTCGCGTACCGTGGGCGCGGGTGTTCTCCGACATCGAGCGCGGGGCGCCGTGTTGGTACGAAAACAGCCTGGGGCTCGTCGAGATCGCGGTCAATTGCGGCCGTGCCAGCGATGAACTGGGGCTGGCACCCGGCCACGCCATCCGCCTCATCGACGGCCCGGACTAGGCGCCGACGGACCCGCGCGATGGGCTTCCGGCACGACGTCGGGCAGCGACGCTACCGCTTCGACGATCTACGCTGTCTGCTGGCCAAGGCTTCGCCGCCGCGCTCCGGCGACCTGCTGGCCGGCGTCGCCGCGCAGAGCGAAGAGGAGCGCGTGGCCGCCCGCTGGGCGCTGGCCGAGCTGCCCCTCGCGCACTTCCTCGACGAAGCGATCGTCCCGTACGAAGAGGACGAGGTCACACGCCTGATCATCGATCATCACGACGCTGCCGCCTTTGCCGAGATCGCGCACCTGACGGTCGGCGAATTCCGCGAGTGGCTGCTCGCCGACGACACCGACGGTGCCCGTCTGGCCGCCATTGCCGATGGCCTCACGCCGGAGATGGCCGCCGCCGTGTCGAAGCTGATGCGCAACCAGGATCTGGTGCTGGCGGCGTCGAAGCGCCGCGTCGTCACCCGCTTCCGCAACACCTTGGGGCTGGCCGGGCGACTGGCGGTGCGCCTGCAACCGAACCACCCCACCGACGACGTGCGCGGCGTCGCGGCCGCGATCCTCGACGGGCTGATGTACGGCTGTGGCGATGCGGTCATCGGCATCAACCCGGCCGGCGACGGTTTGGCGGCAATCGTCGACCTGCTGCACCTCACTGACGAGATCCGCACCCGCTTCGACATCCCGACCCAGACCTGCGTGCTCACCCATGTCACCAACACGCTTCGGGCAATCGAGGCCGGCGCCCCGGTGGACCTGGTGTTCCAGTCGATCGGCGGTACCGAGGCCACCAACCGCAGTTTCGGGGTGGACCTGGCGATCCTCGCCGAAGCGCAAGCGGCGGCACTGGCGCTGGGCCGCGGCAGCGTCGGCGACAACCTGATGTACTTCGAGACCGGCCAGGGCAGCGCGCTGTCCGCCGATGCCCACCACGGCGCGGACCAACAGACGCTCGAGGCCAGGGCCTACGGCATGGCCCGGCGCTTCGACCCGCTGCTGGTCAATACCGTGGTCGGCTTCATCGGACCGGAATACCTCTACGATGGGCGCGAGATCACTCGTGCCGGGCTGGAGGACCACTTTTGCGGCAAGCTGCTGGGCCTGCCGATGGGCTGTGACGTGTGCTACACCAACCATGCCGAGGCCGACCAGAACGACATGGACAACCTGTTGACGCTGCTGGCGGCGGCCGGCGTCAATTTCGTCATGGGCGTGCCCGGCGCCGACGACATCATGCTCAACTACCAGAGCACGTCCTTCCACGACGCGCTGTATTTGCGCCGCTTGTTCGGTCTCGATCGTGCACCGGAGTTCGACGACTGGCTCGAGAGGATCGGCATCACCGACGCCGGCGGTCGCCTGTTGCCGCCGACACCGAGCCACCCGCTGCTCGGCATGGCGGACGCGCTGGAACGTGCCCCATGAACCGAGGCGCCCCACCCGACCCCTGGCACCGGCTGCGCGCCCTCACCGCGGCACGCATCGCGATCGGCCGCGCCGGCGGCAGTCTGCCGACCCGCGAGATGCTGTCGTTCTCGCTCGACCATGCCCGCGCGCGCGACGCAGTACACCAGGCCCTGGACCGGGCAGCACTGCAGGAAGCCTTGCGCGAGCGGGGCCTTCGTGGGCTGTCAGTACACTCGGCGGCCGCCGATCGGGCGGAATTCCTGCGTCGACCGGACCTCGGCCGGCGCCTGACGGCCGACAGCCGCGCCCGCCTTCAGGCCGCCGGCGAAGACACCGGCTACGATCTCGCCCTGGTGCTGGCCGACGGCTTGTCCGCGATCGCCGTGCAGCGCCATGCGCTTGCCCTGCTCGACGCCCTGCTGCCACCCTTGTCGGACTGGCGTCTGGCCCCCATCGTGATCGCCGAGCAGGCACGCGTGGCCCTCGGCGACGACATCGGTGCCGCCTTGGGCGCGCGCCAGGTGGTGATGCTGATCGGCGAACGCCCGGGCCTCAGCTCGCCCGACAGTCTGGGCCTCTATCTCACCCACGAACCCCGGCCCGGCCGCAGCGATGCGGATCGCAACTGCCTATCGAACGTGCGTCCCGAGGGCCTGGCACCGGCGGCGGCGGCCCGGCGACTCGACCACCTGATCCGCGGCGCACGGGCATTGGGTGCCAGCGGCATCGCCCTCAAGGACGATTTCTCCGAGGACGGCCCCGCCCTCGCCTAGGCGGCCGAACCACCCGGCCGCTCAGTTCGTCCGGAAGGCACCGCGGGCAGGGGCTCAGAAGCGCTCGACCCAGGGCCTCAGATCGAGTTCCTGAGTCCATGCACTCCTGGGCTGCATCGCCAACTGGAAGTAGGCCTCGGCGATGTCGTCGGGCTCGAGCAGGCGGGCGCTGTCGTCACTGCCCTGCTCCACCACCGCCGGCGCGCGGATCCGCCCATCGATCACGACATGGGCGACATGGATGCCCTGCGGGCCGAGCTCTCGGGCCATGCTCTGAGCCAGGGCACGCAGCCCGAACTTGCCGACCGCGAGATTGTGGAAGCCGGCACTGCCGCGCAGGCTGGCGGTGGCGCCGGTATATAGGATCGCGCCACCGCTGCGACCGTCGCTGCGCTGGCTCATGCTGCGCGCCGCCTCGCGCCCCACCAGGAATCCCCCCATGCAACCGATGCGCCAGCAGCGCTCGAATTCGTCGGCGCTGGTCTCGAGCAGTGCGCGCTGGACGAAGGCGCCGGCGTTGTACACCACCACGTCCGGCGCACCGAAGCGTTCCTCCGACCACTCGAACAAGGCCTGTACCGAGCCCTCGTCGCAGGCATCGCACGCCCGGCTCGAAACACCGTGGCCGATGCCGCTGAACTCGGCGGCAAGGGTATCGACGCGCCCAGGACGCCGGCAGGCCATGACGACATTCATCGACGCGCGGGCGAAGCGCTGTGCCAGCGCAGCACCCAGGCCCGGGCCGGCACCGACCACGATGGCCAGACGCTTGTCATCCATTGCCTTGCTCCGATAGAAGTTTCCGGGGGCCGACGGGAAGCGGCGAGGCCGCCTCTCGCTTCATTCTAGCCCGGAACCCTCGGCCCATCGTAGCGGCCGGCCCGCCGGATGCGGCACCGGCAGTCGTGCAGCATTCGTGCCTGTCGCTCAACCCACCCGGAACTTTGCCACGAGCTGCTGCAGATCCGTCGCCATGACCGAGGTATCGGCTGCGACACCGGAAACGCTGTTGATGGCAGCGCCGGTGCCTTCGACCATGCGCGCGATCGACTCCATGCTCTGGGCCGTCTGTTCCGCCACGTGTCGTTGCTCGCTGGTGGCATGGGCAATCTCGTCGGCACGCGCGTTGACTTCGCCCGCGGCCGCCAGGATCTTGTCGAAAATCTGTTCCAGATTGCGGAAGTTCTCGGCGCCGGACTGGACGTCGGCATCGACGGCCTTCATCGAATCCACCGCGGCATCGGTCTGTTCCTGCACGGTGGTCAGCATCGTCGAGATGTCGGCAGTACTCTGGGCCGTGCGCTCGGCCAGCTTGCGCACTTCGTCGGCCACCACCGCAAAACCGCGTCCCTGCTCGCCGGCCCGCGCCGCCTCGATCGCCGCATTGAGTGCCAGCAGGTTGGTCTGTCCGGCGATTTCGTTGATGACCTCGGCCACTTCGCTGATTCTCGTCGTGGTGGAACTGAGCTCGGAGATGACCTGGCTCGACGACGCACTTGCACGCAATGCGCGTTCGGTGGCCCGGCGCGACTCATCCATCAGGCGGGCACCCTCGCCCGCCACCTCGCGCGAATGCCCCGCCGCCGCCGACACCTTCTCGGCCCCCGAGGAGATCTCGGCGACACTCACCGAAAGCTGCTCCATCGCGGCGCTGATCTGCATGACCTGATCCGACTGTTCGTTGGCGCCGGCATCGGCGTGCCTGGCATCTCGCGACAGCGTGCCGGACGCCTCGGCCAGCTGGGATGCAGCGGATTTCACGCCACCGATGGCTTCCCGCAAGCTGGCCAGCGTCGCATTCATGTCGGCACTCATCTGTCCGATCTCGTCGCTGCCGCGGATCTCTGCCTGGGTCGCGAAGTCACCCGCCGCGACCCGCCGGATGGTGTCGCGCAGGCCCCCGACCGAACGCTGGGTGGCGCGCACGATCAACGCGCTGGTGGCGACCATGAGGACGATGCCGAGTGCGACGATGGCGAGGTTGAAGCGGTCGAGCCGCTTGTTGAGCGCCAGCGACGAAGCCACCGTATCCTCCACCGCCGCGCGCCGCAGTTCGATCAGTTCGTCGATCGGCTTGATCACGGCCGTGGTCAACCACGGCCAGCGATCCTCGAGCACCACCGTGAGCTGGTCGTAGAGATCGGGCGCGTCATAGGCCTTCAAGGCCTCCGCCATGAACGACGGCAACTGGGCGATGCTGCGCTCCAGTTTCGCCTCCAGCGCCCGCTCCTCTTCACTCGCGGTATCGCGGCCGGGTCGAGACAGATAGGCTTCCCATCGTTGCGGCAGGCGCTCGAGCATTTCCTCGACCTGGCGCTTGGCATTGGGTGGCCCGGTCTGGTCGAGAAGGACCGACGCAAGCCGGAAGCGCGCCTCCCGCAGATCGTTGTCGATCGCCTTGAGCGCGTTGAGCGGTCGGAAGCTGCCTTCGACGACGGCGTGCATCGCCTCATCGTTGGCGCGATTGGCGTACAGCGCGACACCCGAAATCAGGGTCATGATCAGCACGGCGCCCAGCGCCAGCCCGAACAACTTGGCACGGATCGAGATGCCGGAAATCCACTTCATATCAAATTCCGTCCATACGGTGGTCGGCTGCAGAACAGCGGACCGGCGCCGATCGGCGCCGGCCGCGCATCCATGTCACTTGACCGGGTAGCCCGCGGCCTTCCACCCGGGATAGCCGTCACGCATCCACTTGACACCGGTATAACCAGCGCCGACCGCGGTGACGCTGGCCTTGTAGCTCTTCCAGCAATCGATGCCGTTGCAGTAGAAGATCATCTCGGACTGCTTGTCGGCGGGCAGCTTGCTGAGGTCGAACTTGTCCTTGCCGCCATCGAAGTCGGCCACCTTGGGACTGCGCTCCTTGTAGGGCACGTTGTGGGCACCCGCTACGTGGCCTTCGGCGAATTCGTTCTTCGAGCGCACGTCGAAGACCGGCACGCCGGCCTCGATCATTGCCCTGGCCTCGCCCACACTGACGATCGTGGCACCTGAGATGCTCGACGGGTTGTCGATGGCGAGGGCGGGAGAGGAAAACAGTACGGCAGCCGTCGCAGCCGCCAGCATCGAACGATTCATGGCTTTGTCACTCCATTGCGTTGGGTTGTGGTCGTTCGCCGATCGAGATCGGCCGAGCGACATCGCGGAACGGGGGCAACTGCGACCAGGGACACGGCGACCACACGGAGGGGCGGGCGAACGAGTATTCAGGCGCAGGCGCGCCGCTCCGGGTGGCGCCCGCTTGAGATATCGGCACGCCGCGACAAGCCCTTTAAGGGCGGCACACCGGCGCCAAGACCTATACCTTTAGTAATATCTCGTGCGATCGATCACACGGGCCTTTGCAGCCGAAGTTCGAGCGATCGGGGAGAAGGTGGGACGACGACCCGGGCGCAGGAGCGGATAAATTCTCCGGCATGCCTCGAAAGCGCTGCCGTTACACCCGAATGCTCCCGACCTGCCGTGACGCCATTTGTCCCCCGAAGAAGTCAGGCGCTTGCTGCCGGCTGCCATCGGCGCGGCACGAGAAGCTACATCCGGCGCCGGCAAGGATGCCGTCGGGCTGACGACCGGCGAGACGCTGCGGCCGACGACCGGTCGCCGCATTCGGCGCCTCGGCGGCCGATCAGAGTTCTCTCGGCGCCTGTGGGGACAACAGGTTCTGCTCGTTGCCGGCGCGCTGTTCCGCGTGCACGCGCGCCTCGAGGCTGCGATCGGCGCTCACGTCCTGCATGCGGCGATCGTGCCCGCCCGCACGGTCGAGATCGGCCGTGGCGTCGGAAGCCGACGCGGCACCGGCAGCGTCGATCACCCGCAGCTTGTAGATCGGTTCCGGCATGACCACGCCGGCTTCGTCGAAGCTCTGCTTGACCGCGCGGATCGCCTCGCTGCGTACCTTCAGGTAGCTCGACGAACGCTGATCCATCCAGCCGTAGGCGGAAAGCACGACGTTCGAGTCGCCCAGCGCATCGACCACCACCATTGGCGGCGGGTCGACAAGCACGCCCGGCACCGCCGACAGACTCTCCATCGCCAGCGACTGGACCGGCAGCAGATCGAGGTCGGTATCGACGCCGATGTCGAAGCGGAAGCGGCGCTCGGGGCGCCGCGTGTAGTTGACGATCACCGCCTTGAAGACCTTGGCGTTGGGAATCCGCACATGGTTGCCATCGGGCGACAGCAGAATGGTCGCCCGCGCCGTCATTCGCAGCACGTTGCCCTCGAAGCCATCGATCGCGACGTAGTCATTCGCCTCGAACGGGTTTCGAATGCTCAACAACAGGCTGGCGATGGAATTCTCGACGGTGTCGCGCACGGCAAAGCCGAGCGCCAGACCGACGATGCCGGCGGCGCCGAGCACGGTTCCGATCAACGCCGTCGCATCGAACAGCACCAGCGCGGCGACCAGGCCGAGGATCACCAGCAAGAGGTGCAATGCCTGACCGACCAGCACCGCGATGAATGGGTTCGGCGCCAGCCGCTCCAGCCAGCCGCGGTGCCGGGACAACGCCCGGCCGAGCCACCAGGCCAGCACCACCAACGATACCGCTGCAAGCAGCAGGGGCAGGTTCGAGATCAGGCGCCCGACCGCGGCGGTCAGTGCCTGCCAGCCGATCAGCAAGCGGCGCTCCAAATCACGATCGACCTCGATCGCACTCTCGACCTCGACCACCCCTTCGACCTGGCCGGCGAAGCGGATCGCCCGCTGCGCCTGGGCCGGCGACGGCACCTTGCCCCCCAGGTCCACGACCCCCTGGTGGACCTCGACGGACACCGCCTCGAGCCCCGCCACCTCGCGGAAGATCGCGGCGAGACGTTGCCGGATACGGGCATCCTGGGCCTTTGTGCTGTCGGTGTCGATGACCCGCGCCGGCGATTCCGCCCCGTCCCCGCCCGCCGACCCGAGCAGCGACCCGACATCCTGCGGGTGGCCGACTGCGGGCCACGCCGCCATCGCCACCAGGATCAGCCGGACCAGCCGGATTCGATTCGATCTGCCCATCGCCGCCTCCTCCGTACCCACCCCTGTCGGAGGCTAGCGCAGCCCTCACCCCATGCCCGTCGGCGACTGCCGACGCACGCTGTCGGATCATTCCTACGCAGCGGCGGTAGGCATCAGCGCTTACGCGCCTCCGGGCCGTAGCGGCGCCAATAGTGACTGAAGGAGGGGCTCAGGCTCGGTGGGTCCGGCAGCCAGTGCGGCGGCTCCCGCGTTTCGGTAGCGAGTGAGCACAGCAACTCGCGGTATTCCGGATACATCGTTCGCTCCGCCACGACGCGGCGCCCTGCGAGCGGCGCCGCCAGCATCGACGCATCGCCGACGAACAGGCGGTCACAGACCTTGCGCAGACGCGGCAGCACGAAGTGCCATCGCTGCGACGACCACGCAAAGCGCCGATGAAACGGCAGGTGCACCACGCCGAGGACGATCGCGCCATCCGGTCGCCGCGGCGGCGGTCGCAGATGCCAGGGATGGAGCAGCAGCACCGTTCTTCCCGGCGCCAGCGACGGTAGCAGCCCATCGCCGCCCTCGAGCAAAGCCGGCGGCGGACAAGCGAGGGCCGGCGGCACGGGCACCGGATCGCCACGCCGACATCCACACAGGATGCGTCCGGAACTGCGCGCCAGCGCTTCGAGGGTGGCGTAATCCGCGTCCAGCGCGCTGCCCGCACATTGCCAGTCGGCAGGGGCGAAGCGGGCGACGTTCTCGGCGTTGAACACGTAAGGCTTGCGGCTGAAGGTCGCCGCCACCCACTGCCACGACAGATGGTTGGAGGCCAGATCGCCATCGAGCAGGTACGAATACATCCAGTCGGCACCCACCCGCCAGTGGACCTTGGCGTAATGAATCAGGAAGCTGGCCAGCCACATGCGGGCATGATTGTGCAGGTAACCGCTACGGTACAAGGTACGTACGGCCTGATCGACCGGGGGCAGCCCGGTACGGGCCTGCACAACCGCAGCCGGCAGTTCGCGACCGTAGCGCACCCCGTCGAGGCCAGGCCGGATGTCGGCCAAAATGCCCTCGCCGAGCCTCGCCCACACGTGGTGAAAGTACTCGCGCCATGCGAATTCGTAGGCCAGCTTGTGCCGCGCCCGCAAGCCGCGATAGCGCGCAAGCCACGCCACCACCTGGGCCACCGGCGAGAAGCCGTGCGCGATCCAGGGCGACAGGCCGGTGACCGCCCCGTCGAGATGATTGCGGGTGCGCGCATAGCTCGCCACGTCGATCGCGCGCAGTCGCGCTGCGAATAAGGACTCGTCGCGCCAAGCGTCCGGCAGGACCTCGGCGACCTCCGGCATCTCGAGCCACGGCGATGCTTGTTCCAACGGATCTCCTCTCCTCGATCGGCATCGCCTATCGACCCCGCCGCGGCCAATGCGTTCCCGCGGCATCTGGCGCGACTGTACCGGAAGTCCTATGCTTTGCCGGTGGCGACAAGGCCCCGTACCCGATGGACGGTTCGGCCGCGACGACCCGGGACCGGCCGCAGCCGGGCGCGGCTTCTCCCCACTGCCGGCTGGAACACCAGGGTCGTCGGCCGAAGATGCCGAGCGCCACCTGTTGCCGTGGCGCATCGGCCATCGATCGGATCATGAAAATCAAGGACTGGGTCGCACTGCTGGAAGCCGGCTATCGGGTCGATGGTGACGACCAGACCTGGCTGTCCGAAGTGCTCGCACAGGCCGCACCGCTGTTCGAGCGCGGCATCTGGCCGAGCATCTACACGTTCCGCTACACCCCGACCACGGCCGTCGTGCAGGCGCTGGCCACGCGCGGTCCGCGGCGGGTGGCGCAAGTGCTGCGCGAGAGCGTCGACGAATCCCCCCAGGCGGTGGATCTGGTCTACCGGCGGGATGTCGGCGTGAATACGATGAGCGAGACGGTCTTCGCGCGAATGCCGGAGGAACGGGCGAATTTCCGCCGCAAGGGCTTGGGCCTGGTGCGCGACACCCTCGGCGTCAAAGCCTTCACCGGCACCGGCCAGGGCCTGATGCTGGCCACCGCGCTGCTGCGCACCGGCCGCCCGAGTGCCCGCGAACAGACCCTGTGGCCGCTCGCCGCGAGCCACCTCGCGGCGGGCCTGCGGCTGCGTGGACTGGCCTCGGACCTGAGTCCGGAAGCCGCCGTCGTCGAAGCGATCTTCGACGGCGGCGGGCGCCTGTACGAGGCACGTGCCGAAGCCAGCGGCCGGGCGCGCCGCGAGCAACTGCGGGAGCGGGTGCGGCAACTCGACCGCCTGCGCAGTCGCGCCGGCCGCAGCGACCCGGAGCAGGCGCTGGCGGGGTGGGAGGCCCTGGTGGACGGACGTTGGTCGCTGGTGGACATCTTCGACAACGACCAGCGCCGTTTCGTCGTCGCGGTGCGCAACGATCCGGCCTTCCCCGATCCGCGCGGCCTGACCACGCGGGAACGCCAGGTCGCCGAGTTCGCCGGGCTCGGCCAGTCCAGCAAACAGATCAGCTACACCCTCGGTCTGTCGCCGTCGGCGGTCACCAACAACACCGCCAGTGCCCAGGCCAAGCTCGGACTGGGCTCGCGCACCGAGCTCGCCGCATTCTTCGCGCCCAGCGGACTGCGCACCAAGCTGGCCGAACTCGCGCTGGCCGGCGAGCGGCTGCTGGTGGGCGCCTATCCACTGGTGGACGAGCGACGCGTCCGCAACCTCACCGCGGCCGAACGCGAGGTGCTCGCGGCGATCCTCGCCGGCTCGACCAACCAGGACATCGCCCAGCGTCGCCGGGCCAGCGCGCATACCGTCGCGAAGCAGGTGCAATCGGTATTCCGCAAGCTCGGGGTGCGCTCGCGAAGCGAACTGGCCGCGCGCCTCCAGGCCTCCCCAGACTGAGCCGGAGGCCGTGACCGGCGTCACGGCCGCCTTGTGCGATTCGCGCCGGCCGATTGCGGGTGGTCGGGGGCAGTACCGACCCTCGAGATTCGCCGCGCCCCAGGTCCCAGGCGGCTTCGGGCCGTTCCGCCGGATCGCGGCACATTCGGATTCGGCGTCGCGCGCTGTGGAATTGGGTATGGAAGCCGCCATTGCGCCGCCCTAGGGTGCTCTCAAGGGCATGGCGTGGAGGCCATGCGCCGATCCGATTCCGAATGGAGGTCAGTCATGAAATCGAAGCCTTTCCGCGAGCACCGCACCGGTGGTGTGCGTGGAACCCCCACCTTGCTCGCCGTGCTGCTGCTCACGGCCAATCCGGATGCGATCGCCTACCCGATCGACTTCTTCGGCGACATCGCCGCAACGGCGCGCCATCGCGATGGCAGCTTAGTCGATCAAGCCGAGGTGGATTTCGCGTGGCCGGACGCAAATGGCAATCAGCATGTTGCGCTGCAGCTGGGCACCGAGCCGAACGATCCGAGAGATCCGTTCGGTGGCGTGAACGAAGCACGCGGCTTCGCCAACGACGCTGGTGAGTTCGGCGCCTGGGTCCATGTGGATAGCGAGCGCGGTGACGTCGCTGGCAGCTTTCGAGCGACCTATCTCAAGGACTCTCCCGACGCGAAGCATCAAGTGCGGTTCAGCAATTCCTTTCTGTCCCTCGTGGATTTCGGGGCCCAGACCGATGACATCCTGTTCGCCCGACTCGAGGTCAACGTGCTGGCGCAAACGTCGAGACTGGGCGTGTTCGCCAGCCTGACCGACACCGTCCAGATCTTCGGCCGCGACCGGGACTTCGAGATCGAAGAGGGCCGACATCTCACCGGCACCATCGATCATCTGCTCAACGGGTTCGATCTGGGCACTGCGGTCCTCAACTACCGGATCGACAACGCCACCTTCAACTTCCTGCTCGATCCGATACTCGTCGGCGAGGAATATACCGCCATCATCGATTACGAACTGGCGGTCGGCGCGGCAGGGGGGGAAACCTTCGCCCATGCCCAGTTCTGGGACCCGAACACCGGTGGCGGCCTGCTCAGCCTGCAAGTCCCTGGCGACGCCGCGCCGAACCCGGATCCGAATCCGGTGCCAGCCCCCGGCACGGCGGCGCTGCTGGTCGCCGGGTCCGGCGCCCTGTGGTGGTGGCGACGGCGGTCGGGCTGAACCCTCCGCGCGGCGGCCCGCCGCCCCGGCAGACGCCCGCTCGAGGCCATCTGGTGCGCCCCCGGGCGCCGGCGCTGGCCGCGACAGCGACGCGGGAGATCGGCCGGGCGTGTGGACCAGCGGCCGCCCCCGGCGGTGCCGCGGCCGAGCCCGACGCGGGTGCCGACCGCGACCGGGCCGGTAATCGGCGGACACAAAAGATTCCGCGTTGCGCCATTCGATGCCGCAATGTGCGTGCTAGCATTGCGCTCCTGCCGACACCGCATCGCACCATGCCAATCGCGTTGCGCCCCCTGGCAGATCGAACCCGAAAGAAGAGAGGTATTGGTCAGATGAAACATTCGTTGCTCGTCAGCCTATTGATCGCCGCCGCCCTGTCCGCCTGCGGCAAGGAAGAGCCGCCGCCGGCACCGAGTTCGGCACTCGAAAGCGCCAAGGAATCCGCCGCCAAAGCCGTGGATGCGGCCAAGGAAAGCGCCGCCGCAGCCGGCGACGCGATCAAGTCCGGCGCCGAAGCGGCGGGCGAGAAGGCGTCGGAGACCATGGAAGCCGCCAAGGAAGGCGCCTCCGAGGCGATGGACAGTGCCAAGGAAAAGACTGCCGAAGCCGCCGCAGCGACCAAGGAAGGCGCCGAGGAAGCCGCCCGCAAGGCGGCCGAGGCCGCCGTCGAGGCCGCACGCGAAGGTGCCGACGCGGCGAAGGAAGCGGTCAAGTAGCTGGAGCGGTCAAGACAGCCGGCCGGCCCTCAGGGCCGGTTTTTTTTTGGGCGGGCAAACGAGTTCATCTTTCGAAACAGCTCGGTTACCACGACGAAACCTCCGCATCCGCCGGCTGCGGCACAATGGCGACGATGACTACGCGCTATCAGATTCTTGCGATCGCGATCGTGATCGCGGCGTCGACGAGCATGGCTGCGGACGACGACGCACGCCCGCTTCGGACACCCCCTCTGGAAACGGCCGGAAAGCCGAAGCCGGAACCCGGATCGACCAGGCGCGGTGGTCCGACGCTGTGCGAATGCCTGAACGAGCCGGGCGACGACCCCAAGACCGTGGCCCACTGTGACGGCATGCTCGCGAGCCTCGAGATGGCCGCAATCGCGCGGGCACGAGCGAAATGCGGAGAGCAGGCCGCAGGTCCCCACCCGGCCGACGTCAAGTAGTACCGGTCTGCACGTCGGGCGGCAGGCGAGCCGGCCGGGCGCGCACTGCGGCCTCGCGCGCCGGCGCTGCTCACGATACGCCCCGCGCGGCCAGTGCCGCAGCGGCTCTCCCGCTTGCCACGACGATCAGCTTCATTGTCGCCCGCGTTGCGCCGACGAAGACCTTGCGGACGGCGAGATCGTCCATCTGCTCGAAATCGACCTCCGCCAGAATCACCGCCGGTGCCGACTGGCCCTTGAAGCGATACACGGACTCGGCGAGCAACTCGCCGTCCGAAAACTCGGGCTCACCGAACATGTCATAGCTGCCGGTGAACCGGCGCAGGCGGATTCTTCCGAGGGCCTCCCGCCCCAGCAGCCGCGAGTGCTCCCGCCCCCGGAAACTGACGAGCACGGTATCGGCACTGCGAAAGCCTGCGCCGTAGCACGTTCGTACCGCCTCTCGCACCCTGGCCTCCAATTCCTCGTCGGAGTCGTAGCAGAGAAAGTCCACGGCTCCGCCGGGCAGCGGTGACCGGGCTTCGATGCGTTCGTCCGCGGGCAACAGTGCCGAGAGCATCTGTACGATGCCCTGCGGACTTCGATAGTTGCCGCGGGCCCGCAGCCCGACCCAACCGGGCAAGGCTACCGGCTCGCGGCCGTACAGGTTCTGCAGGGGGTCTTCGAGCCACAGCAGCCGCGCCTGGGCGCGCGCGAGACCGAGCACCAGGTCGCGCCAGGCGGCCGGAAAATCCTGGCCTTCGTCGACGATCACGCAATCGAAGCGGAACCCCTCGCCGACGCTCAGTGCAGAGGCGCGTTCGACCAGCGCGTCGAAGGCGTCGTCGCGGACGAAGTCCGGCGTTTCACCGTGGGCCCGAAGCAGGCGATCACACAGCATGTGGAAGCTGCACACGACACCGCCGTCCGGCGCGATGCGGCGAAAATGATCGGCCAGTGGCCGGTTGTAGCAGACGTACAAAGCGCGTCCGCCGGCGGCAATCGCCGCCCGGAACTCGGCCAGCGCGAGCTGGGTCTTGCCCGAGCCGGCGGTGCCGGTGACCCGCAGGCGGTAGGGCGCCATTTCGATCTGGCGGGCCCAGTGCGCGAGACCACCGGCGACGCGATTGACGAGCACGCGCGCGCGCCCCATCAGCGCGCCGACGTCCGCTTCGAGCTGAATCATGTCGCGCAGGAATCCGTGCACCGCATCGGCCTGCGGCGCAGCTTCGCCTTCACCCAGCACCTGCCCGATCAGCCGCGGCAACTGGCTCCGCAGGCCCGCGTCGACGATGCGATCGGCGGCAATGCCCGCGCTCTCGCGGGAGCGGACCTGGTAGTCGGGGCAATACAACAGGTACTCGAGCACGATCGGCACGCCCTCGCAGCGCAACGCCAACTTGCGTCGCAGCACCTGCAGGCTGCGGGCAACCCCAGCCGCCACCTCGAGCCGACGGCCGGGGTGGCGGCGGACCAGCCCGCCTTCGGCCTCTTCCAGCAACCCACCCACCTGCTCGATCAGCAATACCGATCCGGCACGATTGACGATGGCGAAGCTGATCTCGCCATAGATCGAGCGCCCCTGCTCGACCGTCGACCAGTGGATCGCATGATAGACCGTGTAGGCCTCGCCCAGCGCCCGCTCGAGCGTGCCCAGGGTCTCGATCTCGCGCGCCGCTGCACCGCCGGCATCGAGATCCCGCCAACCGTCCGGTACGATCTTCGCCATGTCCCGTTTCCACCGCCGTCACCAGTTGGCAGCTTATCCGAATCGGCCGCAGTGCCGGCAGGTCGACCGCGGGGTACCATGCGAGGCAGATGGTCATCGATGGAGTGCGCCATGAGCGGGACGAGGGGCAAGGCCGGCGGCGGGTTCCCGACGTGATCGCCCGCCGCTACCTCTATCTCATCGCCCTCGCCCGAGAACGACATTTCGGTCGGGCGGCCGCCGCATGCCATGTTTCGACCTCGACCCTGTCGGCGGCGATCCGCGACATCGAGTCGGAACTGGGCGTCACCGTGGTCGAGCGCGGCCAGCAGTTCGGCGGACTGACCGCCGAGGGCCGCTGTGTGCTCGAATGTGCCCAGCGCCTGGCCGATGGCGCCGCCGGGTTGCGCCAACAACTGGCCACCTTGCGGGACCACCTCGAGGGGCGCCTGATCATCGGCGTGATTCCGACCGCCCTGACCGCCGTGAGCGCCCTCAGCGCCGCCTTTGCCGCCCGCCATCCGCTGGTTGCGGTCGAGGTGCGCTCCCTGCCGACAGACGAGATCCGGAATCGGCTGGCACGCTTCGAGATCGACGCCGGCGTACTCTACCTGCCCGACCACAGCGACCTGGCACTGGACTGCCAACCCCTGTGGATCGAGGATCATGTGCTGCTGACGCCGAATTGCGGTCCGCTCGCGGAGCGCGACGAGATCCGCTGGGGGGAAGCGGCCGAGTTGCCGCTGTGCCTGCTGACGCCCGACATGCTGAACCGGCGAACCATCGACGAAACCTTCGCCTCGGTCGGGGCCAGCGCCACTCCGACGCTGGAGACCGATTCGATCGTCAGCCTGCTCGCCCACGTATGCACCGGCGCGTGGAGCACGATCATTCCGCGCAGCGTGCTCGAACAGATCGGCACGCCAGGCGACACCCGGGTGCTGCGGCTGGTCGCCCCCAAGCTGGCCTGGACCACCGGGCTCGCGACGCTGCGCCAGAATCCCCCGAAGCCGGCGGTGGCTGCCCTCCACGCCGTCGCCGCGTCCCTATCCCGCGAGCGCGGCGAACACGGTCGCCGGTCATGATGATCCGTCTGCAATACCTCTGGGAGCGGATGCGCACCAGCTACTGGCTGCTGCCCTCGTGGATGCTGCTGTCGGCGGCCTTGCTGGCGTGGCTGGCGCTCTATGTGGACAGCCGAATTGGACTGGAAGTGCTGGACGGCGTCGCCTGGGCGCTGGTCGTCAGCAGCGAGGGGGCGACCGCGGTGATGTCCACCATCGCCGGCTCGATGGTGACCATCGCGGGCGTGGTGTTCTCGATCACCCTGGTCGCGCTGTCGCTGGCTTCCGGCCAGTTCGGACCGCGCATGCTGCGCAACTTCATTCGTGATCGGGTCAACCAGACCGCACTGGGCGCCTTCCTCGCGACCTTTCTTTACTGCCTGCTGGTGTTGAGCGCGATCCGCCACGATCCGCTGCAGCCGTTCGTGCCGCACATCGCGGTCGGCCTCGGCGTGGTACTCGCGGTGATCAGCGTGGTGACACTGATCATCTACATCCATCACGTGGCGGTGACGATCCAGGCCGATACGCTGATCGAGGCCATCTACCGGGATCTCTGCGCGCTGATGGACCGCCTCTACCCGGAGGCGATCGGCGACCACGCCGAGGCACCGCACGCGGCCGCCAGCGATCAGCCCCACCGCTTCGATCGCGCGCCGACCGAAGTGCTGGCGGACTGCCATGCGTACGTGCAGGCCATCGATCTCGCGGGCTTGGTCGCAGTCGCGGCCGGCAACGATCTGGTGATCCGGCTGCGACGAAGCCCCGGCCAGTACGTGTTGCACGGCTCCGTGCTGATGTCGGTATGGGCGGAGCAAGAGATCGAAGAGGAATTGCGCGAGCGGCTGCGGCGGCTGGTGGTCTTCGGCGCCCAGCGAACCGCCACCCAGGACGTCGAATTCGCGCTCGACCAGCTCGTCGAGATCGCCTCACGGGCACTCTCGCCCGGCATCAACGATCCATTTACGGCAATTACCTGCATTGACCGCCTCGCGTCGGCGCTCTCGCTGCTCGCGAGCCGACGGGTACCGCCCGCCTGGCACACCGACACCGACGGCGTCGCCCGGGTATACGACTCGCCGGTGAGCTTCGACAAGGCGATCGACGCGGCCTTCGACCCGATTCGTCAATACGCGCGAGGCAACGCGCCGGTGACCATCCGCATGATGGAAGTCCTCGCCGAGCTGGTCCCGCTGTGCCGACGCCAGCGCGACAAGCAGGCCCTGTCGCGGCATGCCGACATGTTGCTGCGAAGCGCCGTCGCAGCCCTGCCGGAGCCTCACGATGTCGCCGACGTCCGGTCCCGCCACCGCCACGTCGCCGAACTTCTACATGGCCCGCCGCTGGCCACCACCGGCAGCGGCGACTAGACTGCCGGGGTCGGAGCGATCGGCGACGTACCCGAAACCACTGCGAGGGCAGCGATGGCGGCATGGGCACACTTGTGTCGGTTTTGCGGAGACGAAAGGCCCGCGACCGCGTACGTATCGGCCGCCACCGTGGCGGAGATGCCTGCCGCCTGCCGCGTCGTTCAGGTGCGCATCGACGGGCGATGGCGCTGCGCGCTGGTGGACCGGGACCACCGCTACGCGGTCGATCGAATGCTGCTGCACGACGTCTGCATCGGCGATCTCGGCGACTGCCCGGAGTGCGCCGCGCTGCTGGCAGGAAACAGCGCCGACCGCCAAGCGGAAGACGCCGGCACGGCGGCCGGCAGCAGCGTCCATGCGGCGGCGGTCGAGCTCGATGGCCGGCGGATCGTGGTCGTCCTGGTGGCCGAGGCGCTGATCGACAGCCCCGCGGAGGCGGACATGGCCATCGACCGGCTTTCACCCCATTTCAGCGGTGCCGGCGTGGTCTTGCTGGCCCAGCGCGAGGATGGCAGTCCGTGCTACCACGGCGACGACGAGTCCTGTGGCCGAGTCCGTCGATTGCCGCTCGAGCGACTACCCTGGAAGGTCTATCCGCTGACCTGAACAAGACGCCGTTGCGCGACGGTTCCTGCCCGTCCGTAGCCGCGCCCACTGAAGCCGGATCGCGACTCGATTACACTCCACGGATGAGCATCCGACGCGTAGCGCCTCGACTTCGCTGCGCGACCCCAATGCACCGCCATCGGATCTTCCCTTGAGCAAGCAGCTACGGCTATTCCTGAAATCCCTGCTCGAAAGCGTCCGCGATCTCGCGCCGATCGCCATCGTCATCACTTTCTTTCAACTGGTCGTCCTGCAGCAGCCGATTCCCGATCTGGCCGACTTGCTGGTCGGCTCGGTACTGGTCGTGCTCGGACTCACGTTCTTCATCCGGGGACTCGAGATGGGGCTGTTCCCGATCGGCGAGCGCATGGCCTACGAATTTGCCCGCAAGGGTTCCCTCGCCTGGTTGCTGGCCTTTGCCTTCGCCCTCGGTTTCGGCACCACGGTCGCCGAGCCCGCGCTGATCGCAGTCGCCGACGAAGCGGCGCAAATCGCCGCCGAGGGCGGCGTCATCGACAATCGGCGCGAGGCCCGCGACGACTACGCGCTCGGACTGCGCTACACGGTCGCGGTGTCGGTCGGATTCGCGATCATGCTCGGTGTGCTGCGGATCATCCGCGGCTGGCCGATCCAATGGCTGATCATCGGTGGCTACGCCGGCGTCGTCGTCATGACCGCCTTCGCGCCGGAGGAAATCGTCGGAATCGCCTATGATTCCGGCGGCGTCACGACTTCGACGATCACGGTGCCGCTGGTCACTGCCCTCGGCGTCGGTCTCGCGTCGTCGATCAAGGGGCGCAATCCGATGATCGACGGCTTCGGCCTGATCGCGTTCGCCTCGCTGACACCGATGATTTTCGTCATGGCCTACGGGATGCTGTTCCAATGATTGCGGGGCTCGGCCATTTTGCGGCGACCGTCGGGCAGACGGTATTCGACGTGCTGCCGATCGCGGCCATCATCTTCGGTTTCCAGTTCGTCGTGATCCGCAAGCCGATTCCTCAGTTCAAGCAGGTTCTGACCGGTTTTGCGTACGTGCTGCTCGGCCTCGCGTTGTTTCTCGAGGGACTCGACCAAGCCTTGTTCCCCCTCGGCAAGCTGATGGCCCGGCAATTGACCGACCCGGCCTTCATCTACGGCGCACTGGAGGGCGTTCGGCCGGCGGTGCATTGGGCCGACTATCTGTGGGTATATCTGTTCGCCGCAGCCATCGGCTTTTCGACGACGATCGCGGAGCCCTCGCTGATCGCCGTTGCGATCAAGGGGGCCGCCGTATCCGGCGGCGCGATCAGCGTCTGGGGACTGCGCATCGCGGTGGCCAACGGCGTGGCCATCGGCATCGCACTCGGCACGTTTCGCATCGTCACCGGCACTCCGTTGCATTACTACATCATTGCCGGATACATCGTCGTGATCCTGCAGACCCTGGTCGCCCCCAAAATGATCATCGCCCTCGCCTACGATTCCGGCGGCGTCACCACTTCGACGGTGACGGTGCCGCTGGTCACCGCCCTCGGGCTCGGGCTCGCGGGCACCGTGCCCGGTCGCAGCGTGCTGCTCGACGGCTTCGGACTGATTGCGTTCGCCAGCCTGTTTCCAATGATGACGGTGATGAGCTATGCCCAGGTCGCCGAATGGCGAACCCGCGATCGCAAGCCCAACTTGGCGAAATCCGCCGAAAGAGGTGAATGACCATGCATTTCAAACTATTGATCGCCCTCGTCGAGGACGACAAGACGAACGCGGTGTTGCAAGCCGCGCGCGAGGCCGGTGCCACCGGCGCCACGGTGATCAACCAGGCTCGCGGCGAGGGGCTGCAGAAGGCCAAGACCTTCTTCGGCCTGGCGCTCGAGACCCAGCGCGACATGCTGCTGCTTCTGGTCGAAAAGCATCTGGCCCGCAACATCCTGGAGACGATCGCCGAGAAGGGCGAGTTCGACAGCAAGCCCGGCACCGGCATCGCGTTCCAGATCGATGTCGAGGACGCGGTCGGCGTGAGCCGCCAGATGCAGGAATTGCTCGGCGTGGTCGGGGAGGAGCTATGAGTAGCGACGTGGTACGCGTTCATCATGTCATGAAGCGCGAGTTCGACACCATCGACGGCATGGCGACGATCGCCGAAGCGCTGCGTACGATGAAGCATGTCGAAACCAAGAGCCTGATCGTGGACAAGCGAGACGCGGACGACGAGTACGGCATTTTATTGATTTCCGATATCGCCCGCTTCGTGCTCGGCCAGGACCGTTCGCCGGAGCGCGTCAACGTGTACGAAGTGATGGCGAAACCGGTGATCAGCGTCGATCCCGAGATGGACATCCGCTATTGCGCCCGGCTATTCACGCGCTTTTCGCTGTCGCGTGCGCCGGTGATCGAGAGCGGCAAGGTGGTCGGCATCGTCAGCATGGCCGACCTGGTGCTGAAGGGTCTGTATCGCGACCTTTGACGATCTCGCCTGCCCTCCCGGCCCCACTCGCCGTCCGGGCGCAACGCGGTACCGCTGCGGGGGGGCGCCGGCGTGCGCTCAGGCTGCCACGCCGCTGTCCTGGCCGGCGCATTGCACGCGATTGCGTCCCGCGCGCTTGGCTTCGTACAAGGCGGCATCGGCAAGCGCGATCAACTGATTCTCGTCCGCGACGTCCGCTCGCAATTCGGCGACACCGAAACTCGACGTGATGCGCAAGCCCGGATGCGAACGAATACCGGACGCGGCGTCGCGCTCGATGCTGGCGCGCAAGCGCTCGGCGACCTCCGCGGCACGGGCCGCCGACAGGCCGGGCAAGATGATGCAGAACTCCTCGCCACCGTAGCGACAGACCAGGTCTTCGTCGGTACGGACTCCTCGCCCGAGCGCCGCTGCCACGGCCTGCAACACCTGATCGCCGATGGCATGCCCGTAGTCGTCGTTGAAGCGCTTGAAGAAGTCGACGTCGCTCATGATGCAGGAGAGATGCGCGCCATCGCGCGCCGCCGCCTCGACCAGTTCGGATACGCGCTCGAAGAATGCGCGGCGGTTGAGGCAGCCGGTGAGCGGATCACGGGTGGCGAGGCGCACCAGCTCCTCGTTCTGAACACGGATCAGTTCGTTCGATTGATCCAGCTCGTGCACCGTGTCGAGGAGCTGGGAATTGATCATATGCAGAGCGGTGACGTCGGCCATCGACACGATGCAGCCCCGAACCCGGTTGCCACCGTCGAGAATCGGGGCGGCGCTGAGCAGAATCCGGGTGAGCTGGCCGGCCTCGCCCGCCAACAGTTCGACAGGCTGTTCGCGCACCGGCTCGTGGGTACGGGCGACCTCCCGCCACGGATAGGCCTCGCCGTCGTCACCCATGCCGCTCATCAGCCATTTCAGTGCTGCCACCGGCTTGCCCGTCGGATCGACGCTCGCCTGCGGATGGATCTTGGCGAAGGCCCGGTTGACGAGCAGTACCCGATCCTCGTTGTCGAGCACCATCACCGCCTCGCCGAGCGTGTCGAATGCGGCTCGCACCCGCTGTGGAATCACCGAGCCCGGGTCGAGGTACTGCAAGGCACGGCGCAGGTAGAGGTATGCGAGCAGCGAGCCGCCACAGGCAAAGGCGACGATGCCCTTGACCAGAGGGTCGTCCAGCCAACCGACGACACTCTCGGGAAAGGCCGGCCGAAAGCTCAGTTCGACGTTGCCCCACTCGTGCTGGCCCGCCAACAAGGGAACCCGGACATTGCGCAAATTCGACGGTGCATCGGCGGACAGATGCCAATGACGGGCGTGGTCGCCGGCCCGCGATACGATCAGGCCGTCATCGCGCCGGACGGCAACGGAATCGAGCTCGTCGCTGCGACGCAAGACCTTGTCGAGGGTCGAGCTGATGAGGGTCTGCTGATCGCTGTGCAGCAGGGCCGTAATCTGGACAGCGAGCGTTTCAGCGATGTGTTGACGCAACTCGACCGCCGATTTCTGGCGGTCGGGAATCACGCCGATCGCCATGTCGACCAGCAGCATCAGCGACAACAGCAAGCTGACCACCCCCAGGGCGAGGCGCAGCGCCGGAGAAAACAGCGGGCGGCCGGACATCATGCCGACGGCGCCCCCTTCGCCTGGCGAGGCGACTCGTCGGCGCCGTCCTCCGCGACGGCCTCGTCGTCGTCGTCACCAGCCTCCCCGGCTTCCCATAGCACGGCCAGGGGGTCTAGGCTGCGCCAGGCCGGCACCGAGACCATGACGCCTGCCACCAACGCGCCGATCCGGCTCGCCCACCACACCGCACCGACGGTGAGTACGATGCCCGACAAGGCGACCTGCTCGAACGCGAATTGGATATCCTCACCCGCCTGCTCGAGTTGTTCGACAACCTCGTCAGGCAGGTCGACGCGGGACGCCGAATCCTGCCGCGTTTCGAGCGCAGATGCCTCGGTTTCGATTCCGCGCGCGATCCAGCTCAGGACTTCGAACTCGTTGGTGTCGCCGTTTCTGGCCGACACCTCGCCGATCGCGACCCGGAATCGGATGTTCGTCTCGGCGGCGGCATCGGGAGAGACCACCTGGCTTGCGCGAGCCGATGCGGCACCGAACACGAAAGTCGCTTCACCGAGCGGAGCGGCCGGTATGGCATTGTCTTCGGTCTGCGCCGCAGCGCCGTCGGGCTCGTCCACTTCCTCATCGGGTGATTCGTCCGGATTCGCGGTCGTGCGCTCCACGGGGGACTGGATACTCCCACCGTCGGGGCTTTCATCGATGACTTCGACGCCGAGCGCCACACGGATCGACAGCCCCTGGGAATCGATCGCACCACGGGAATCGCTGGCCTGGACGACAACGCGATACACGCCATCGCCGTCGGCATCGGCAGGCGCCGCAGGATTTGGCGGGCTGGCGAAGCGCAGGATGCCGGTAGCGGCATCCAGCACGAAGGCGGCCGCATCTTCGCCGCCGACGATGGCATAGCGCAGCACATCACCGGCGTCGGGGTCGGTGGCGAAGATGGTCGTCGTGAAGCCGTAGCCGGTACCTGCCTCCAGCGACGCGTTGTCCTGTCCTCCCGCGGAGACGATTGTCGGCGCATGGTTGGTCGCAAGCACGACGACGCCGAAGGACTGGATGGTGGCATTCTCGCCGTCGGACGCCGACAGTGTGACTTGCCAAGTGCCCACCTGGGCCGCGCCGGGCGTTCCGACCAACAGCGCGGTGCCGTCACCTCGATCGACGAAAGTGAGCCAACCCGGGAGCGATGCTGCCTCGATCGAGGGCGGCGCGCTGCCATCCGGATCGACGGTTCGGACCTCGTAGCGGTATTCGACACCCTCGACGGCGGAATCCAGCGGAGCGCTGACGAACAGCGGTGGCTGATCGGCCGCCGCCACCGAGATCACGAATCGCTCGTCGTGGGTAGCGCCAGCGCCATCAGTGACCCGGACGACGACCTCGTAGGTCGACTGACGCTGTCCGTCGATGCGGCCATCGGCAATCGTCAGCAGGTCGCCGGCCGCACCACCGACCGCGAAACGCGCCTGGTCCGCCCCGCCGACGATCGTATACCCATGAATATCCGTGGCGTCCGGATCCACCACACTGAGGCGCCCCACGGCGAAGCCCGAGCCCGTGTCGGTGCCGTCGACCACCGTGGATCCGTCGAGTTCGATCCGGAGCGGGGCGTCGTTGGCATCGGTCACGGTCACGAAAATCGTCTGGCTCGTACTGAGGCCACCGTCACTGACCCGCACATCGACCACGTATACGTTGTCCCCGTTCGCGTCGACCGGCTGCTCGAAGTCCGGCGCATTCCTGAAGCGCAATGCCCCGCTCACGGTGTCGATCTCGAACAGGCCGGCATCGCTGCCACCCGTGATGGCGAACCGAAGATTCGCACCGACATCGGGATCACTTGCCAGCACGGTCATCACGTCGTCGGTGTTTTCGGGCACCGAAATCGCATTCGGCGACGTGATGGTCGGCGCGCCACTGTTGTTCGGCACGATGGTGATCGAGACGGTGGCGTCGGACGTCTCGCCATCGTTGTCGGTCACCCGATAGGTGAAGCTGTCGCTGAAATTCTCGGTGCCGTCGTGGGTGTAGCTGAAGGTGCCGTCGGCGTTCAAGGTCAGCGAGCCGAAGGTGACGTCGGTGACCAGCGAGACGGTGACCGGCGTGTCGCCCAAACCAGCGTCGTTGGCCAGAACGGAGGTGGCGGCGCTGTCGAGCGCCGTAGCGGTGCCGCCTTCGGCAACGGTGATCGCGTCAGGGTTGGCCACCGGGGTCTGGTCAGACACCGGCGTGATCGTGATGCTGACC
>JAGRFZ010000017.1:51740-98428 GCA_020445785.1 Rhodocyclaceae bacterium
GTCGGTGACCAGCGAGACGGTGACGGGCGTGTCGCCTAGGCCCGCGTCGTTGGCCAGAACGGAAGTGGCTGCCGTATCGAGGGCGGTGGCCGTTCCGCCTTCGGCAACGGTGATCGCGTCGGCGTTGGCCACCGGCGTGGCGTCACTCACCGGCGTGATCGTGATGCTGACCGTCGCGTCCGAGGTCTCGCCGTCGTTGTCGGTCACCCGATAGGTGAAGCTGTCGCTGAAGTTCTCGGTGCCGTCGTGGGTGTAGCTGAAGGTGCCGTCGGCGTTGAGCGTCAGCGAACCGAACGACACGTCGGTGACGAGAGAGACGGTGACCGGCGTATCGCCCAGGCCCGCGTCGTTCGCCAGCACCGAGGTGGCGGCGCTGTCGAGCGAGGTGGCCGTGCCGCCTTCGGCCACGGTGATGGAATCGGCGTTGGCGACCGGGGTCTGATCGCTGACCGGCGTGATCGTGATGCTGACCGTGGCATCCGAGGTCTCGCCATCGTTGTCGGTCACCCGATAGGTGAAGCTGTCGCTGAAGTTCTCGGTGCCGTCGTGGGTGTAGGTGAATGTGCCGTCGGCATTGAGCGTCAGCGAACCGAACGACACGTCGGTGACAAGAGAGACGGTGACCGGCGTATCGCCCAGGCCCGCGTCGTTCGCCAGCACCGAGGTGGCGGCGCTGTCGAGCGAGGTGGCCGTGCCGCCTTCGGCCACGGTGATCGCGTCGGCGTTCGCCACCGGTGTTGCGGTGCTGCCCGGGTCGACCGTGATGTTGACGGTCCCCGTGCTCGAATTGGCCATCACTGCGACTTCGCTGTCGACCAGCGCCGAGTCGTAGATGCGCAACGAGTCAAGAGCACCGCCGTAGTAGCGATCGACATCGAGGTCCTGACGGCTACCCACATAAAGGTCGCCAGTCGGATTGACGCCGCCGGTACCACGGGTAGCGTCGCTCATCTTCAGATCGCCGTCGAGGTATACCTTGATGCCGCCCGCATCTACTGTCGCGGTATAGGTATGCCACTGGCCATCGCCGACAATGGACGAGATGTCGAACTGTAGGGCAAAGTTATCGAGCGAATCGTCACCGTCGCGGATCACCGTCCGAAGGACATTGGGATCGGAGGGGTGCGATGCTTCATTGACGAAGACATTGACGCTATTGAAGCCGCTGACATTGCCATGGCTGTACAGATACTGGAACAGGCCACCCGAGTTGTCGTCGAGCTTGAAATCGAAGGAGATCGTGAATTCGGCGCCGTAAGTGATATCGGGGATCTGCACATAGTCACCCGACTCGTTGAACGACAAGCCGTTGCCGATCGATCCAGCGACCGTCGTCGTGCCGTTCAGCGTGCCGTCGGAGCTCCCGACACCATCGGTCGCAGTTCCGTCCAGGTTCCAGTAGTGCGACAGCGTGGCGTTGGCGTCGGCGTCGACGATGACATAGTCGAAGCTGTCGCCCCCGGTGTAGCCGGGATCCGGCGTGTAGGTGAGCGTACCGTCACCGTTGTCCACCACGGCACCGTTGGTCGGCTGTGTGAACTCGACCAACGTAACGGCGCCGCCTTGCGAAGCGACATCGTTCGACGTCGGGTCAAAGACCAGGGGCGTGTCTTCCAGGGTCGACAGAAAATCATCCGTCGCGGACATCGGCGGGTTCGCGGCGGCAACGTCGATCGTCATCGTGTTTGCCACCGCTTCGGTGTCCTGCCCTCCGTTTGCCGTGCCACCGTCGTCCTGCACGCGGAACGTGAAGCTCGCCAGCGACGCCCCGCTGGTGCCTGCAGGCGGTTCATAGGTCAGCAATCCGAGGTCGATGTCTCCGGCATCGATCCAGTTGCCGGCGGCGAAGCTAGCGCCATTCCAGAGCAACTGGCCCTGGGCAGGTAGCGTGTCGATCCATACCCGCAGCAGATTGTCGCCATCGACATCGCCGAATCCGAAATCGGCTACGGCAAGCGTGTAGGCTGTGTCCTCGATGGCAGAGATCGTATTCGCCGAACCAGATGGTGCGTCGTTCACGCCCGTGATGTTGACAGTGGTACTGCCCAGTGCCTGCAGCGCGCCACCGCTGCCTTGAGCCCCGCTGTTGCCGTCGTCGAAAGTCCAGTCGATCTGTACGCTGGCGGGCGGTGCGTCGCTGCCGTTGGCATAGGTGATCTGGCGCAGGACGTTGTCGACATCGGCAGATGTCGGAACCTCGCCATTGCCGTCGGTGAAGACAATCGCCAGTTGCCCCGACGTGCCCGTCGTGTCGAACGTGGCGATGACTTGTCCGTTCTTCACGAGGTTGGCAGCGGCCAGCGAGATGCCGTTGCCGTCGCTGAAGCCAAACGTGTCGTCTGCATCCGCGCCGCCGTTTCGCGCGAGGGTCAGGCTGGCGCCTGCATAGTTGCCATCGCCACCGTTCAGGGCGTCGAGTTCGGCGTCGCTGACATCGACGTTGGCGTCCAGCACGACGGCCGCCCCCCCTTCGACGAATGTCGGGTTGCCATCGAGCGTGACACCGAAACTCGGCGCGGAATTGGTATCGGCTACGTCTTCGACCGCGATCGTCAACACTTCGCTATAGCTGCTCACCCCCGAATCGGTCACGCGGACAGTCACCGTGTGCGACGTGCTGGTCTCGTAGTCCAGTAGCGAACCGTCTGCGACGGTGATGACACCGGTGTTCGCATCGATCGCGAAGCGGCCCCCAGCATCGTCGGTCAGATCGAAGGTATGGGTATCTCCGACATCCGCATCGAAGACGCCGGTCACATCGGCGACGCGGGTTCCGTTGGCCGAATTCTCCGGCACCGAAGCGCTACCGGTCGTGACCAAACGCATCACGATGCCGGTCGCGTCACCATCGACGTTATCGCTCTGCCACACGGCAATGACCTGCCCGGATGCGGTCACCGCAGCCTCCGGCTTCTTCTGATCACCGGCCGTCGTCTGGTTGACCACCACCTCGCCATCGATCTTGTTGCCGCCGGCGTCGAAGCGCTGGGCGAGAATGGCGGTACCGCCGCCGTCGCCCGAATCCGATTCCCAGACGACGACGAAGCCGTCGTCCGACGCGGTCACCGTCGATTCGTAGCGTGCCGCCGAGGCCGTCGTGTTGACCTGGAACTCGCTGACCACGACCGCGCCGCCGGCGTCATAGACAGTCGCCTTCAGTGCGCCAGCGTCATCATAGGTCACGACGAAGCCGCCACTGGCGAGTGCCGCGACGTCCGCGACGTTGTCGCCGCCGGGGAGCAGCAGCGCCGAGCGTGCGCTGCCATCCGCGTTCATGACCCGTGCCGAAACTGCCGTCGTGGTGCCGTCGTGGGTCCGCCAGACGGCGACGAAACCACCATCGTCGAGCTTGGCCAGCTCCACCTGCGCGCCGAACAGTCCCGTGCCGGAGGCGAGAGAGCCGACCGTGAATTGCGCGCCTACCGTGCTCCCCGCCAGGTCGAAGCGTTGACCGACGACTTCGTAGGTGCTGCCCGCCGTCTCGTTTGCCCAAACCGCGACGAACTCGCTGTCGCTCAAGGCCAGCACGGCCGGCTGGTAGCCTTCATTGTCCCCATCGGCGCCGGGACTCACCTGGAATTCCGCCGTCGCTGGCGTGCCATCGGCATTGAACACCCGGGCCTCGGTCCAGGCCCGCACGCCCGAGGTCTGATCCTGCCAGGCGACGACGAAGCCACCATCGCCGAAGGTCGTGACCGACGGATTGGTCTCGGCGTCGCCCACTTCGCCGGTGACGAGGAAGTCGGCGATACGTACGCTGCCGTCCGCGTTGTAGACCTTGGCGTAGATGTTGTAGTTGTCGGCTGGCGTATTGGAGACCCAGGTCACGATGTAGCCACCGTCGGCGAGGGCGGCGATCGCCGGATCGATCTGGTCGGTCGTCGTGTAGGTATTGACGTCGATCTCGCTCCCGGCGTCCGAGTCGAACACGATGTCGGACGGCACAGCGTTGGCCACCACCACGGCCGCGAACTCCGACGAATCGGTGAAACTGACGTAGCTGCTGTCGCTCTTCGTCGCCGTGGCGCTTATGTAGGCACCCGCCGGAACACTCGCCGCAAGCGTGGTGTCGATGGTCGCATTGCCGGCGCCATCGGTGGCGACATTGGCGAATCCGAGGTAGGTCTGGCCCTCGCCGTGACCGGTGCCGTCCGCGCTGGCGTTGGCGAAGAACTCGATCCGGTAGTGGCTGTTCGCGTCGGAGTTCAAGGTGCCGGCGATGGTGATCTGCGTGCTGCCGTCGGTGGCGACCGACGCCAGCACCGGGAAGTTCTGACCGTTGTTGCTACCGGTGTCGGCGTCGCCGCCATCGTTGGTACTGAGCCCTTGCGCACCGATATCGATGCCTTGCTCGGTATTGTCGTAGATCCGGTTGCCGAGAACTGCGTTGCCGGTGCCGCTATTGACTCGGACGCCGTCCCATGCGCTGTTGGCGATCACGTTGCCGGAGCCCGGCGCCGTGCCGCCGACGACGTTGTTCGACGCGCTGCTGGAAAAATACACGCCGGCTCTCGAGTTGGCGACTGCACCGGTGCCCGACGCATCCACGCCGATGTAGTTGCCGATGACGATGTTGCCGCTGGCCGTCGCGTCGATGATACTGATGCCGTAGGTATTGCCGCCGATGACGTTGCGCTCGGCCGGCGTGCTGCCACCAATCGTGTTGTTGGCGCCGGCAACAGCGATGCCCTCGCCGCCGTTGGCTTCGCCGGCACCCAGATCGGTGCCGCCGGCGCCAAAGCTGCCGATGTAGTTGCCGACGATGGCGTGGTTGTCCGAACCCGCCTGGATGTTGATGGCCGAGCCGGAGAAATCGCGCAGCACGAAGCCACGAATGGTGCTGCCATCGGCCGTTGCAGTCAGGTCGAAGGCGGTGGCGGCGAGTTGGTTGGCATCGATGATGATCCGCGGCGTACCCGAATAGCCCGGCTGAGTCCAGGCGTCGAGAACGACGCCTTCGGTGATCTGGGGCAGCGCCGACGACAGCGAGATCGTCTGCGTTCCACTGCCGATTGCGAATTCGATGGTGTCGGCGCCGCCGCTGGCGTTGGCGTCGAGGATCGCCTGGCGCAGCGAGCCGCTGCCACTGTCGTTGGTATTGGTGACGACGAAGGTCTGCGGTGCGGGCGGGACGTATTCGTAAGCGCCGATATCCGGGTTGGCGTCGCGGGTCACGCCGCGCTGGTCGACGGTCTGTGTCGAACCCGTGGCGGCACCGTAGGCGGCGCTCGAGGTCGTGATCGCATGCACATGGGTGCCGCCATCCGCGGTCAGTGTGGCCGCGATGCCGCCGTCGGAGCCGGTCGTGTCGGTGCCGGCCAGGCCGGTCACGCCGATGGCATTCTCGATGATGTTGTAGCCGCCGCTGACGATCGCGCCGTCGATGTCCTGCTCGGGGTTCGGTGCACTGTTGTTGGCGCCGATGCTGTAGCGCATGTTGACGGTGGCGCCGTTCGAGAACAGCCCGCCGCCGCCACCGATGTTGGAAATCGAGTTGTTGGCGATCGTCACGTGCTCTAGGTTCAGCGTGCCGGCCAGCGCCTCGATGCCGGCGCCATTGAATTCCGCCGTGTTGCCGCTGATCGTGACGTTGATCAGCGTCGTGGTGCCGCCATTGACCGACAGCGCACCACCGTTCGTGGCGGAGTTGTTGATCAGCGCCGAATTGGTCAGGGTCGCCGCGCCGCCATCGATGTAGACCGCGCCGCCATCCGCGTTGGTCACCGCCAGGTTGTCGAACACGACATTGGTCGCGCTCAGGATGCCCGTGCTGTAGACGCCGCCGCCGGGAATGTTGGTCGTGTTGGCGTCGGCGACGGTCAGGTCGGCGAGCGTCAGCAAACCGCCGCCCTTGACGTCGAAGATCCGGTCGCTGATCCCGGCGCCGCTGATCGTCGTCGAGCCAGCGCCGGCGCCCTGGATCGTGATGTCGCGGGTGATGTCCAGGTCACCGGTGGTGGCGGCATCCTCGAACTGGCCGGTGACCGACAGCGTATGGGTACCCGAGCCGAGCGTGATGGATACCGGATCGATCGTGTTGTTGGCCGCGATCACCGCCTCGCGCAGCGAGATGTTGCCATCCGTGCCCCGGTTGGCGAGCAGCCAGCTCACCGTGTGCGTGGCGTTGCCGGCCACCACCCCGGCATCGTTGTTGTCGGTGATGGTGGTGACCGTCACGTCGACGCTCACCCCGGTGTAGCTGTAGAGCTCGCTGATGTCGCCGGCGCCGAGCGCGCGGTCGTAGATCCGCACGTCGTCCACCAACCCATCGTAGTCGCCGCTGGAAGCACTGCTCGCGCCGAATCGCAGCGGCTCACTGCTGCTGGCATCGCCGATGGCGGTCGTATCGGTCGCTGCCGAGGCGCCGTCGATGAACAGCTCGAAGTTGTCGCCCGAGCGCACCGCGGTGAACAGATGCCAGTTGCTGTCGAGCGGCGCAGCCGTCCAAAAAGTGGTCGAACCGCCGCTGCCGGTGACGAACCAGTTGATGTCGCCGAAGCTGTCGGTGAACACGACGAAGCCGTCGCTGCCGGCCGATTGGCCCACCAGACGGACCTGGCTACTCGGCGTCTGCGCGCTGTTGAACCAGAACGACACCGAGAAGTCCCCGGAAAGGTCGTAGGCCGCGCTGTCCGGCACCTCCACCCGGTCGAAATCGCCGCCGAAGTTCAGTGCGCCGGAGCCGACGCGGCCGGCAACCCAGGTCGGCCCGCTAAGCAGCGTACCGTCGTTGCCTGTGGCGCTCGAATCGCCGGCGATGGTACCGCTGCCCTCGTCGAAGGTGAAGTGGCCGACCAGGCCGGTGGTAATGTCTAGCAGGCCCGACCAGGCCTGCACGGCGGAGATCGAGAACAACTGGGGTGAAGCGACTTCCCCCACCCGAAATTCGAGGTCCCAGTCGCCGCCCAGCGTGGCCGCGCCGGTAAGGTCGTCGGAGGCGGCCACGTCGGCGCCGGTGAGTGCGGCCAAGTCGCGAACGAAGGCCTGCCCGGCCTCGTCTTCGGCCACATCGCAGCCATAGATCAGGAGGTCGGCGTCGGTGCCGAGCGCGTCGCCCCAGGCGGCGATCTCGGTGCTGCGCGATGCCAGGGTGGCGTCGTCGAGGTCGACCGAGCCGAGCGCGAGGCGACCGTTGCCTCCATGGGTAAAGAGGTGGATCGCGGATACGTCACGGTACTGGGCGAGTGCATTGCCGATCTGATCGATGCCGTCCCCGTCGGGCTCGAGCATCACGATCTCGAGCGTACGCCCCCCCCCTTCTTCCGCCTGCAGTGCAGCCAGCAGGCCACCCACGTTTTCGAGGCCGGCATCGACGAAAGCGACCTCGATCGCCCCATCCTGCTCTTGGTCGCGATGGTGGGCCACCAGCGCCGAGTCGATGCCGGCATGGGGCGCCAGGTCGGCCGAGAACAGCACCCGTGCCTCGAGCTCCTCGGCGGCCAACGTTCGCCTTGCTCGCACCGCCATCGTCACCTCCGCGCCGGCAGGCCGGTCAGCTTGAGATCGACGTTCAGACCGCTACGGCGCAGGCCCCGCAGATCGCCGGCCGATTCGGGCTCGATCGCGGATCGCTCGTCGAATGCGACCCGGCAGCGCGCACCGGCAGGAACACCGCCATCTCGGTTGTCCACCGCGAGGCGGACCCGGAAGGTATTGCTGGCCGGGTCGACGATCGGATCCACCAGCCGCACCGTGGCCTGAACCGCACGCATCCCCGGCAGGTCCGGCAAAACGGTTGCAGGCATGCCCGGCCGGATGCTGCCGAAGCGGGCCGCCGGCACCACGACCTCGACGCGCAATCGGTCGATCGATGCCAATCGCAGCAGCGGCCGATCCTCGACCCGCTCCCCCGGCTGAACCATGCGGTCCACGACGACGCCGTCGAACGGCGCCTTGAGCACGCGTTGGTGGAGCTGGGCACGGGCCAGCCGTGCCTCACTGCCAAAGACCTGAAGTTGCTCCCGACTCTGGTCCACCTGTTGCTCGGCAACCTTGAGTTCGGCCCGCGCCTGGTCCAGTGCCTGATTCGAGATGAACTTCTTGCGGTAAAGATCCTGCGAGCGCGCGAATTGGCTGCGGGCGAGCTCGAGACCGGCCTCCGCCGCTCGCAATTCGGCGGCAACCCGAGCACGCCGCTGGGCCACCTCGAGGCTCGCCTGCTCGACCCGCGACTGCAGTACGGCCAGCACCTGATCCTTGCTGACCCGATCACCGCGGTCGACCAGCACCGATTCGACCACGCCGACGACCGGCGTGCCGATATCCGCCTGCTGCTCGGGCATGATCAGGCAGCCCAGCGGCACCGCAGCAGCCGTGCCGACCGTGGCGGCCCAGACGATGGCGAAGCTCAAGAGTCTGTCGAATACGCGAGGAATCACTGTTCCCTGTTTCCAATGGCAAAATGCTCGTCCCACTCGGTATCCCGGGCCAGCAGACGCGCGCGGTCCCGCGCCGACCGGCGTTCGCTCGCGAACTGGTGGCAAGCCAACACGAATCGAGCGGTGTGCGCGGCGATCGGCGCCATGCGTGCGCCCAGCAGCGTGGAACACAATCTCATTAACGGCAGCCGATTCCCATTCATGAGACCGGCCACCAGCCATTGCTCGAAGCTGCCGGGGTCGCCCTGGCGGGCACAGCGGCCCGCCAACTGGCGGTCGAGGCGTCGACTCGGATTGCACTGCAAGCTCAGCACATGCAGGCCGCCGCTCCGTAGTGTCTCGGCGCCGAGGCGAATGTCGGTGCCGCGGCCTGCCATGTTGGTGGCGACCGTGACCCGGCCGGCCTCGCCCGCATGGGCAATGACGGCAGCCTCTTCGCGGCTCTGGTCGGCGTTCAGCAGGCTGTGCTCGATCGCTGCCCGTCGGAGCATCGCCGACACCGAGCGGCTGGCCTGGACCGAATCGGTACCGATCAGGATCGCCCGACGCGCCCCCACGAGGGTCGAGACACGAGCCACCAGCGCCTGCGCGAGTTGCGACTCGTCGGCCAGCAGGCGTGTCGGCAGAATCCGCCGGCGGTCGGGATGGTGGGTCGCCACGCGCATCAAGCGCACGCCGTAACACCTGGCAAGCTCGCGCCCCACCTCGGACAGCGTACCGCTCATGCCCGCTATCGTCCGGTAGCGGGGAAAGAAGCGCTGATAGGTGGTCTGCGCCAGGGTGTCGGCTTCGGCCGGCGGGCGCAGCCCTTCCTTGAGGGCAATCAACGCGTGCAGTCCGCGCGACCAGATACGGCCCTCGGCGATGCGCCCACTGACCGGATCGACGATGCAGACTTCGCCGTCCCGTACCACGTAGTCGCGGTCACGATGATAGAGATGCCTGGCCGTCAGCCCCATTTCGACACATTCGGCCAGGTGGCGCTCGCTCAGCCATCGGCCCGGGGCCGCACCCAGCCGCGTGCGCCCGGCGTCGCTGAGGCGTGCCGCGCGTTGCGCGCGGTCGAGCCGAAAATGCTCGTCTTCGACCAGATCCCCAGCAAGACGCCAAGCCTGCCACCAGCGACTGCGGCTGTCCGCGTCGCGCCGCTCGGCCGACAGGATCAGGGGAACGCTGGCTTCGTCGATCAGCACGCTGTCGGCCTCGTCCACGAAGACGACGTCGAGTGCCGGCAATACCGGCTCCGCATCGCCCGGCCGAACCAGCCGACGCGCACTGGCGTCGAGGCTATCCGCCTCCGGGTGACCGGCCGCGCGGTCCCTCAGCCAGTCGAACACCACCGTGCGGGCGCAGGCATAGACCACATCGGCCCGATAGGCCTTGCGCCGCTCCGCCGGCGTGTCGGATTCATGGGCGGCAGCGACACGAAGCCCCAAGGACTCGTAGAGCGGCTTCAGCCACTCGGCGTCGCGACCGACCAGATACTCGTTGGCGGTGATCACATGCACCCGGCGCCCGGCCAGGGCGCTTACCGCGGCCGCCAGCCCCGCCACCAACGTCTTGCCTTCGCCAGTCGCCATCTCCACCAGTTGGCCGTCGATCATCATCAGCGCCGCGAGCCATTGGCCATCGAACGGAGAGATCCCGAGTTGCTCGCGGCAATGCCGATCGACCAGCGCGCAGGCTTCGACCCTGCGTGCCCCCTGCAGCCCGAAAAGCCGCAGTCGCGCGCGCCATTCACGATCGGCGCTCGCTTCACCACGCCAGCGGCGGACGCGCGCCAACTCCCGCCGATAATGGGCACGCCGCAGCCATTGCAGCACGCCCGGGCCAGACTTCGATTTCTGGTGCTGCGGTGATCGCGGGCGCTGGCTGAGGGCTACCGAACCCACGCTGCCCCTTCGGGTTCGAAATGGCTCAGCAGAAGCTGCCGAAGCCGCCGCCAGAGCTGTAGCGCGATGCTGGCGTCGCTGTGCTCGAAACGCACCTCGGCCCGCCCGCCGGAGAATTCGCCGACATGCCCCGGCAGGCGCAGGTCCACCCAGACGACGGCCTGCAGGGTCGTCAAGCCCTCGTCGTCGGCGACATCGACGCCCAGCACACCACCGGCCGCATCGCCGAGCGCGGCCGAAGGCAGGCGCATGCTGGCGGCCGGAACCTGGCCCAGCAACTCGGCCTGCAGGGGGTTGCCCGGTGCATCGGCGAGCCGGACCTGAATGCCCTGCAGATCCGCCAGCAAGGCCGCGTCGGCATGGGGCAATGCCGTGCGCACCCGGCTGGGCTCGCCATCGAAGACCATGCCGAAGGCCTCTCCCCGCGGCAGGAAGCGTCCGGCGAGATCGGCCTCGCGCGGAATCACCAGGCGGCCGCTGCGGGCGGCCCGGACCGTGAGCAGCCGAACCTGTTCGTTGACTCGGGCGATCTCCCGCTGCAAGGAAACCAAGCGCTGGTCGATGATCGCGGCCCGCGCGGGGTCGCTGCGCAGATGGCGAAACCACTCGATCTCGAGCCCTTCGCGTTCACGCGCGAGTTCCTGGCGCCGCGTCAGCAGTTGATCGTCACGCAGCCGAGCGACAATAGTGCCGGCTTCGACCCGGTCCCCGTCATGGCGTGCGAGCGCGTCGACGAAGCCCTCGGTACCGACACGCAGGCGGGCATCGTCGGGCAGCCAAACGACCCCCTGGGCCACGGTCACGTGGGGCACCTGGACCGCAACCAGGCCCAGCGGGAGGACGATCGCGAGCACCCCCGCCAGCAGCCGCGCACGCCAGCGGCTGGCCTCGGGCAGGCGTTCGTCGAGCAAGGCCTTGGAGGCGTTGAAGGCGGGTGTCAACAACAGGGACCAACCGAACCACGCCGCGGCCGCGAAGGCCAGCAGCGGCGCACGCCCCCCCAGCCAGAGGACGATGCCGCCGCACAGACCGAGCCGATACAGCCAGGAGAGCGGCTGGTAGGCGACCAACCAGGGAAGTTCGCCCCGAGCTGCCATCAGCGGATCTGCGGCATTCAAGCCCAACAGGTGCCGGCGCAGGCCTTCGAGCCACCAGCGCCGCGAGCGGGTGGAAAGGTTCGGCAGATCGAGCGCGTCGACGAGCACGTAGTAGCCGTCGAATCGGAGCAACGGATTGCCGTTGACCAACAGCGTGGACACTGCCGCCACCAGCATCACCACCGCGGACGCGTCCCGCACCAGACCCGGCTCCACCAGGCTCCATAGCAGCAATGCCAGCGCCGCCAGCAGCAGCTCGGCGAGGATGCCGGCCGAGGAAACTGCCAGGCGCTGGTATCCGTGCCGGAATCCATTCGCGGCGGAGGCGTCGACGAAGGGCACCGGCATCAGCACCAGCAGCGACACGCCCCACTCCCGGACCTCGCCGCCCCAGCGTCGCACCGCGAGGCCGTGGGCCAGTTCGTGCAGTAGCTTGACCGGTGGATAGATCAACCACGTCATCCACAGCAGGTTGCTGCCCCGTGACATTCGGGCAAGATGCGCCGACAAGGCATCGATCTGCAGCAGCGCGGCCATCAGCGCGACCGCGAGCGCGGCCGTGCACAGCCACAGGCCTGCCGCACTGAACAGGATTCGACCGAGCGGCGCCAGGCGACGCAATACGGCAGACGGATCGCCGAGCCGCACCCGGAAGAACAGGGGGTTGAGTTCGCCGATACGCCGTCGGCGTTCGCGCTTGTTGCGACGCTCGAACACACTGCCGATGTCCGGGCGGCGATCGAAGCTCAACAGCCCGCTTTCCTGCAGCCGCACCATCAGACGCAACAATGCTTCCTGCGCCGGCAAGGACTCGCCGGCCTTACCAGCGAGATGGTCCCATACCGCCTGGGCCGTCCTGTGACCGTCGCAACGGCCGATGAATGCGTAGGCGTCGGCGCCGAGACGAACCGCCCGATCGCTGGCTTCGTCGATCAGCAGGTACCAGTCTTCGCCGCGGTAGCGCTGACGCTGTACCCGGATGTTGGCCCGCAGGCGTGGCTTGAGGGCCGCGACCCGATACCACATCGGGCTGAACAGCGTTTCCGTCACGGCTCAGCCTCCCCAGCGCCACCACAGCATGCCCAGTCGCTCCGTGAGCCAGCGCCAACCGGCTACCAGCACCGGCGCCCGACCCACGGACACGCGTGCCACGCCCTGCAATCCGGGCCGCAGGCCGCCGCTGTCGCCGATCAGCTCGCCTTCCACACGAAACACGTTGGCGCCCTCGGAAACCGCCGCCATCGGCGTCATCCGCACGATGCGCAGGGGATGCTGGCGATCGGGGTCGGCGCTGAGCACCATGGTCGCCGCCTGCCCCACCTTGACCCGACCCACGTCGCGCTCGTCCACCTCCAGCGCCACGCGGTAGCCGCCGGCCGGAGCGATCGTCAGCAATACTTCGCCGCGACTCACCGGCGCGCCCTGCAACTGGCTGATGTCGCCGGCGATCACCACCCCGTCCATGCCGGCGACGATGCGGGTTCGCTCCAGCATCCGGCGCGCCAGTCCGAGCCGCGCACGGGCCTCCTCCGCTCGCGACATGCTCACCATCATCTCGCTGCGTTCGGAGCGCGCCAGCGACGCCATGTAGGCACTTTCGTGCTGTGCCAACTCGCTCTCCCAACGCTGCGCCTCGAGCCGGAGGTCCTGCGCGGCCAGTTCGATCAGCACCTGATCGGCGCGCACCTCGTCGCCCGGACGCACCCGCACCGTTTCGATGAAGCCCTCGATCGGGGCCACCACCGCGCGTTCGATCGACCCTTCGAGCCGGCTTCGCGCGCTGACATGCTGCGCGACCGGAACCAGTGCGCCCACCAGCAGCGCCACCACGACCAGCGCCATTGCCCAGCGTGCACCCCGCCCGTCCTCGCTCGCCAGGCGTGGCTTGACCCCCGCCAGATACTCGCGCAGGCGCTGCAGCCCGCTACGTTCCTGCAGCCGCAACAGCCACAGCACCGGGCCGATCAGATCCACCAACTTTTCCATCGGCTGGGTGGTCAACGGCGTGATCGACGAGGTCTCGCTCCATTCGCAGCACACGGCACCGAGGCTCTCGCCGCGTACCCGCAAAGGCACGGTCTGGACAACCCCGCCCAGGTGGCTCCGCAAGCGGCGGTGGGCCGCCAGGATGCTCGGGCGCGACTGCGCCGGCTCCGGCAGCTGAAGCCCGCAGCCCTGCTGCGCGCACTCGTCCATGGCGTCCGCGATGTCGCCGCCGATGGTGCCTGCGAACTCCGTTTCGCCGCCATGCGACACCGCAACCACCTGGATCAAGCCACCCTCGACGACACCCAACGAGACTCGGTCGCAGCCCAGCGACAGGGCCACCTCGGTAACGAACGCCATCGCCGCCGGCTGGAAGCGCTCCTGTGCGAGCGCGGCAGCCTGCGCCTTCAGCGCCAACACGGCAAAGTCGGGCCCCGCGCCGGCCTCGTGCGTCGACGCAGACTCTGCCGGCGATCTCGGAGGGGAAGCGATGGCAAGGTCCACGGGGTCTCTCGGTGACTGGAATTCAAGGAATGACTGATGTACGGCCGTCGCTTCCCCGACTTGAGCCACGCACGTGCCTGCACTGCGCAATCGCTCACGCCGCAACCGGGATTGGCAACTCGGTGTCACCGACCGTATGCGTTGGATTTCGTCGTGTTTGCGACAAATCGTCGTACGGATTCCGTCATTGCACAAAGCGGTCGGCGACAGTGCCGGGCGAATCTGACCGCAATCCCTGGACTGCCACGGTCTGGAGGATCTGGCATCCGGATTGCGTGATCGCCGGCAAACCGCTTCGGAGAGTGCCCCTTGAACTCGGTCACCATCAACGACACCACCCTGCGGGACGGCGAACAGACCGCGGGCGTCGCATTCTCCGCCGATGAAAAGATCGCCATCGCACGAGCCCTCGCCAGAGCTGGCGTGCCGGAAATGGAAATCGGCATTCCGGCAATGGGTGCACTCGAGCAGGAAGTGATCCGCGCGATCGTTGCGGAACGGCTACCCGCCGCGACGATGGTGTGGGGCCGACTGTGCGCCGAGGACATCGGCCAAGCGCGGAATTGCGGCGCCGATCTGGTCAACCTGTCGATTCCCGCATCCGATCGCCAGATCGGCAGCAAGCTGGGAAAGAATCGCGCATGGGTGCTGGCGACCATTTCCCGCTTGCTGCCATTGGCGATGGATACGGGTGCTCAGGTCTGCCTCGGCTGTGAAGACGCCTCCCGGGCCGATCCGCAGATGCTGTTCCGCATGATCGAACGGGCCGAACGCGCGGGGGCAAAACGCGTGCGCATCGCCGATACCCTGGGGGTGCTCGATCCGTTCACGACCCATCGACTGATCGCGGCTTGCCGCGCCCGGAGCGATCTCGAAATCGAAATGCACGCCCATGACGACCTCGGCCTCGCGACCGCCAACACGTTGGCCGCCGCACTCGCCGGCGCGAGCCACATCAACACCACGATCAACGGTCTCGGGGAACGCGCCGGAAACGCCCCACTGGAAGAGGTGGTGGTTGCCTTGCGCCAACTCCACGCCATCGACACCGGCGTCTCCTTCGCCGCGCTGTCACCGCTTTCACACCTCGTCAGCGAAGCGTCCGGGCGCCCGATCGCGGCCAACAAGAGCATCGTCGGCAGCGGCGTGTTCACCCATGAGGCCGGGATTCACGTCGATGGCCTCGGCAAGAACCCGCACAACTATCAGGCGCTCGACCCAATTTTGCTCGGCCGCGAGCACGCCATCGTGCTCGGCAAGCATTCGGGCACCGCCGCGGTACAGAGGGCATTTCGGGAGATGGGCATCGAGCTCGGCGCAAGCGAAGCTGGGCAACTGCTCGGCGAGATCCGCAGGTTCGCGATGGCTGCCAAGCGCGCGCCCGATGCGAACGAACTCGGCCTCCTGTACCGTCGCCTCGCCGGACCGCGGCTCCGGACGGCGAACGCCACCGCACCGACCGCGCCTTGAACCGCCGCCCAGGTCGCGGTTCGCCGGCCGTCCGCGGCACTGGACGACCTCGCCCGACCACCGCCGGCCGTGCGGCCTGCGACACGCCCGGCGTCAGCTCTTACCCCGCGTCCGAGGACGCGCCCCACGCGGAGCCGTGCAACGCCATCCCCGCTGGATAGACCATCTTCTTGTGGTCCACGCAGCGGTACTACCGATTACTCCCGGTAGTCCACCCAAGACGACTTGCAGAAGCCCTTGATCTGAAAAAACAAAAGGCCCCGTAGGGCCTCTGTCTGAATCTGGCGGAGAGGGTGGGATTCGAACCCACGGTACGGCAAGCCGTACACTTGATTTCGAGTCAAGCCCGTTCGACCACTCCGGCACCTCTCCCTTCGGCTCGAAAACCGAAGCCGCGCATTATACCGTCGTCGCGGGGCTTGTATACCCCCGAACGGGCCAATCCTGCACGCCTGTAGAGATACCGCCGCGTGCTCAGGCCGCCACCGCTCATTGGTCGGCACCGCTCGGGCCCGCGGAGGGTTGGATCAGGCCGCGTCCTTCTTCTGCAGGCGCGGCAGCAATTCGTCGTAGGCCCTGACCGCCTCGGCGGCATACATCAGCGTCGGGCCACCGCCCATGTAGGTGCAAACCGCCAGCGTTTCCATCAACTGCTCACGGGTCACGCCCATCCGGACCAAGGCCTTGACGTGGAAACCGATGCAGGCATCGCAACGCGAGGAAACGCCGATCGCCAGTGCGATCAACTCCTTGTGCAGAGCCGACAGGCTCCCTGCCTTCATCGACGCCTTGGCGAGATGGCCGAAGGCCTGCATGGCCTCCGGTACCTCGCGACGCATTTCGTCGAGGCCCGCCGCGACATCGGTTGTAATCTGAACGAATGATTTGCCTTCCATGACGCCTCCCAAGCCGGACAATAAATAAGTGTTCTCTAATTTACCATATTTTGGTGACATCGGCGGCACCCTAGGGTATCAATTCGTTCCCGACCGCATGGAATAGCGATCTTGCGTCATCACCCTTTGCCGACTCCCGTGGCCACGATGCTGCAGGCTGCCGTGGCAATGCTCTTCGCATGGCTGCTGGCCGCGTGCGAGCCGGCGCCTCGTGCGCGCCTGTTGGGCTTCCAGGAGCTTGGAGAGCTCCGCGTCGCGACGCGCCTGGACGCCAGTTCCTACCGGACCGGGCCGGACGGCACGCCCGAGGGCTTCGACCACGACCTCCTGCTCGCCCTGGGCGAGCGGCTCGGGGTGCCCGTCCGGTTCGAAGTCCTGCCAACGTCGGCAGCCGCACTGCGGGCCGTCGAGCAGGGCAACGTACATCTGGCGGCGGCCGGGCTGATCCGCAACGACGCTCGGCCGGTGCGCTGGTCGTCGCCGTTGCGAACCGTCGATTACGTGCTGGTGGGCAACGTTGCCGGCCAGCGCGTCGCCCACGAAACCGATCTGGTCGGCTACCGCATCGGCGTGCGCCGGGGCTCGGTGCCGGCCCACGAACTCGAAGGCATGAAGCGGCGGGTTCCCGGCCTTCGCATCGCCTTCGCCCAGATCGGCGGCGAAACCGAGTTGTTGGAACGGGTCGCGGACGGCGAACTCGATTTTGCTGCCGCAGACCGCCTCCACTACGAATTGATGAATCGCTACCACCCTGCCCTGCAAATCGCGATGCCGCTCGACCTGAGGGCCGAAATGGCCTGGGCCTTGCCTTCCGAAGGCGGCGACGCGCTCGCCGAGGCCGTCGAGCACTTCCTGTCGGAGGCGCGCGACGACGGCTTGCTCGGGCGCATCACGGAGCGCTACTTCGGTCATGTGCAACGTCTCGACGAGCAACGCATTTCGGCCTTTCTGGCGCGCGCCCAGACGCGCCTGCCCAAATATCGACCGATGTTCATGGAGGCGGCGCGGCGCTACGGCCTGGACTGGCGGTTGGTCGCGGCGGTGGCCTATCAGGAATCCCAGTGGGATCCGACCGCCACGTCCTATACCGGGGTGCGCGGCATCATGATGCTGACCCACGAAACCGCTGCGCGGCTCGGCGTCAAGAACCGGCTCGACGCCCGCCAGAGCATCTTGGGGGGTGCCCGCTACCTGGCCATGCTGAGGGACGAATTGCCGCCGGAGGTGGAGGAGCCAGACCGCAGCTGGATGGCAGTCGCCGCCTATAACGTCGGCATGGGTCACCTGCGGGGCGCCGGTGCGATCGCCCGCAGCCTGTCCAAGGACGACACCACCTGGCACGACATGAAGGATGTTCTGCCGCTGATCGCGCAGCCTGCCTACGCGGCCCGTCTGGCGGCAGGTCGCGGCCGCGGCGGGGAGGCCGTGATCATGGCCGAATCGGTACGCAACTACTATGAAATCCTGGCCCGCTTCGAGCCGGCCAGTCCGCCACTGGAAAGTACCCCGGAGGATGCCGGAGCAGCCGGCGGCCTGCTGCGTCAGGGCGTCAGCAGTTCGGCACCACCCATGTAGGGCCTCAGCGCCTCGGGCACCACGACCGAGCCATCCTTCTGCTGGTAGTTCTCCAGTACTGCCACCAGGGTACGACCAACCGCGAGGCCGGAGCCGTTGAGCGTATGCACGAATTCGTTCCTGCCCTGTGCGTTCTTGAATCGGGCCTGCATCCGGCGCGCCTGGAAGGCGCCGGTATTCGAGCACGAGGAGATCTCGCGGTAGGCGCTCTGTGCCGGCAGCCAGACTTCCAGATCGTAGGTCTTGGCGGCCGAAAACCCCATGTCGCCGGTGCAGAGGACGATCTTGCGGTAGGGCAGCTCGAGCCTGCGCAAGATGGCCTCGGCATGGGATGTCAGCTCTTCCAGCGCATCCCACGAGGTTTCCGGCGTTTCGATGCGCACCAGCTCGACCTTTTCGAACTGATGCTGGCGGATCATGCCGCGGGTGTCGCGGCCATAGGAGCCCGCCTCCGATCGAAAGCAGGGCGTGTGGCAGACGAATTTCATCGGCACCTTGCCGGCCGACTGCAGCGTGTCCCGAACCAAGTTGGTGACCGGCACCTCGGCGGTCGGAATCAAGTACAGGTGACCGCCGTCGGCCTTCGGAACCCGAAACAGATCCTCCTCGAACTTCGGCAGTTGGCCGGTACCGAACATGCTGGCCGGATTGACCAGGTACGGGACCGAAACCTCCGTATAGCCGTGCTCGTGGGTATGCACGTCCAACATGAACTGGGCGAGCGCACGGTGCAGCCTGGCGACCCCCCCCCGCATGACCGCGAATCGACTGCCGGAAACCTTGGCCGCGGTCTCGAAATCGAGGCCGCCGAGGACGGCCCCGACATCGACATGGTCGCGCACCTCGAACTCGAACTGCCGGGGATTACCCCAGCGTGCCACTTCGACGTTCTCTTCTTCCGAGCCACCGATCGGCACCGATTCGTGGGGCAGATTGGGCAAGGTCGAGACAAAATCCGAGATCTGCCCCAACAATTCGCCAAGCGTCTGCTCGTTCTGCTTGAGCTCTTCGCCGATGCCGCCGACCTCGGCCAGCACGGCCGAAGCATCCTCGCCCTTCCCCTTCAGGACGCCGATCTGTTTGGACAGGGCATTGCGCCGCGCCTGCAGGTCCTGGGTGCGGGACTGCAGGCCCTTGCGGGCTTCCTCGAGGGCGGCAAAGGCGGCAGTATCCAACTGGCAGCCGCGGGTGGCCAGGGTCGCGGCAGTCTCGTCCAATTGTCCGCGAAGAAGCTGAATGTCGAGCATTTCGGGTCGTGATCCGATTCGATGACAAGGGAAGACGCGATTCTACCTGCTCGGCGGGCCCGCCTGAACGTGGCGTCCGGGACGACGATAGACGCGGGCAATCGAAATGTCGTCTGGATGATGGAAACTTTTTCCGCAAGCTGCGATCTTTGAGCCATAGTTAGAGTCTTCAGAGGTGCCGCAATAGATGGCGCCCGACACATCCGGAGGAGAACCATGCTTTCGATCAGAGACTGCCTGGACTATTGCGACCTCACCGACGACGAAGTCGCGCTGATCGCCGAACACGAAGACATCCCCGACGCCGCCGCCGCGCAAATCGCCTGCGGTCTGGTCCAGACCCCCGAAGGCGTCCTGATCCTGACCCGCTGCCTCACCGACATGGTCGATCGCGCCGAACGCCGCGGCGATCGCGAAAAGGCAGAGCGGGCACGTCTGGTCTTTGCCCGCTTCCAGAAAGATCACCCGCCCGTCCACTGAATCGGCGTCGGCTGATCACCAGCTAGCGGTCCTCGCTGCGCGCCCCCGGCTCGGCTCGCTGCAGCCAGGCCTCGTCGAGCGCTCGAAGCCTGGCGAGCTTTTCGGCGATGCGTGTTTCGAGACCGCGCGCGACCGGGCGATACCAGCCCGGCCGGCGGTCGATGCCGTCCGGCAGATAGTGCTCGCCTGCCGCGTAGCCTTCGGGCTCGTCGTGCGCATAGCGATAGGCCTTACCGTGGCCGAGGCCCTTCATCAGGCGCGTCGGCGCATTGCGCAGATGCAGCGGTACGGGCAAGGAACCATGATCGGCCGCGGCCTTGCGCGCGGCCTTGTACGCGACATAGACGGCATTCGATTTGGCGGCGCAGGCCAGGAAGACAGCGGCTTCTGCCAACGCCAATTCCCCTTCGGGGCTACCTAGCCGATCGTAGGCGGCACAGGCATTCAGGCTGATCTCGAGCGCCCGCGGATCGGCCAGTCCGATGTCTTCGCTGGCCATCCGCACCAGCCGACGCCCGAGGTAATGGGGATCCACGCCGCCCTCGAGCATCCGGCACAGCCAATAGAGGGCGGCATCCGGGTCGGAGCCACGAATCGACTTGTGCAGTGCCGAAATCTGGTCGTAGAAGGCGTCTCCGCCCTTGTCGAATCGCTGCAGGCTGCGGGCCAGCACCTGGTCGACGAATGGCGGGCCGATCTCGTCGACCCTCGATGCCTTGGCCGCGTCGAGCAATTGCTCGACCAGATTGAGCAGCCGGCGGCCGTCTCCATCCGAGAATCCACACAGCCGGGAGATCGCGTCGTCGTCGATGCGCAGTGTGGCCCCGAGCCGCTCCTGCGCTCGCCTCAGCAACACGCGAAGGTCGGCCTCCGCCAGCGCGTGCAGCACATAAACGCTCGCCCGGGACAGCAGGGCCGAATTGACCTCGAACGACGGGTTCTCGGTGGTCGCGCCGATGAAGGTCAGCACCCCCTGTTCGACGAACGGCAGGAAGGCGTCCTGCTGCGCCTTGTTGAAGCGATGAACCTCATCGACGAACAGCACCGTCGCGCGTCCGTGCTCGCGCGCTTGTTGCGCCCGGGCTACCGCCTCACGGATGTCCTTGACACCCGAAAAAACCGCGGACAGGGCCTGGAATTCCGCATCGACGGCGCCGGCCATCAATCGCGCCAGGGTCGTCTTGCCGACACCGGGCGGTCCCCACAGGATCATCGAGTGCAGCTTTCCGGCCTCGAACGCCAAGCGCAGGGGCTTGCCTTCGCCCAACAGATGCGCCTGGCCGATGACCTCGTCGATGTGCTTCGGACGCAAGCGTTCGGCCAACGGCACCAGCGCGGTCCGGTCGTTGTCGAACAGGCCGCTCAGTGGACTACCCTCCCGTCGCTGCGTGACATGGACGGGCCGGCTTTGCACAGCCAGCCCGTTCGGCGGGCACGAAGCCGTGCTTCGCAAACTCCCCGTCTCAGTTCCGAGGGAGGACGAGCGTCCCCCTCGGCGGGGCGTGCGGGGGCGCTCGGCGAAGGCAACGCCGAGTTCATTCTCCGATCACGTCGGCGCCGGCGGGCGGCACGAAGTGGAACAGATTGGCGTCGAGGGAAGGATTGCGCTCGAAGCGCTCGAAGCGCAATTCGGTCTGCTGCCCGAAGCTGTCGCGAATCACCATGGCCTGCAGGGCGTCGCCGTCGAAGCCCAGCTCCATTTCGGTGAATGGGCTGTCGGCTGCCTTGGGGCGGGCCAAGACCCAGTCCAGTCCGTCATGGCTGCCGTTGTCGGCGACATCGAAATTTCGCGTCAGCGCCCCCTCCCCCGCCAGGATCGCGGCCGGCGTCGCTCCCAGGGCATCGCCCAGGGGCTTGACCGTGACCTGGTTCAGATCACGATCGTAGGACCACAGGCGTTTCCCGTCCCCCACCAGACGCTGCGGGTACGGCTCGGTATAGACCCACAGGAAGCGCCCCGGTCTTGCGAACGCGAATTCTCCGGCCGAACGCTGGGGTCGCCGGCCCGAGCGCGATGCCACCCGTTGGGTGAAGCTGCCCTGCCCGGACTGCACCTCGGCCAGGAAGCGATCGAGCCGCGACAACACATTAGCGGCCGACGACAAGGTCGGCGTGACGAAACTCGCCAGCGCCAGCGACAATCCGGCCAGAAAACGAATGGGCTTCACTCGGACTCCCTTGCAGGTACCAGCACTTCGCGATTGCCGCTGCCGCCGGCGGCCGACACCAGACCGGCGCGTTCCATCTGCTCGATCAGACGGGCAGCCCGGTTGTAACCGATCCGAAGATGGCGCTGGACCAGAGAAATCGAAGGCCGGCGGGTCTTGAGCACGACTTCGACGGCCTGATCGTAGAGCGGGTCCGATTCTTCACCGCCGCCGCCCGACTCGCCCCCGGCCAAGGCACCGCCATCGTCCTCGGGCGCCGACAATATGCCCTCCACGTAGTCGGGCTCGCCATGTTGCTTGAGGTGATCGACCACCTTGTGCACCTCCTCGTCGGCAACGAAGGCCCCATGCACGCGCACCGGCAGCCCGGTGCCTGGCGGCAGATAGAGCATGTCGCCCATGCCCAGCAGGGTCTCGGCCCCCATCTGGTCCAGAATGGTGCGCGAGTCGATCTTGCTCGACACCTGGAACGCGATCCGGGTCGGGATGTTCGCCTTGATCAGGCCGGTGATGACATCCACCGACGGGCGCTGGGTGGCGAGAATCAGGTGGATGCCGGCGGCGCGGGCCTTTTGCGCCAGGCGCGCGATCAATTCCTCGACCTTCTTGCCCACCACCATCATCAGGTCCGCAAACTCGTCGACCACGACGACGATGTGGGGCAGGTGCTCGAGGGGTTCCGGGCTTTCGGGCGTGATCGAGAATGGGTTGGTCAGCGGCTTGCCGGCCTTTTCGGCTTCCGCCACCTGGCGATTGAAGCCGGCAAGGTTGCGCACCCCGACCGCGGCCATCAGCTTGTAGCGTTTCTCCATTTCGGCGACGCACCAATTGAGCGCGTGCCCGGCATGCTTCATGTCGGTGACGACCGGGGCCAACAGGTGCGGAATACCTTCGTACACCGACAGCTCGAGCATCTTCGGATCCACCAGGATCAGACGCACTCGTTCCGGTTCGGACTTGTAGAGCAAGGACAGGATCATCGCGTTCACGCCGACCGACTTGCCCGAGCCCGTGGTGCCCGCCACCAGCAGGTGGGGCATCTTCGCGAGGTCCGCAACCATCGGATGACCGCCGATGTCCTTGCCGAGAGCGACCGTCAGCGCGGAATGCATGTCCTGGTAGGCCTTGGAGGCGACGATCTCGGACAGGCGCACGGTCTGGCGCCGAGGGTTGGGCAGCTCGAGCGCCATGCACGACTTTCCGGGAACGGTCTCGATCACGCGCACCGAGATCAGCGACAGTGCGCGCGCCAGGTCCTTCGCCAGGTTCACCACCTGGCTGCCCTTGACGCCGGTGGCCGGCTCGATTTCGTAGCGGGTGATCACCGGCCCCGGATAGGCGGCCAGCACCTTGACCTCGACACCGAAGTCGGCGAGCTTGGTCTCGATCAGCCGCGACGTGAACTCAAGCGACTCGGCACTCGGCGGTTCGACGTCGCGCGAGGCCGGATCGAGTAGCGATACCGGCGGAATCGCGCCGTCGGGCAGGTCGGCGAATAGCGTGCGCTGGCGCTCCTTCTCGATCCGTTCGGATCTCGGCACCTCGACGATCGCCGGTTCGATGCGCACCGGCGCAGGCTTGTTCTCCTCGTTGCGGCGCCGCCGGGACTGCACCACGGCTTCACGCTTGACCGCGATCTCGCGCCCGGCGCGCCGGTCTCGCCAGGCCGCGACCGACGTGGCCAGCGATTGCCACAGCGACTCGAGCCAGCCGCCGATCTGCTCGGCCGCCGCCACCCAGGAGATCCCGGTAAACAAACTGACGCCGGCGGCCACCAGGGTCAACAGGATTACGGTTCCGCCGGTGAATCCAAGGTATTGCATGACGACACGCCCGACCTCGGAGCCGATCAGGCCGCCGGCGGAAAGTGGCAGATCTGCCTGCATGCTGTAGAAACGCATGGCTTCGAGCGCGCTGCTGGCAACCACCGTCAGCACGAATCCGGCACCGACGATGAGAACCGACCGGCGATCGGTCCGGCCCGGATTGCGCAGGCGACGGTACCCCCACAACAGGCCCAGACCGAGGAACAACACCCACCACCAGGCCGACACGCCGAACAGGTAGAGCATCAGATCGGACAGCCAGGCGCCGAATCGGCCCCCCGGATTGGCGACCCGCTCCACCGCCGCAGCGTGCGACCAGCCCGGATCGGACTTGCTGTAGCCGAGCAACACCATCGCCACGTAGACGCCGAACAGGCCGAACAGCAGCCAGCGCGTCTCTTGCAGACGTGCGGCAATCTTGTCCGGTAAAGGCTGGGAACGGGATGAAGCGGAAGGCAGCATTGGCGGGCGCCAGCGCGAGACTGTGAATCTGGCCCCGATTATATGCGATCGCGCCGGCGGGTCATGACGACCGGCCGGGCCGATACACGCACTTACAGCTCGTTGATACGCTGGCGCAACACGATACCGCGGTCGCTTTCCTCGATCAGCCCCTGGACGCCGAGATCCTTCATGACCCGGCTGACCATCTCGCGCGAGGCGCCGATCATCTTGGCGATGTCCTGCTTGGAGATCTTCCGTACGACGATCTGTTCACCGTCCACGTCTTCGGCCATCTCCAGCAGCAGTCGCGCGACGCGCCCGTAGACGTCCATCAGCGCAAGGCTTTCGATCTTGCGATCCGCATTGCGCAGGCGCTCGGCGAGGTTGCACATGATCCGCCAGGCAATTTCGAAATTGTCCTGCATCATGCGACGGAAGTCGTTCTTGGCGATCATCACGACATCGACCGGCGACACGGCGACGACCGACGCCGAGCGCGGCTGCTCGTCGAAGATGCCCATCTCGCCGAACAATTCGCCCTGACCCAGCATCGTCAGGATCACCTCTCGCCCGTCCTCGTCACTGACCAGGACCTTGAGGGTGCCGGTCAGCACGAAATAGACGTAGTCGGCCCGATCCCCCGCGTGCACCACCGCATGTCCGCGCGGCACCCGCCGCATCATGGCGTGCTGAGCGACCACCGCAAGCCGGTCGTCGCCGAGGCCGTTGAACAGCGGGAAGGTTTTCAGGGCAATCGTCGAAACGGCATTCGAAACGTTCATGCTCACTCCATTCTGACCACGGCAGGCGCGCCAGCGGCACCGGCCAGACCGGACCACGCGACACTAGAGTATATGTCAAAGCACCGTGACAATTGGCACGCCCGGGGGCGATTCACCTGCCATACGGTAGCGGCCCGCCGCCAGCCGGTGGCTCTCGCGGCCGACTCCCCGCGCCCAGCTATGATACATACGACCGCAACCGGGCCACGAACAGGGGTCTGCAATGGCGTCCCCACTCCCGTACGAGCGGCATCGCGGTTGGATGGCCGCCCGATGCCGGGGTCGTCACAGGGCCGTACCCGCAGCTGGGCCATCGGCCCTTGCCCCGGCCGCCGGCCCACGACCGCACGCACGTGCGCGCGCGGCAGCAGTTTCTAGGATAATCCGCGCTTCGAGAACCACAGTCTGGATGAGCCGCCATGCAAACCCGTCACGTCCGCCTTCTGATCCTCGGTTCCGGCCCGGCCGGTTATACCGCAGCCGTGTACGCCGCCCGAGCCAACCTCGACCCCGTGCTGGTCACCGGCATCGCCCAGGGCGGGCAATTGATGACCACGACCGAGGTGGACAACTGGCCAGCGGATTCGGACGGCGTCATGGGGCCGGATCTGATGGCGCGCTTCCTGAAGCACGCCGAACGCTTCGATACCGAGATCGTCTTCGATCATATCCATACCGCCAAACTCGACGAGAAGCCGCTGCGTCTGATCGGTGATGCGGCGGAATACACCTGCGACGCGTTGGTCATCGCCACCGGCGCGACCGCCAAGTATCTCGGCCTGCCTTCCGAGGAAGCCTTCATGGGCAAGGGCGTGTCGGCATGCGCCACGTGCGACGGTTTCTTCTACCGCAACCAGGAGGTCGCCGTGGTCGGCGGCGGCAACACGGCGGTCGAAGAGGCACAGTATCTGGCCAACATCGCCTCCAAGGTGACCCTGGTGCACCGCCGGGACAGCTTCCGAGCCGAAAAGATCATGGTCGACAAGCTGATGGAGAAGGTCGCCGCCGGCAAGATTGCTCTGGCCACCGACGCCACCCTCGACGAAGTCCTCGGCGACGATACCGGTGTCACCGGGATGCGCATCCGCAGCACCAAGGACGACCGCACCCGTGATGTCGACGTGCGCGGTGTCTTCATTGCGATCGGCCACAAACCGAACACCGACATTTTCGAAGGCCAGCTCGAAATGGAAGGCGGCTACATCGTCACCCGCGCTGGTCGCGGCGGCAACGCCACCGCCACCAGCGTGGCGGGCGTGTTCGCTGCCGGCGACGTGCAGGATCACGTCTACCGCCAAGCGGTGACCAGCGCCGGTACCGGCTGCATGGCCGCACTCGACGCCGAGCGCTATCTCGACGCGCTCGGCAAGGCCTGAAACAGCTGTGGGCAAGCGCGCCCGAGCCCGCCCCGGCAGGCCCGCCGCGCCCGAACCCGTCGCGAACCGACCCTTCGCCGACCTCAAGGCTGCGGTAGCGACTACGGCCGCGGCGGGTCACGCAGCCCGAGGCGCTTCGCACTCCGAAGACACCATGCCGGATGCGGTCGCCGACGATGAGGCCGCCGTGTTCCGACGCGAAATGCGCGGAACCCAGCGCCTGCGCGACGACAACCGGCGCGTGCTGGAGCGTCCCAAGCCGCCACCGATGCCCCGCCCGCGGGACGACGAAGAGGGGCCCGCAACCCCGCAAGCGAACGGCCGCCAACGTAGCCCCCACACCGATGCCGAGTTGTTCGCCGAGGCGATGCAGGGCGTACAACGATTGCCGAACAGCGACCGCGTGGATCTGCCGCCGCCATCTCGCTTCCCGCGGCCTGCCGAATCCACCCGTCCGACACGACTCGAAACACAACCGCCCGACCAGGCGGCAACGGCCGAAGCGCTGCTCGACTGGGCCCATGCCGGCGCTACGCCGCTCAAACGCAGCGAACGTGCCGACTTGGCACGACCGAAACCGGCACCACTGCCCCTCCAGAGTGTGCGTGACGAGGCATCGGTATTGCGGGAGTCGATCGAAACGCCACTGAGCTTCGAAGATCGCCTCGATATCGGAGACGAAGCGGTATTCTTGCGCAACGGCCTACCGAGACGCGTACTGAACGACCTGCGCCGCGGCCGCTGGGTCGTGCAGCAACAACTCGACCTGCACGGCATGACTCGCGACGAGGCCCGACTGGCGCTGGCGGAATTCCTCGCACGCTGCCTGCGGGAAGGTCGCCGCTGCGTTCGCCTGATCCACGGCAAGGGACTCGGCTCCCCCGGCGGCGTAGGCATTCTCAAGCAGTTGTCGCGTGGTTGGCTGGCCCAGCGCGAAGAAATTCTGGCGTTCTGTCAGGCGCTGCCACACCAAGGGGGCAGCGGGGCCCTGCTGATCCTGCTACGGGCGGGCAACGCCATGCAGCCGGCCGGCCGCAGGCGCGGGCCGCCGGCCTGACCACAGCACGTCAGATGGCCGACTCGTCGGTCTCGCCGGTTCGGATTCGCACCACCTGCTCGACCGCGGAAACGAAGATCTTGCCGTCCCCGATCTTGCCGGTGCGGGCGGCCTTGACGATCGCCTCGATGGCTTGCTCGACGACACTGTCACCGACCACCACCTCGATCTTGACCTTGGGCAGGAAATCCACCACATATTCGGCACCCCGATAGAGTTCGGTGTGCCCCTTTTGGCGGCCGAATCCCTTGACCTCGGCCACCGTCAGACCGGTAATGCCGACCTCCGACAGGGATTCCCGAACTTCGTCGAGCTTGAACGGCTTGATGATGGCTTCGATTTTCTTCATCGGATGCTCCTTCTGGTTTTGTCTCTTCCGCTGGATCAGGTTTCGTCGCGGTAGCGCGACGTGATGGGGTAGCGCCAGTCCTTGCCGAACCCACGCTCGGTGACACGAATGCCGACCGGTGCCTGGCGCCGCTTGTATTCGTTTCGGCGCAGCATCGCCACCGCGCGCCGGACGTCGTCTTCCCGGAAGCCGCGGTCGATGATCTCGCGAGGCGACAAGTCCTGCTCCATGTAGGCCTCGATGATCGCGTCGAGCACCTCATAAGGCGGCAGCGAATCCTGGTCGGTCTGGTCGGGCTTGAGCTCGGCCGACGGCGCCCGCGTGATGATGTTTTCCGGAATCACCGGGCCGAGCCCGTTGCGCCAGCGCGCGAGGCGGTACACCAAGGTCTTGTAGATGTCGCGCAAGACGCCGAAGCCACCAGCCATGTCGCCGTACAGGGTGGCGTAGCCGGTGGCCATCTCGCTCTTGTTGCCGGTGGTCAACACGAGACGGCCGGTCTTGTTGGAAAATGCCATCAACAGGTTGCCGCGGATGCGGGATTGCAGGTTTTCTTCCGTGGTATCGGCCGGCAGGCCGGCGAAATAGGGTTCGAGCATGCGCTCGAAAACTTCCATGGCCGGCGAGATCGGAATCTCGTCGTACTGAACGCCGAGCGCCGCGACCAGCGCCCGTGAATCGTCCAGGCTCATCTGGGCGGTATACGGCGACGCCATCATGATCGCCCGCACCCGATCGGCACCGAGGGCGTCGACAGCGACGCACAGCGTCAGGGCCGAGTCGATGCCGCCGGACAATCCGATGATCGCGCCGGGAAATCCGTTCTTGCCGATGTAGTCGCGCACACCGCTGACCAGCGCTGCATAGACCTCGGCCTCTTCTGCCAGCGGCTCCTCCCGGCGGCCGCCCAGCCATCGGCCGGCCGACCACTCGATGATGTCGACCGCTTCCTCGAAAGCCGGCGCCCGGTAGCTGCAGGCGGTGTCGTTGTCGAGCGCCGTCGAATAGCCGTCGAACACGAGCTCGTCCTGGCCGCCGACCATGTTCACGTACAGCACCGCGAGCCCGGACTCACGTACCCGGTCGGCCAGCACCTGCTGGCGCTCGCGGCACTTGCCGACGTGGTAGGGCGAGGCGTTGAGTGACAACAACAGGTCGGCGCCGGCGCGTCGCACTTCCTCTACCGGCCACGCGTCCCAGACGTCGGCGCAGATACTGACGCCGCACTGGACGCCCCGGACCGTGAACACCATGGCTTCGTCGCCGGCGTCGAAGTAGCGCTTTTCGTCGAACACCTGGTAATTGGGCAAGCGCATCTTGCGGTACGTGCCCACGACCCGGCCATCCCGCACCACCGAAGCCGCGTTGTAGAAACGCCCCCCGTCCGCCAGCGGATGACCGACCACCAGCACGACATCGCGTACCTGGTCGGCGAGATCCTCCAGCGCGACGGCACATGCGCGGTAGAAATCGGGCCGCAGCAACAGATCTTCCGGCGGATAGCCACACAGGGCGAGCTCCGGCGTGACCACGATGTCGGCACCGGCCTCGCGCGCCGACGCGACCGCAGCGACGATGCGGCGGGCATTGCCGTCGAGGTCGCCCACCGTGCAATTGATCTGCGCGATCGCGATTTTCAGGGTCTTGTCCATAAGCCTTCTACTATACCCGGTCACCGAGCGGCCTTCAGCGAAGCACGCTGCACTCGCCAAGGCCGAATATTACCCACAGATGCTGTGGGTACGGCTGTGCACAAGCGGTGGATTCCTGTCCGCGCGCCCCGGCCCGACCGGGATCGATCGCGCTGACCGATTTCGTGGCACACGCCAATGCATGGACAATGGCCCGACCATGGCATCACCCGTCCAATTCGAACTCCACGACCACATCGACGGCATCGACGCGGGCGCCTGGGATGCGCTCGGCGACGGACATCCCGCCACCAGTCACGTCTTTCTGCGCGCGCTCGAAGCGAGCGGCTGCGTTGCCGGAGACAGCGGCTGGCTGCCACGGCACTTGATCGGGCGGAGCGAGGGCAAGGTGGTCGCGGCCGTGCCGCTGTACCTGAAGACGCACTCCTACGGCGAGTATGTATTCGACTGGGCCTGGGCGGACGCCTACCATCAGCACGGCCTCGAGTACTATCCCAAATGGCTGGTGGCCTCGCCGTTCAGCCCGCTGCCGGGCACCCGCATTCTTGCCCGAAGCCCCCAGACGCAGCTCGCCGCGATCGAGGCTTTGCGTTCGCTCGCGGCGGAGAGCGGCCTGTCCTCGATGCACGTGCTGTTTTGCACGGCGACCGAGGCCCAATCCCTGGCGAGCGCCGGCATGCTGCTGCGCGAAGGCGTCCAGTTCCACTGGATTCATCGCGGCGAGCGCGATTTCGCAGCCTTCTTGGCGCGCCTGAACCACGACAAGCGAAAGAAGATCCGGCAGGAGCGCCGCAAGCTGGAAGCGCTGGGGCTCGACTACCGTTGGCACGACGGCACTTCGGCCGCCGCCGCCGACTGGGACTTCTTTCTGGGCTGTTACGAAGACACCTACGCGGCCCACCGATCGACGCCCTACCTCAACCGGGATTTCTTCGATCGCATCGCCAGCGACGCACCGAACCGGATGCGCCTGCTGATCGCGTCGCGTGGCGGCCAGCCGCTGGCCAGCGCGTATTTCCTGGTCGCGAATGGCGCCCTCTACGGTCGCTACTGGGGGGCGAGGGAGTCCGTGCCCGGCCTGCATTTCGAACTGTGCTATTACCAGCCGATCGAGTATTGCCTCGCGCACGGGCTTCGCCGCATGGAGGGCGGGGCCCAGGGTGAGCACAAGATGGCTCGCGGACTCGAGCCGATCACCACCTACTCGGCCCACTGGATCGCCGACCGCCGCTTCCACGACGCCCTGCAGCGACACTTGGCCCTCGAGGGCCGTCACGTCGACGCGTATCGCGGCGAACTCGAGCGGCGCACGCCGTTTCGCCGCTGACAAAAAAACGGGCTCCCGAAGGAGCCCGCCGAATGCCCGTACGCCGTGCCTTACTTCTTGGCGTTCTCGATGCCGGTGACGATCTCCTGGCAAGCCTCATCCACGTCACCCCAGCCCACGACCTTGACCCACTTGCCCGGCTCCAGATCCTTGTAGTGCTCGAAGAAGTGCGAAATCTGCTTGAGCAGAAGTTCCGGCAGGTCGTCGCAGGATTTCACGGTCTCGTAGAGCGGTGTCAACTTGGTCACCGGTACTGCCACCACCTTCGCGTCCTCGCCGCCCTCGTCCTGCATCTTGAGGATTCCGACCGGGCGGCAGCGGATGACGACCCCCGGCTGCAGCGGGAAAGGCGTGACCACCAACACGTCCACCGGATCGCCGTCGCCGGCGACGGTATGGGGCACATAGCCGTAGTTGCATGGATAGCGCATGGTCGTGCCCATGAAGCGGTCAACGAACACGGCCCCGCTGTCCTTGTCCACTTCGAACTTGATCGGATCGCCCTGGGCGGAGATCTCGATGATCACGTTGATGTCGTTCGGTACGTCCTTTCCTGCCGATACGAGGTCGAAACCCATGATTTCCTCCCTTTGAAAGTCCGCAAATTATAAGAGGGTTTGCCGACCCGGCCAGTACCAATTGCGTCGGCGGACCCGCGGGCCGCCGAACACCGGTGAGTGGGCTGCCGGCGCGGGCTATAATCAAGCATCCAATCCGGTCAGGTGCCCGCCGGCTATCGGCGGGTGAAACGGGAAACAGGTGCGAAGCCTGTGCTGCCCCCGCAACGGTATGCGCGACCCGCGCAAGCCCGGAGACCGGCCTGACCGGCCTACGACTGCACCGCGGGTGGCGGCTGACAGCGCATTCGCTGCGCTCGGCCCTGTGCGCCGCCCCGGCAGGTAAGCAGGGAGCAGGGCTCTTGGCCGAATGCACGCTTCGATGGCAACGGTGGACGTCCATATTGGGCCGCGGCACGGCGCTGGCAGTCGTCGCCGGCTGCCATCTGGCCGCGGTTGCGGCGATCGCGAGCTACGGCTCGCGCACCGTGCCACCGATCGAAAGCCGGCCAGTGCTGGTCGCGCTGCTGCTGCCCCCCGAAGCCCCCCGCCGGGAACCCGCCATACCGATACCGCAGCCCGTCCAAGCCGAGGCGCCACCGCCGCGGCCGAAGCCGCCACCGGTAACAACGGCGTATCGTACACTGCGAGCTGCCGAGCCGCTTCCTCGCACGATGCCGCGGCGCCAGATCCCTCGCCCGGCCAAAGCGCCGGCCATGGCGCCTGCGCCGGCTCGAAAACCGCCACCGGCCCGGGCCTCGGCATCAATGTCGGCACCGATCCGCGAGCTTCCGCCCACTGCGGAACCGGAATCGGCGGAAATCGCGATGCGCCACCAGCCCGAAGCACCGCCCCTTGCCGTCGCGCCCGAACCCGAGCGTTCGCCAGCGGTCTTCGACGCGGCATACCTCGGCAATCCGCCTCCGCGATACCCTCTCGCTTCGCGCCGCAGGGGAGAGGAAGGTAGGGTGCTGTTGCTGGTCCAGGTCGGCGAAACGGGCCGGGTGACCGCTGTCGAAGTATCGCAATCGAGCGGATCGGGCCGCCTGGACCGGGCCGCACGCGAAGCCGTGCGCGCCTGGCGCTTCGAACCGGCTAGACGCGGTAGCATCGCGGTCGCGGCAGCCGTCGAGGTGCCGATCGTTTTTCGGCTGGAGAACTGAATGCTTCTGGAAAACACCGGCCTCGCCCAGATGTGGGCCGAGGCCGACGCAATCTCGCGCAGCGTCGCCGTCCTGCTGCTGGTGATGTCGATCACCAGTTGGTATCTCATCGTCGGCCGCCTGCTGCGCGCACTGTCCCGCGGTCGCGACCGCCAGGCGGTCGATCGCTTCTGGGCGGCAGGCGATTTCGCGGAAGGACTAGAGCGGCTCGCCGCAGCGGGCTCGGCCAGCAATTTCAACCACCTGGCGAGTGGCGCGGCAAACGCGGCCGCCCATTACGATCAGCACCGGGCCGACACCCTCGCCAGCCACATGGAGCGCGGCGAGTTCCTGACCCGCGCCATGCGCCAATCGATCGCCACAAGCACCGCGCGGATCGAATCGGGGCTGACGGTGCTCGCCTCGATCGGTTCGACCGCGCCCTTCATCGGGCTGTTCGGTACCGTATGGGGCATCTACCACGCACTGCTGAAGATCTCGGCCACCGGGTCGGCCACGCTCGACAAGGTCGCGGGGCCGGTCGGCGAGGCACTCATCATGACCGCCGCGGGCCTCTTCGTGGCGATACCGGCGGTGATCGCCTACAACGCCTCGGTGCGCGCCAACCGCCTCGAACTGGCCGCGCTCGACGCCTTCGCTCACGATCTGCACGCCTATCTGACGACCGGCGCGCGGGTCCAGACGCAACGCCCCCAGAGGCCGGCGGAGGCCGCCTGAGATGGCGTTCGGCGACTTCAACCAGGGCCCCGGCGGCGCTCCGATGAGCGAAATCAACACCACACCGCTGGTGGACGTGATGCTGGTGCTGTTGATCATCTTCATGGTGACCGCACCGCTGATGACCCAGAGCATCGGTGTCGATCTGCCGCAGGCCGAGGCCGTCGAACCACAGGAGGACGCCCCCAAAGTATCCCTCGCGATCGACGCCGACGGCCGCATCCGATGGGATCAGGAGGAACTCGACGGCGCCCAGCTCAAGGCTCGGATGATCGCAGCGGCAGCCGAAATTCCCCAACCCGAACTACATCTGCATGCCGACCGCAAGACCAGTTACGAACATGTGGCCCGGGTGCTCGGCGCAGCACGCGCCGCGGGGCTCGAGCGGGTCGGATTCGTGACCTTGCCCGAAGCGGGCCAATGAGCGGCAACGAAGCAACTTGCGGCTTGACGGCCGCTCATAGCGCGTCGAAACCAGCCTCTTCGACGGCACCACGGAGCTGATCCAGGGCCACCTTGCCGGCATCGAAACGCACGTGCGCCTCGCCGTCTTCGAGGGATACCTCGACCTGCGCCACACCCGGCTGCGCCTGCAGGACGCCGGTGACATTGCGCACGCAGCCCTGGCAGCTCATGCCGCCGACCTTGATCACCACATCTTCCATATCACACCCCCTTGTCGCGCCCGCGTGCGCTCTGCGGTCGCCAGCGCTTGAGCAGCAGCGAATTGCTCACCACCGACACCGAACTCATCGCCATCGCTGCGGCCGCAATCACCGGATTGAGCATGCCCGCGGCCGCCAGCGGTATGCCGAGTACGTTGTAGATGAATGCGAAGAACAGATTCTGCCGGATCTTGCCGAGGGTTGCCCGGGAGAGTTCGACCGCGTCGGCAACCCCGCCGAGGTCGTTGCGCACCAGGGTCACATCGGCTGCGGCGACCGCCACGTCGGTGCCTGTGCCGATCGCGAAAGACACGTCTGCGGCAGCCAGCGCCGGCGCGTCGTTGATGCCGTCACCGGCCATGCCGACGAGGCCTTCGCCGGCGAGCGCCCGCACGACTTCGGCCTTGCCGTTTGGCAGCACACCGGCGCGCACCGCATCGATGCCGCACGATTCGGCGACCGCGTGGGCAGTGCGCGGATTGTCGCCGGTCAGCATCACCACGCGGACGCCCAATTCGTGCAGGCGCGAGAGCGCGGCCGGCGTTCCCTCGCGTACCCGATCGGCAACACCGATCAGACCGGCCGGCTCACCGTCGACCGCGACTGCTGCGAGGCTGCGACCCTGGTGCGCCAGACGCGCCGCCAGATCATCGTCGTTCCAGCCAGCAAAGGCCGGGGCGCCGACCCGCACCATGCGCCCGCCGACCCGCCCCTCGACGCCCTGCCCCGCGGTCACGCGAATCTCGCCCGCGCGCGGGACCTGTTCGCCGGCGGCCCGCTTGACGGCATCGGCCAGGGGGTGTGAACTGCCCTGCTCGACCGCCGCCGCCAATGCGAGCAGGCCATCGCGATCGAAACCGGAACGTGCATGCACATCGACCACGGCCGGATGCCCTTCGGTCAATGTTCCGGTCTTGTCCACCGCCAGCACCCGCAGTCGCTCGGCCAGTTCGAGGGCTTCGGCGTTCCGCACCAGGACGCCGTGACGGGCGCCCTGACCTGTGCCCACCATGATTGCCGTCGGCGTGGCCAGTCCGAGCGCACAGGGACAGGCGATCACGAGCACGGCGACCGCATGGATCAGTGCCTGCTGCAGTTCGGCGCCCGCGAGCCACCAGCCGGCAAAGGTCAGTGCCGCAATCGCGACCACGGCCGGCACGAACACAGCCGATACTCGGTCGGCCAGCCGCTGCACCGGCGCCTTCGAACCCTGTGCCTGCTCGACCATGCGGACGATGGCGGCGAGCATGGTGCGACTGCCGACCCCCGTCGCGCGGCAGCGCAACAGACCGCTGCCGTTGATCGTCGCAGCAAAGACCGCGTCGCCGGCGCGCTTGACCACCGGCAGACTCTCACCGGTCAGCATCGACTCGTCGACACCGGAGTCACCCTCGACCACCTCGCCGTCCACCGGCACCGCATCGCCGGGCCGCACGACGAAGTCGCTGCCCGGCTCGAGCCGAGACACCGGCACCTCGACGAAGCGGCCCTCCTGCTCGATCCACGCATTCGCGGGCTGGAGGCGCAGCAAGGCCTCGATCGCCGCCCCGGTGCGCGCCTTGGCGCGGGCCTCCAGCAGCTTGCCGAGCAGAACCAGGGTGATGATCGAAGCGGACGCTTCAAAGTAGACATGCAGGTGGGCCAGCCCGGCCAGGGTGACGACCGCGCTGAACGACCACGCGATACTGGTGCCGAGCGCGACCAGAACGTCCATGTTGGCCGATCCGCCGGCCAGCGATGCCCACGCGCCACGATAGAAGCGCCAGCCGATCCAGAACTGGACCGGCGTCGCCAGCACCATCTGCAGCCAGCGCGGGATCAAGTCGTGCGTTGCGCCGTCGCCGAGCAGGCCGAACATCGCCGGCATCTGCGCAAGCAAGGGAAGTGACAGTGCTGCGGCGAACCAGAAGCGTCTCAGTTCGCGCCGATACTCCGCCTCTCGGCGCGCCTTTTCGGCTGCGTGGGCCGCTTCGCCGACCTCGCTGGCCTGAAAGCCGGCACGCTCGATGGCGGAGATCAGGTCCGGCACGGCGTCGAGTCCGGGCGCGTATCGCAGATGCGCTCGCTCGGTGGCGAGGTTCACGGTTGCACGGACCCCGGGCCGACGATTCAACACCTTCTCGAGCCGGGTCGAACAAGCGGCGCAGGTCATGCCTTGTATCGAGAATTCGACCTCCTGCTCCGGCACCTCGAATCCGGCACCACGGATCTTGTCCACGACATCGACCGGGTCGGTGTCGGACGCCACCTCGACGCGGGCGTGCTCGGTCGCGAGATTGACTTGGGCATGCACGCCGGGCATGCGATTGAGCACCCGCTCGATGCGGGTGGCACAAGCGGCACAGGTCATGCCGGCGACGGGCAGGTCGAGGACGCGGGCAGCTTCGTCAGATTTCATTCGTGCGGCGCAACAACAGGTCGTGCAGATTTTGGCACGGTCGCCGCGATTGCGTTCCGTCGAGTTCCTCGGCGGCCCCCCGAGCCACAGCTCCGAGGTCGCTCAGACGGCGCAGACCACGCCACCCCAAAGCTTCTCGCCAAGGTTGGTGGCGTTGACCAGGCCGAACACGCCGAAGCCGAGCACCGTCGCGCCGGCCACCGCACGTACCAGGCGGTGGCGAGTGATGTCGCGCAGGCGCTTGAGCAGCATGCCGGCCAACAGCAGGTTGGGCAAGGTACCGAGCCCGAACGCCAGCATGAGACCGCCACCACGCCACGCCGAGCCGGTCACCAGCGCGGTCGCCAGCACGCCATAGACCATGCCGCAGGGGAGGAATCCCCATAGCAGTCCCAGCGGGAACGCCTGACCGACCGATCGCGCCGGCAGGTAGCGCCGGGTAAGCGGCTGGATGCGTTGCCACAAGCGACCGCCGAAGCGCTCGATCGGCGCCATCCAGCGGGTCAGACCGGTCAGGTAGAGCCCCAGCGCGATCAGCATCAGGTTGGCGACGACATAGAGGGCGATCTGTACCGGCAGCACGCCGTTCATCAGCATGCCGACCGATCCGAGCGCACCGAGTAGCGTGCCCGCCAGCGTGTAGCTGCCGATGCGGCCGAAATTGTAGGCCAGGTGCAGCGGCCATTGGCGGGCCCGGTCCCCGGGCATCCGCACGCTGAGCGCACTGACGATGCCTCCGCACATGCCTGCGCAATGGGCGCCGCCGAGCAGGCCGATCAGGAATGCGGCGATGTATCCGGTTTCAGGCATGTGCGAGGGCGCGGCTGCCGGTCGCGGGACGGGCAGCGGCGGCAGGGACGATCCGCTTCAGATGACCTTGGAGTAGCGAGTGCGCTCGCGATCGGCACGAATGTACTTGTCGAACACCATCGCGATGCCGCGCACCAACAAGCGCCCCGGTGGCAGCACACTGATCCATTGGTCGTCGACCCGCACCAGGCCGGCTTCCTCCATCTCCCGGAGATCGGCGATCTCCTCGGCGAAGTACTGCTGGAAATCGATCAGATGCGAGATCTGGATCGACTCGATCGAGATCTCGAAATGGCACATCAGGGCCTGGATGATGGAACGACGCAGCAGGTCGTCGGAATTCAGCTCGATGCCCCGCAGCACCGGCAACTCGTCACGATCGAGCACATCGTAGTACTCGTCCAGGGTCTTGACGTTCTGAGCATAGCTGGGACCCACCATGCCGATCGCGGACACGCCGAAGGCGAGCAGGTCGCACTCGGCGTGGGTCGAATAGCCTTGGAAGTTGCGGTGGAGCCGCCCCTGACGCTGGGCCACCGTGAGTTCGTCGTCGGGCTTCGCGAAATGGTCCATGCCGATGTACACGTAACCGGCTTCGGTCAGCCGCCGAATCGCCAGCTGCAGGATCTGCAGCTTGGTGTCGGCACTCGGCATATCGGCCGTGTTGATCCGCCGCTGGGGCTTGAACAGACCCGGCAGGTGCGCGTAGCTGTAGAGCGAAATGCGATCCGGCGAGAGTTCGAGCACCTGCTCGAGGCTGTGGTTGAAGCTGATCACGTTCTGCTTCGGCAGGCCATAGATCAGGTCCATGCTGATCGATTTGAAGCCGAGCTGCCTGGCCGAGTCGAGCACCAGCCGGGTCTCGTCGAAGCTCTGGATTCGATTGACGGCCTGCTGCACATCGATGTTGAAATCCTGCACGCCGATGCTCATTCGGTTGAAGCCCACGTCGGACAGCAACGCGACCGTGTCGAAATCGACTTTGCGCGGATCCACCTCGATCGAGTACTCGCCGTTCGGCACCAGCGTGAAGTGGCGGTTAACGGTATCCATCAGCTGGCGCATTTCGTCGTGCGACAGGAAGGTGGGCGTGCCGCCTCCCAGGTGCAGTTGCAGCACTTCCCGGCCACCATCGAGTGCAGCGGCCTGCATCGAGACTTCCTTGTCCAGGTACTTCAGGTACTTGGCGGAGCGCCCGTGGTCCTTGGTGATGATCTTGTTGCAGGCGCAGTAGTAGCAGATCGTGTTGCAGAATGGGATGTGGAAGTATAATGACAGCGGCCGGTTGATCCCCCCGACCGTGCGCTTGCCGAGCCAATGGCGGTAGGCTTCGGCATTGAACGCCTCGACGAAACGGTCGGCCGTCGGATACGACGTGTAGCGCGGCCCGTTGACATCGAAGCGGCGAATCAACTGGGGATCGAAAACGATATCTTTGTTGCTCATGGTCATCCTGCACAATTGCCGGGGCTACCTTCTCAGAAAGACTTCCGGCAAGGGTTGACGTGGATCAAACCGATACGATCCCAGCGGATCGGAAAGGAGCGGAGACAGCGTGCAAATGAAAGCGACGGCAATCACGCCGACCGGCCTGAAAGCCGTCTGCTCTCAGTGTAATCTGCGAGAGCTCTGCTTGCCATTTGGCCTGACGGGCGAAGAGATCGATCGGCTCGACGAACTCGTGGCCGGGCGCCGAAAAGTTCGCCGGCAGCATCATCTTTACAGCGCCGGGGCGCCCTTCGAGGCAATCTATGCGATCCGCGCCGGATCGTTCAAGACCGACGTACTGCTCGAGGACGGTCGCGAGCAGGTGACCGGCTTCCAGATGACGGGCGAGATCCTGGGCCTCGACGGCATCAGCTCCGAAACCCATTCCTGCAACGCCACGGCGCTGGAGGACAGCGAGGTCTGCGTCATCCCCTTCGGCCAGCTCGAGGAGTTGTCGCGCCAGGTGGAATCGCTCCAGCACCAGTTCCACAAGGTGATGAGTCGCGAGATCGTACGCGACCATGGCGTCATGATGCTCCTCGGCTCGATGCGTGCCGAGGAGCGGCTGGCGGCCTTTCTGCTCAATCTGTCCAAGCGTTTCATGGCGCGGGGCTATTCGCCGGCCGAGTTCCATCTGCGCATGACGCGGGACGAAATCGGCTCCTACCTCGGCCTCAAGCTCGAGACCGTGTCGCGAGCCTTTTCGAAGTTCCAGGATGAAGGGCTGGTCGCAGTGCACCAGAAACACATCCGAATCATCGACCTCGAGGGCCTGCGCAGACTCTTGACCCACTGCGCCAAGCAGACTTAGCGCGCCGCCGCGCTCCAACGAGCGCCAAACGGGCGGGCCGAGACGGGATTGATCGGTCGAATCCGGCGCACAGCCGAACGACGCAATCGGAATCCGGCCGCGAGGCGGCACCCCGCTCCACCACACACGAGCGATGGTAATCAGCGTTCGTGGACATAGCGCCCGGGCGCATCGTCGAGGGCCGGAAATTTATCGCCGGCAACCGCTGGCGCATCGACCAGCGGGCCACAACGCGGCTTCAGCCACGCCATCCAGTCGCCCCACCAACTGCCCGCCTCTCGTGTTCCGCGGTGATGCCAAGCTTCGTGCGAATCGCCGGCCTTGACCTCCGCCGCCACGTATTCGCGCTTGGGGGGTCGCGTCGGCGGATTGACGATTCCGAGGATGTGGCCGGAGCTGGAGAGCACGTATCGGCGTGGACATCCGAGCAGATCCATGATGCGAAAGGTCTGCTGCCACGGCGCGATGTGATCGTCCTCGGCACCAACCGCGTACAGCGGCTGGCGAATACAACCGAGATCGATTCGCTCGCCGGCAATCTGCAGATCATTGGCCCGCACCAGCCGATTGTTCAGGTAGAGCTCTTCGAGATACCAGGAGTGCATTCGCGCCGGCATTCGTGTGGTATCCATGTTCCAGTAGAGCACGTCGAAGGCCGGGGGCTTCTCGCCGTACAGCCAGCCATGCACGACGTAGTGCCAGATCAGGCTGTTGGAGCGCAGCAGCCGGAAGGAGGCAGCCATCTCCTTGCCGTCGAGATAGCCCTGTCGAGCCATGTTCTCGGTCAGGTAACGCACGGCCTGCGGATCGATGAAGACCTCGATGTCGCCGGGCCTGTGGAAATCGACCAGCGTCGCGAACAGCGTCCAGTCGGCGATCGGCATCCGTTCCTGGCCAAAATGACGGTTGGCCCAGGCCATGAACATGGCCAGCGCGGTTCCGCCGATGCAATAGCCCACCGCGTGCACTTGCGGCGCGCCGGACAGTTCCCGCGCGACCCGCACGATCTCACCGACGCCGTCGATCAAATAGTCTTCGAAGCCGGTGTCGGCCATCGTCGCGTCGGGGTTCTTCCAACTGGTGATGTAGACGTCCAATCCCTGGTCGAGCAGATACCGCACCATGCTCTTCTTCGGCTTGAGATCGAGGATGTAGAACTTGTTGATCCACGGCGTGACGATGACCACCGGCTCTCGCAACACCCGGGGCTGGGTGGGTTCGTAGTGGATCACCTCGAGCAGGCGATTGCGGAAGACGACCTTCCCCGGCGTGGTCGCAAGATTGTCGCCGACCGAAAAATCCGCCGGATCGGCCAGCCGGACCGATCCTGCCTTGAGATCGTCGAGGAAGTTGGAGAACCCGAGGCGCAGCGACTCCCCGCCCGTCTCGACCGCCATGCGCAAGGCGACCGGATTGGTGAACAGGAAATTGCTCGGTGCCACGGCATTGAGCCAAGTACGCCACCAGAACGCCGCCCGGCGACGCTCCCGCGCCGACATTCCCGGCGTCTCGAACAGCATGTCCTGCACGCTGCGGGTGAGCATCAGGTAGGCATCCTTGATCAGGTCCCAGTGAACCTGGCTGCGCCATACCGGATCGGAGAACCGCTTGTCGTCGCGATGGGGCACGACCGGCTCCGAACTCTGCAGGCCCAGGCTGCGCAGCATCATGTGACGCTGCAGCGCAACACCCTGGTCCAAAAGCTTCATGGCCGCGGCGGTCAGCTCGAGCGGGTGCGCGAGCCACGCCAACTGCGCATGGATCAGAGGCATCGCGACGCCGATCGGATCCATGGCACCTTCGAAGGCCTTGCCCGCCTGCCCCATCGACTGCCAGCCGGCAGTGAATGCACCACTGTGCGCCCCGTTTCCCCAATGAGCCTGCATTACCATCGTCACTCTCCTGCATCGTGCCTACACTACGCCGGCCTCGCTCGAAGAAGGTCGGGTCCAGAGCAATTGTCGCGAAAATCGGCCAGCCAGGCGGTACCGCCGGCGCGATGTTTGATACCGGTCAAACCACGGCCACGGTGCGTGACGCATATAATGGACACCTCGGGTTCATAGCCAGGAGCATGCCATGTTCAAGAACATTCTCGTGCCCACAGATGGCTCCGATCTGTCGAACGGCACCGTGCGCAGGGCGATATCCTTTGCAAGCGAAGCCGGCGCTCAGGTCGTGTTCTTCTATGCCCAACCGGACTTTCCGATGCCGATCTATGGTGAGGGCGCCCTCATCGATCCGACGACACCCGAACAGTTTGCGCAGGCGTCCGAAGCCGAAGCCAAGGCGATTCTCGATCAGGCGCGCTCCTTGGCTGAGGGCGCCGGGGTGCAGGTCATCACCGACACCACCGTCAACGAGATTCCGTACGAAGCCATCATCGATGCCGCAGACCGGCATGGATGCGACCTGATCTTCATGGCCTCGCACGGCCGTCGGGGTTTGGCCAGCCTGCTGCTGGGCAGCGAGACCCAGAAAGTGCTGACCCACAGCAAGATCCCGGTGCTGGTGTACCGCTGATTCACGCCTCCGGCGCCGTGACTGGCCACCGCCGCCACTGGCGGCCGCGTGGCCAGCGGCCCCACATGGCACCGTGCATCATGACTCGTGGAAGCGCTCCGGGTGATTGATCTGCTCGGAGCCGCGCTGGAAGAATACGGTGGTCAGACTCGACGCGGCGCAGATCAACCAGAAGCCGAAGAAGCCGATCGAATAGGTCGCGATTTCCGAGACCCGGACCGGCTCGCCGAAGAAGTACAACTCCTGCGGATTGATGATCGTAAAGAACACGATTTCGGCCAGTCCGGCCACGAGGAAGGAAGGCCACAGCACTTCGATCGTTTTTTTCATTTGGTGACTCCTGTTGAGCGTTTGACGTGCGCCCGGCTGCCTGCGCCCGCGCGCACCCCGGTATCGATCCACCGATCGCCACGGCACGGATGCTTCGCGGGCGGCATGCTCGCCGCGCCTCGGCCGATTGGTCAATTTGGCGCTTCGTCCCTCTGAACCAGACCGATGGTGTACGGTCGCGAACGGCCGCCGCCGGCACTGCCCGGTGCGGTGGCTGCAGTGACCGCCTCGGCGCAGTTCATGACCCGGACAACTCGCTCTCTATACGAATGGTCGATTCCTCCGGCAAGTGTGCAGAACCGTTCATCCTCCAACTGCGAAACTCATCCTCGAGTCGGACTTGCCAGCGACCGGCACTCGGGTACTGCATCTGCCCAGCGTACATGTCTCCCTGACGGGTCAGCAGCACCTCCTGGTCCTCCCCCGACCGAGTCGGATGTACCAGGGTCAGGACGACCCGCTCCGGAAGCGGGGCCGCCGCGAGGGAATCGAGCCGGGCGCGGACCGAACCACCGCCCAGTTCGATGACGGCCACCAACGCCATCGCGCGTGCGCGTTCTTCCCGCGCAATGGTCTGGTTGATGGCGAGCCCCTGCTTGTAATAGTCGTCGGCCACCAGGCCATCGCTGGTCCGGGTGGCGATCACGATCGTCGCAATTCCGCCAAGGATGGCCGCGGCGGGCAGCGAAATCACCAGCCAGACCAGCTTTTCACGATACCAGGGGCGGCGCTGATTCGACTCCTGCATGGTGGGATCCTCAACGCGGCATGATGAAGGTGGTGTGCTCCTTCACCCGGACCTTGGCATCATCGAGGGCCTGAACCACGACATGAATGCCATGCGATCCCGGCTCCACCGCACCATAGGGAATCTGCGCCTGGATCGTGACCGCCTGGGTCGTCGCCGGACCGATTTCGATGGTCTCCGGCCCGACCATCCGAAGCCCTTCACCACCCTCGAGCGTCAGCGCAAAACTTCGCGGTGCCTCGGTCATGTTCATCACCTGCAGACGATAGGCATTTTCGATGTAGCCGTCGGCCACTTCCCGCGCAAGGCTGGCGCGATCGCGGATGATGTCGACGCGCAACGGCGAACGGGTCGCGAGGCCCCATACGAAGGCCAGGGTCACCACGCCGAGAATCGCACCATAGACCAGCGTACGCGGACGCATCACGTGGGCGAGAATCTCCTTCATGCCCCAGTGTTTCTTGACCGCATTCTCGGTCGAATAGCGGATCAAGCCTCTGGGGTAGTTCATCTTGTCCATCACCTGGTCGCAGGCGTCGATGCAAGCAGCGCAACCGATGCACTCGTACTGCATTCCGTCGCGGATGTCGATCCCGGTCGGGCACACCTGGACACAGATGCCGCAGTCTACGCAGTCGCCCTTGTTCAGCGCGCGAGGATCGACACCCTTCTTGCGCGCGCCCCTCGGCTCGCCGCGCTCATCGTCGTAGGTAATGACGAGTGTATCCGGGTCGAACATCACACCTTGAAATCGCGCATACGGACACATGTACTTGCAGACTTGCTCGCGCATGACCCCGGCCATCAGGTACGTGAAGCTCGAGTAGAACAGGATCCAGAACAACTCCCACGGCCCGAAGCTGAAGGAAAGTGCCGACTGAACCAATTCCCGGATTGGCGTGAAGTAGCCGACGAAGGTGAAACCGGTCCACAGCGACAGTGCGATCCACGCAGCGTACTTGAGCCCCTTGACCCGTGCCTTGCGTCCGCTCATGTCGGACTTGTCGAGCTTCATGCGCTTGTTGCGGTCACCCTCGATCTTCTGTTCGATCCACATGAAGATTTCGGTGTACACGGTCTGGGGACAGGCATAGCCGCACCACAGCCGGCCGGCGATCGCGGTGAAGAAGAACAGTGCGTAGGCGGAGATGATCAACAGGATCGCCAGGAAAAACACATCCTGCGGCCAGAATACCCAACCGAAGATATAGAACTTCCGCTCGACGAGATGGAAGAGCACCGCCTGGCGCCCGTTCCATGGGATCCAGCACAAGCCATAGAAGAGCAACTGGGTAAACCATACGAGCCCCCAGCGCCATTTGGCGAACAGGCCGGAGACCGCACGCACGTAGACCTTCTGCCGGACGGCGTAGAGACTTTCTTCTTGGGTCGGGGCTGCCGCCTGGCCTTGCGCCTCGCGGCTTGTGGCTTGATCGGACATAATAGTTATATTCGCATATTCTGAATTATATTGGCCAAATTACCCCGGGGCACGCCCCGGGGCACGGTCGAGCGGGCATCGCTCGCTGATAGCGCGTTACTTGTTCGACAGGCTGTAGACGTAGGCCGCCAGCAAATGAACCTTGGCATCACCAAGGAATTCCTCGAACGCAGGCATGCGGTTTTGACGGCCGTTCGAGATGGTCTCGATGATCGTCGCCTCGCTCGAACCATAGAGCCAGGTCTTGTCCGCCAAGTTCGGCGCCCCGATCGCTTGATTGCCCGTCGCATCGGCACCATGGCATGCCGCGCAAGTCGTCGCAAACTGCTCCGCGCCCTGCTGCGCGCGAGCCGAATCATGCGCCAGGCCCGACAGCGAACGCACGTAGTTGGCCAGGTTCTTCGCACCTTCTGCCCCGACCACCGGGCCAAACGGAGGCATCATCCCCTGCCGGCCGCCCAGGATCGTCGCCTTGATCGTTTCCGGCGCACCACCATAGAGCCAGTCCTCGTCCGTCAGATTCGGGAAGCCCTTCGCACCCCGTGCGTCGGACCCATGGCACTGGGCACAATAGGTCAAGAACATCCGCTGCCCCATTGCATTGGCTTCCGGATCGGCCGCAACCGCCTGCAGATCCTGCGCCTGATACTTCGCGAAGATCGGACCATACCGATCCTCGGCCGCCTTCATCTCACGCGCATATTGGCTGTTTTCGCCGTGGGCCGAACTCCAGCCGAACACGCCCTTGGTGTTGCCGAAGCCCGGAAACACGACCATGTAGGCAATCGCGAAAAAGATCGTGATCCAGAATAGGTACATCCACCAGCGCGGCAAGGGGTTGTTGTACTCGCACAAAGTCTCGTCCCAGACGTGACCGTGGAGCTTGGCCTCGCCGCTTTCCGACTTCTCTCCCTTCATGTTCGAAGCCAGCACGAACACGCAGAAGAGCAGACTCAGGGCGACCAACACCATCACCCACATATTCCAGAAACCGCTAACAAAGTCAGCCATTTTTCCTTCCTTCCTTGCGATGTCCGACGTCACCGTCGGCCATGTCTTCATCTGCGAAAGGCAGTTGCGCCGCCTCGTCGAATCCCTTCTTGGCCCGGCCGCTGTACGCCCACGCCACGATACCCAGGAAGCACAGCAGTCCGAGCACGGTCAGCATCGAACGAAAGTCGTTGATATCCACGGCGCAATCACCACCCTCACTGAACGCGCTTCAGCGCTGTACCGAGGCCTTGCAGGTAGGCCACCACCGCATCGAGCTCGGACTTGCCCGCGACCGCATCGTTGGCCGCGGCAATCTGCTCGTCGGTGTAGGGCACGCCGACCTTGCGCAAGGCCTCCATCCGCGCCGCGACGTCGGTATCCAGCGTCCTTTCCAGCCACGGAAATGCCGGCATGTTGGACTCGGGCACGACGTCGCGCGGGTTGATCAGGTGCACGCGATGCCATTCGTCGGAGTAACGCCCGCCGACCCGGTGCAGATCGGGACCCGTGCGCTTCGAACCCCACTGAAACGGGTGGTCGTAGACAAACTCGCCAGCGACCGAATAGTGGCCGTAGCGTTCGGTCTCGGCGCGGAACGGCCGAATCATCTGCGAATGGCAGTTGTAGCAGCCCTCTCGAACGTAGACATCGCGACCGGCCAGCTGCAGCGCATCGTAAGGCTTGAGGCCTTCGACCGGAGTCGTCGTCGACTTCTGGAAGAACAGCGGCACGATCTCCACCAGACCGCCCACGCTGACCGTCAGCAGCGTCAGCACGATCATCCAGCCGACACTCTTCTCGATAAATTCGTGTTTGCTTTGAGCCATTTTGTTCCTCTCCCGATCAGGCGTGAGCCGCGGCCGGAGCGACCACCGGCGCGTCGTAGGCCTGACGGCCCGAGATCGTCTTCAGCATGTTGTAGAACATGATGAACATGCCGCCGAGGAACAATACGCCGCCGAGCAAGCGGATCGACCAGAACGGATAGCTGGCCTTCACCGATTCGACGAAGGAGTAGGTCAGCGTGCCGTCGGGGTTGGTCGCGCGCCACATCAGGCCCTGCATGACGCCGGCGATCCACATCGAGGCGATGTAGAGCACCACGCCGATGGTGGCCACCCAGAAGTGGGTCGTAATCAACTTGGTCGAATACATCTCGGTCTTTCCGTACATCCGCGGCAACAGGTAGTAGATCGAGCCGATCGACACCATCGCGACCCAACCGAGCGCGCCGGAATGCACGTGACCGACGGTCCAGTCGGTGTAGTGCGACAGGGCATTGACGGTTTTCACCGACATCATCGGACCTTCGAAGGTCGACATGCCGTAGAACGACAACGAGGTGATCAGGAACTTCAGGATCGGATCGGTGCGCAGCTTATGCCAGGCGCCCGACAGGGTCATGATGCCGTTGATCATGCCGCCCCAACTGGGCGCCAGCAGGATCAGCGAGAAGACCATGCCGACCGACTGGGTCCAGTCCGGCAATGCCGTGTAGTGCAGGTGGTGCGGACCCGCCCACATGTAGGTGAAGATCA